>JACAES010000165.1 GCA_013388735.1 Chloroflexota bacterium | reverse complement strand
TCGTAAATTCCGTAGCCGACGGCCAGCGTTAACACGGCCACCTTCCAGCCCACGCCCTTAAACTGCACCAGTTCGTCCAGCGCGCGCGGCACACTGCCGCCGTACTGCGTCACCAGCCGATGACAGATTTCTCGCACATATTTTGCCTTGTTCTGGAAAAACGATACCGGGCTGACGGCCTGCAAAATCTGCTCGTCGCTCAGTTGCAGCATGGCTTCCGGCGTATCGGCCAGCGCCAGCAGGTTGTTCATGGCGGCCAGCGTTTGTTCCTCGCGCGTCTGGGCGCTGAGCATGGCGGCGATCAGCGCCTTGAAGGGCTGGCCTTCGTAATGGCTGAGGGTGGTGGGCGGCCAGTCCTGCGCCGCCTGGCTGATGCGCCGATACAGTTCGTGGATGCGGTCGGTCTGGTTCATGCTCACTCCACATAACCCAGCCCACGCAGGTGGTCGAGTGCGGAATCGTCCAGGTCGTTCAAAGGCGCGGCATCCGGTCGCGGGTGGTCGGCGGCGAAGGCAGCCAGCTTGTCCAGCAGCCCGGCGGCCAGGTCGGCGCGGGTTTCGGCCAGGTTGGTATTTTCGGCAGGGTCGGCAGCCACGTCGTAGAGGGCTTCGATCTGCCCGCCGACGGCGGCCAGCTTGTACGCGCCGTCGTAAATGCCACGCCGCACCAGCGACAGGCGCATCCGTTCGATCAGCGCCGGGCTGCGGTGCTGGATGAAATTCAGAAAAGTGCGCGGCGGGAAAGCTTCCGCGAAGGCCAAGCCGCCTTCGATGTCCGGCTGGCCGTTGGTGGCGTTCGCCAGCGTCAGCGCGGCCACGTCGGCGTTGGGGTCGGCCTCATCTAATGGAGGATGGATGCCCGCTGCCTCTAAAACGGTGTGAAAAACCCGCCGCGTCGAGACGGCAGTAGCGATCCGTTTGCCGGGCGGGAAGCGGTTGGGGTAGTGGATGATAAGCGGCACATGAACAAGTTCCTGGTACACCACAAAGCTGTGACCAAAAAAGTCGTGATCGCCATGCCCCTCGCCGTGATCGGCCAGGATTATCATCAGCGTATTTTCCAGCGCGCCAGATCGTTCGAGATAGCGCAGCAGCCGCCCCAGATCGGCGTCCTGGTGTGCGATTTCCGCGTCGTAGTAGCCGATGAGCGCCTCGCGCTGCCAGTCCTCCAGCGGGGGGACGGACGGGCTGGCCCAGCGAGCGGCGTCGGCGTTAAAACGCCGCACGAAGTCGGCAGCCTGACGATCATGGCGCAGCTCCGGCGCGATGCGATTCAGGATTTCCGGTGGGGGATGGTACGGCAGGTGCGCGCCCATCAGATTGACGAACGTAAAAAGCGGGCGGGCCGCGCCTCCGGCGCGATAGCTGCGGTGATAGGCGATCAGGTCATCAACCGTTCGGGTGGCGCTGCCCTTGTAGTTCACCAACCGCGTCCAGAGCGGCACGATCAGCCGGTTCATGGACAGGCGGAACAGCGTATCTGACGCGGCGAAACGATTTTCGATGGGGCGGGCGAAACGCCGGAAGCGGGTTTTGAAAGCGCGCGCCAGCCGGTTTTCGCCGGTATCGAAGGGGCGATTGGGGACGGTGCCGGCATAGTTAAAAAACCGCTCGAAGCCGCGCGCCAGGCCGTTGTCCAGCACGCCGACCAGCGGATTGTTGCAGAAGCCGACCGTATGGTAGCCCTCGCCGCGCAGGATTTCGGCCAGCGTGGGGAACGCACCGGACAGCCGGTCGCCGGCTTCGGTGAGGCGGTGCGCGCCGGGGTACAGGCCGGTGAACAGCGAAGCGTGCGCCGGGATTGTCCACTGTGCCGGGGATACCGCCCGGTCGAAAATGGTAGCGCGGGCAGCGAAGGCATCCAGCGCCGGCGAGGTTTCGCGGCGGTGGCCGTAGCCGGACAGTCGGTCGCGGCGCAGGGTATCCAGCACGATCAGAAGCACATCAGGTTTCGTCATATTCCAGAACGTCATACCGTTTATCTGTTCAATAGGTTTTTGAGCATAACACCCGAATCCCCGGCCTTCAATGGTCGGCTTAAAAGACCATTTCAGGCCTGTGCCGGCGTCTTGCCCCTATGCTTAACGGCCAACAGCGATTACAATAACGGCACTTTTCAGCCATAAAGGCGAAAAGCTGATCGCGCATAGCGGATCGCTATCCGACCGAAACAGAGGAATCTTCAATGGCAAAAAAGATCAAAGCAATCGTCACCCTGCAAATCCAGGCCGGCAAAGCCACCCCCGCGCCGCCCATTGGCCCCGCGCTGGCGCAGCATGGCATCAACCTGATGGCCTTCTGCAAGGAGTACAACGCGCGCACGACTAACCGCATGGGCGAGGTCATTCCGGCGGAAATCACCGTGTTCAGCGACGGTTCGTTCAAATTCATCCTCAAAAGCCCGCCGACCGCCTTCCTGATTAAAAAGGCGGCTGGGATTGACAAAGGCTCGTCCAATCCCAATACGCAGAAGATCGGCAGGCTGACGCGCAAGCAGGTGCGCGAAATCGCCGAAATTAAGCTGAAGGATACCAACGCGCTGGACATCGAAGGCGCGATGCGTCAGATCGAAGGCACGGCCCAGCAGATGGGCGTGGAGATTGTGGATTAACCGGACAAAACGATCTGTTTTATCCGGCAAAACATTCGTTCGTGGGAGGGCGTCAAGCCCGACAGAACCACAGGAGAAAACCCAATGACAAATCAAGGCAAACGTTATCTGGCCGCGCTCAAACTGGTTGACCGCGATAAAAACTATCCCCTGGCGGAAGCCATCGCTTTGGCGAAAAAGACCGCCACCACCAAATTCGATGAAACCATCGAAATGCATTTCCGGCTGGGCATTGACCCGCGTCACAGCGACCAGCAGGTGCGCAGCACGGTGCTGCTGCCGCACGGCCTGGGCAAGACCGTGCGTGTCCTGGTGTTCGCGGAAGGCGAGGATGCCCGCGCCGCCGAAGCCGCCGGAGCGGATATCGTGGGCAGCGACCAGATCATCGAGCGCATCCAGAAGGAAGGCTGGCTGGAGTTCGACGCCGCCCTGGCCGTCCCGGCCATGATGGGGCGTGTCGGGCGTATCGCTCGTGTCCTGGGCCCGCGCGGCCTGATGCCGAACCCCAAAGCCGGCACGGTGGTGCAGCCGGACGATTTACCCCGCGCCATCAACGAATTAAAGGCCGGTCGCGTGGAGTTCCGCAACGACAAAACCGGCAACCTGCACGTTCCGGTCGGCAAGGCCAGTTTTGATGAACAGCGCCTGCTGGAAAATGCCCAGGCCATCCTGGAGGCCGTCCAGCGCCAGCGGCCTTCGTCGGTCAAGGGCACGTATATCCGCCGCATCGTGCTGACCGCGACGATGGGGCCGGGCATCCGCCTGGACTACAGCGCCGTATAAACGCGATACTGCGGGGCGAGTCTTGAAACTCGCCCCTTTTATTTTTCCGATGCCGCTAATCACCATCTCCGGCGATCCCTTGCTCAGCCAGATGCAAACGCTGGGTTTTGGTTTTAACGCCCGCGCGGGCATGGAAGTCGGCGCGCTGGAAACCCGGCTGATTGATCGTTACCCGGCGGCTTTTTCCGCTTATCGAAAGTTATGCCACAGCGGGCGCATCAAACCCGGCGCGATCTGGATATGGCGCGAGTCGCGGCCATACCTGGCATTTCTGGTCATCCGCGAATCCGCGCAGGGGTCAACACGGCTGCGTTTTCTGGAAGCCGCTATGATGGCACTCGCCCGCGATTACCGGCTGTACGGCCTGGAGAGTCTGGCGCTGACGCCCCTGGGCAGCCGCGAGGAATGGCCGCTGCTGAAGCCGGTTGTTGAATACTGGCTGTCGGCCTGCCCGCTGCCCGTCACCCTTTACGAACAGTATATGCCGGGCGTAGCAGGGGAAGACAGCCGGTGAGCGAAAACCTGGAATGGGACGCCTGCCAACCCTCCCCTGTGAGCGTTACGCAGTCCAGCTATCATAAGATGATGGCAAACTGGATTTACCGCGACCCGAATTCACCAGGGCAGGGGCAGCTGCTGTGACAGGTCGTTTTTCAGCTTCAGACCGGCCAACTGCGGGATAACTACCCGGCTCATTTCATAATAATTCGCGTGAAGTTCGATACCAACGGCGCGAACATTGATGGCTTCTGCCGCTGCTATGGTTGAGCCAGAACCCATAAAGGGGTCGGCGACGATGCCCTGTCCCAGCGGTAAGGCGGCATAAACTAACTGTCGCAAAAAAGACTGCGGCTTGAGGCTGGGATGGTCGGCGATGGCGCGTTCGCGGCGGGGCGTTCGCTCGCTCAGGATCACGTCGTTGAACGGTTTACCGTTGGGTAAACGCCGCAGGCCGCCCGTCTCGAATACGCGCAGGCAGTCGCTTACTTTCATACCGGGGGGGAGGGGTTTTCGCAGCAGCCCCCAGGGTTCGTAACAGCCGCGTGGTAAAGACGAAACATCAGGAAAGTCCTTTTCGGCATTTTTCGGGCGGTCGCCACCGCGCAGCGTTCGCACGACACGGATGATTTCCCCTCTGAATTCCAGGCCACCTTCGACCAGCGATAAAAAAACTGATTGAGACAGGTAAGCATTACTGGCGAGAAAAACATGTCCGCCGGGACGCAAGGCGCGTGTTACGAGCCTGGCCCATTCGACGAAAAATTGTTTCAGTGTTTCGATTTCTTTAGTAGTCAGGGCTGTAAAACGGGGCAGCGGCGCTCTCTGGTGTCCATCGAATGCAGGGGGAATCCGCCAGATACCGCCGCTGCCATTTTCGCGTTTTTCCAACTGGTCAAGCTGGTATTCCTTCACGCCATAGGGCGGGTCGGTTACGACGGCATGGAGGCTGTTTTCGGGAATCCGGCTTAACCACTCGAAGCAGTCGGCGTGAATAATGTACGACTGCCCGATACGCTCGGAAGGGTAATCGGGTAATAACAAATTCACCGGATCGGGCTGATTTACCATCGCCAACCTCGAACAGCCAATTTGTTCTATTGTACAGGTTCGTATCTCACCGGGCAATCGCGGCGTTTTGAGAAAGTGCTACAACCGCTTTGTTATGTGATTCGCCGGTTTGTTTTCTTCCGGCGGCAGCGCGAGGTGGCGGACGGCACGCCGCTGCGCCATTCGCAGCAGTCCCCAGGTCATGACGCCGTAGATCGCTAGGCTCAAAATCGCAGCAGCCAGGGCCGACGGGGTTGAACCGGATGTATTGCCCAGACGGTAGGCAACCAGTTCGCTGCCCAGGGACGCGCCGTTGTCCAGCAGCGTAATGGACGTTCGGCTGAGGACATCCATCAGGCTGAAATTACTGCCCAACTGCACGCGATCCAGCCACCAGCCCGCCAAATCCAGGATGACCGATGGCAGCATCAGAATCATCAGCGCTACGAACAGGATGGTCAGGCGGGTGGCAACCGCCCGTGCCAGCGCCAAAGCCCCGGAGCGCGTTTCTGACGAGGCCAGCACACCGCAGGCCGCCGTAAAACCCAGGTTCGCCAGCGTCAGCAGGAATACGACCAGCCCCGCCGCCAGTACGTCCAGCGCGGACGGCAGTACGGTTTGAAGATCACCGTAAGTATAACCATATGACGTGTAGATGCTTGCCAGGATGCGGCTGGCGGACCCGCCCAGCCAGGCGATCACCCCGGCGCGCAGCACGCCCAGCAGCGCATACTGCCGCCACTGCCGCAGCACCGTCGCCCACCACTTGCCCCATACAATCTGCCGCGCGTCCACGCCGGTCAGCACCAGCATTTCCCAGGTCTTGCCGGTTTTTTCGCGGGTGATGCTGTTCGCCCCCAGCGCCAGCGTGCGGAACATCAGCAAGAAATGATACAGGCCGGTGAAGATCACCAGCAGGGTGGCCGCAAAACCGAGCGTTTCGCCGATGGGAGTCGGGTCGCGGCGCAGCAGTGCGCCGGCCAACTCGCCGCCATACAGAATCAGCGCCAGCGCCAGCCCTACCCGGCGCTCGACGGCATAAAGCTGCTGCCGCCAGCGCGGCTGGCCGGTCGAGTGCCACTGATGCGCCAGTTCGGCCTGAGCGATAGGGCCGTGCATGAAAAAATGAAATTCAGGATTCATCAGATCAGACCCCGGAAACCGCCCATCTGAGCAGGTGGATGCAGCGCCCTCGATCTTTCTGTGATCGGTTTGATGATTCTACTATAGCGCCTTTTTCCTGGCGCGCCGGGTCTGTTTTCAGGAACGGGCGCGGGTAGATCGCCGCGCCCGAATCGAGCGTCTGCCGATGGGTTTACGCTTCTGCGGGGGCGTAATCAATTTCCTTCAGCGCCGCCACGATCTGCTGCCAGTTGGCCGGGTCATCCCATTCGACGGTAATCATGCGGGTGGCTGTTACGCCTTCCACCTGTTTAACGCCGGCAATACTGCCGAGTTCGTTTTTGATCGTCCGCACGCAGTTGTCGCAGCCGATGTTAGGTACTTCAAACGTTTTGCGATCCATGAAATCTCACTCCTTATATACCCGTTGGGGTATATTCTAAACCAACGGCGGCAAATTGGGCATGGTGATTTGCCGCAAATGGAAGTTGAAATTCGGTAAACTGTCCGGTTACAATAGCTGTGTTTGAAGGCACATCATCGGTGACGAGGGAACGGGGCTGATTTTTATGGCTCAAAAACTCAACTCCATGCGCCTGCTGGAAAAGCACAATATCCCCTACGAAGTCACCGAATTTCCCGACACACTGCGCGATGCTGAAGTTATCGCCGAGGTACTCGGCATTCCCCCGTACATGGTGTACAAAACGCTGGTGGCACAGCCGGCAGACGGCGGCAAACCGATGCTGGCGCTGATTGCCGCGCACCGCACACTCGACCTGAAAAAACTGGCGACGGTCAGCGGCCACAAGAAGGTGGCGATGGTTTCGCATAAAGAGGCCGAGGCACTGACCGGCCTGAAGGTGGGCGGCATCAGCGCGCTGGCGCTGGCGCACAAAAACTGGCCGGTTTTTCTCGACCAGCCCGCCGCCGAGCAGGAACATATCCTGGTCAGCGCCGGTCAGCGCGGCATGGACTTGCGCGTGCCGACGATGGCGCTGGTGCGCGTTCTGAATGCCCGCATCGCCGAAATCGGCGTCGAATGAAGGGGGGGCATGTAATGGCTTTCAAGCGGCAGCCTGCCGGCAAATCCGACGCCGACCCCGGCTTCAACCCGAGCCGCACGCCGGATTTATTTGCCCTGACATCAGAGGGTTATATCATCGCGCAGGACATCGCCTGCCAGTATGAATACATTGAGTCGCAGTTTTGCGCGGACTGCGGCTGCCCGCTGCATGTCATCGCGCAGATCAACCGTTCTTACCAGGGCTTAAACGAACTGGTCACGGCCTGCCCGAACTGCGGGCGAAACTACAACTTCATTTTCGACGTTAGCAACGATGTTTACCAGCACTGGTGGGCGCAGCGGTTGGGCGATCTGTATGTGAAGAACTACGATGGCCCACCGCGCCGCGCCGTCCGGCGGCGTTAGTCGGAACGGTTAAACAGCTCAATATTGTTTTCCCCGACCACGCTCGCCAGTTCGGCCACCAAGTCGTCGCAGTAGTCGGTAGTGTGGTTGGGGAACTCCATCGTAAAGGCCTGGCCGCGCCCTTCGACCACAATCGAAAAACGATCCTGGCCGGGATATTGCAGTAACAGTCCGTGCAGTCGGCGCAGTTTGCGGCGGTCTTTGTCCGCATCGCCGGAACGCTGGAAATACACCATCACCCATCGCTGAGCCGGCGGCGCAGGTTTTTCCGGCAGAAAGTCTGGTAGATCGTCATTCCAGGCCGGGTCGGGCGGGGGCGGCGCGAACTGCGGCTCGACCGACGGCATGAGCGCGGCTGCTGCGCCCTGGGTGGCAGGGGCGACCACTGCTGCCGGCGCCGGTTCGGGGACGGTTGGCGGGGGCGCTACCTCGCCGGTTTCCTCGTCATACAGATCGTCCGCTGCCCAGTAGGGCGGTTCATCCGCCACAGACGGCATAGCGGCCTGAGTAGGTTCGTCGGCAGCGCTTGTTGCGCGTAAATCCTGACTCACTTTGTCACAGATGATCTGCACGTCACCGCGCTGCGTGTCCACCTTGCCCTTGAACCACAGCACGTTACCTTCGTCCACCATCTCGTGAAACTGATCCCAGGTGCGCGGGAACAGCACTACCTCAATCGTGTCTGCCGAATCATGCCAGTCCTCCAACTGGACGACGCCCATCATCTGTCCGTTTTTGGTGACGATCTTTCGCAGCGCCGCTACCTCGCCGACCAGCGTCACGGATTTGCCTGACCAGATCGCCGGGTCAGCTTTGAGCAGGGCGACTTCCGCCGTGTTCAGATCGCGCTGCATCCCGCGCACTTTGTCCACCGGGCGGCCTGTCACGTACAAGCCGAGCAGTTCCTTTTCCCAGGTCAGCAGCTGGCGTTCGCTCAGGGTTTGCGGTTCGGGGAGTTTGAGCGTGTCGGAAACGCCGGTATCCCCGCCGAATATGCTCATCTGCCCGACTTCCCTGGCGCGGTGGTCATCGGCGCTGAAGCTCATCAGCCGGTCGAGCGCCGCCGCCCCGACCAGCGACGCGCGCGGCGCCAGCGCATCCAGCGCGCCGACCTTGACCAGGCTTTCCAGCGTGCGTTTGCCCACCTGCCGCAAATCCACCCGGCGGCAGAAGTCTTCCAGGCTGGCGAACGGGCCGCCTTCGGTGCGCGCATCCAGGATGGGCTGAAGCTGCCCCGCGCCGGCGTTTTTGATGGCGACCAGGCCGAAGCGGATGCCGCGTTTGCCGTCCGGCTGCTTCTGAATATCAAAGTCCATCAGGCTGGTGTTCACGTCCGGCGGCAGCACCGGGATGCCCAGGCGGCGGCACTCGCTCAGAAAGTGGCTGACTTTGGCGCTGTCGTCGCGGTGGACGGACAGCAGCGCCGTCATATACTCCTCTTTGTAGTGGCACTTGAGGAAAGCCGTCTGGCAGGTAATCACCGCGTAGTCGGCGGCGTGGGAATTATGTACCAGGATGTCATTGGCGATGAAGTTGTGTGTGCCTTCAATCGTCAGATCATAAGTCGGCTGTTCACCCGCATATTCGATGGAAACAATTCTGTCCCAGTAAATGTCGTTGTCAGCGTAGATACGCAGCACATCCGAGTCGAGATATTCGGCAATACGGCTGATTGTAGCATGTGTAAAGCCTGATTTAGTGACATGTTTTACGTTGTAAAATTCGCGTTCTGCTACTTCGGCCTGTACAGCTATTTCCTTCCAAGATACCTGCTGCCTTGCCTTTTCGGCTTTTATGATTTCTAGCACCCTCATTGGGATAATATCTTTTGTGCCATTCGACCTAGGACTGGAATTTATCATTCTCTGCAGGCCCAGGCGACTCCGTTCGCTAACAAAGTGACATCCAATTCGCATAAGGAAAGCCTTAAGGTTATCATTTCCTGTAACAAAGACCTGATAACCTATACGTCCATCCTTGTAGGGGAACTCCACACGGCGCAGACGACTTATGATGCCAAGTCTTACGAGTAAGTGTTGAATTTGTTGTGCCATACTTTTGGATGAGGTTGCATAGTAAGTGTTTAGTCCTTTTTCATTGATGTGTCCATCGCCTTCCCACATTCTTGAGAGAAGTAATCCTATCTGATGGCAAGGTAGTTCGAAAACCTCGGCAGGTACAAACTTGGTATAGGAGTCCTTGCCCCATAATCCAAGTGTTTTTATCCAGGTGACGACTCCCTGTAGTTTTGAGCGTTCACGACGTTTGCTATAAATAGAGTAAGCACTTTTATGGCGTGAGACTGTTGCCGCAGAATTTTCAAACATCTCCAGATGTTTGACATAATCATCACGCTGCTCATCACTTGTGGTATAAAAATATACGCCTGATGTGTGACACAGATTACCCTCGGCCAGCAAATGGCCGAGAACAATTGTCTGGTGGTCGGGCCATTCGCTCCTGTTTTCGAATAACATTTGGCGTGGTACTGCTATCTGATCGCCAACCTGCAATTCGCCTAACATACGCCATCCGTCGAAGGTGTAGAAGGGATGGTTAGTCGTCGCTTCGATCTGACGGCCCAGCCGGGTCGTCAGACGGTAAACGGGCTTGACGCCGTTGAATATCACATCCGCTATCCTGCCGGGTTTGAGGCGCAGCGTGTTGAGGTCGCAGGTTAGCGTACGTGTCACTTGTGCCTTGCCGGAAGCCAGATCACCGATTTTCACCGGGCGGCCCGTGTCGGCGTCTATGATTTCGGTGTCATAGACGAGGCACTTGTTAAAACCATAATTAGCAAAAAACTCTATATCATCGAATATCTTACTGGCGCTGTCTGCGTCAACGCCGTGTTCCGGGCCGCGCGCCAGGAAAATGTCACGGTGCTTTTTGAGGTCTTTCTCTTTCTTTTTGGAAACCGCGCGGCGCATCAGGTCGGCTTCGCCGAGTTCGTAGCCGAACAACTGACCGGCCACCTGCATGAGCTGTTCCTGATAGACCAGAATTCCGTAAGTTTCTTCTAATATCGGCTGTAATAACTTGTGCCGGTACTCAATCGGTTCTTCGCCGTGCATCCGTTTGTTGTACAGGGGGATGAAGTCCATCGGGCCGGGGCGATAAAGCGACACCGCCGCGACGATATGCTCGAAACGGTTCGGGCGCATGTCGCGGAGCATCTGCTGCATACCCGTGCTTTCGATCTGGAATACGCCGATCGTTTCCCCGCGCCCGATCATCTCGAAAGTCTGCCGGAGCATGTCGTCGGTCTGCGGGTCACCGGTGGGCCGGTAGGGGATATTATCCATCGTGTAGCGGACGCCGTGATACCGCGCGATCAGGTCGCAGGCTTTTCGCAGAATTGTCAGCGTGGACAGGCCCAGGAAGTCCACCTTAAGCAGCCCGATTTGCTCGCAGGTTTCCATCGGGAATTGCGTCACGGCGCGCAGCGCGCTGGTTTCCGCCTGCTCCTCGTTGGTCAGGCGGTGCAGCGGGATGTATTCCACCAGGGGTTTGTCGGCTACGATCACACCCGCCGCGTGTGTCGAAGCGTGGCGGCTGACGCCTTGCAAGTGTACGGCGGTGTCCACGATCTGGCGGACTTCACCGCTCTGGTCGTACAGCGCCTTCAGTTCCGGGTTGCCTTCGACATACTCCATCAGGGGCTTGGGTTTCGGCTCCTGAGGGATCAGCCGGGCGGCCTGATTGACGATTTCCAGCGGCACGCCCAACGCCCGCCCCACGTCACGGACGGCAGCTTTTGGCCCCAGCGTCCCGAAGGTGATGATGGCCGCCACCTTGTCCTCACCGTATTTGCGGGCAGCGTAGGTAATCATTTCTTCGCGTCGGTCGTCGGGATAGTCGAGGTCAATATCCGGCATACTGACGCGCCCCGGATTCAGGAACCGCTCGAACAGCAGGTTGTTCTGGATGGGGTCAATGTTGGTGATGCCCAGACTGTAGGCCGCCACGCTGCCCGCGCCGGAGCCGCGCACGTTCCACCAGATGTCGGCGCTGCGGGCGTACTGGCACAAATCCCAGACGATCAGGAAGTAGGTATTGAAGCCCATCGTGCCGATAATCTGCAATTCACGGTCAAGCCGGTCGCGCACATCGGCGTCGTCGGCCTGGCTGCCGTAGCGCCAGCGCAGCCCTTTTTCGCACAGGTGGCGCAGGTAGCTGCCGGAGTCGTAACCCGGCGGCACGGGGAAAACCGGCAGATGGTAGCCTTCTTTGTCCAGGCTGACCTCGCACATTTCGGCGATCTTGAGCGTGTTTTTTAACGCCTCTGGCGCAGCCTGCCCGAAGAACCCCCACATTTCATCCGGCGTGGTCAGGTGATAGCTGGGGTCAGACATGCGCAGCCGGTTAGTCTCGTTCTTTAAAGCGCCGGTCTGGATGCACAGCAGCGTATCGTGCGGGTCATAATCGCTCTTCATCACGTAATGCACGTCGTTGGTGGCGACCAGCGGCACGTCGGTATGGTGGCTGCGCCGGTATTCGATCAGCCAGCGGTTGAGCGTTTCCAGTTCCGGGATGTCGTGCTGCTGAAGTTCCAGGTAAAAATGATCTTTGCCGAACACTTCCTGATATTTGCCGATGAGCGCCTTCGCCTCGTCGTCGCGCCCTTCGGTAATCATCGAAGGGATTTCCGCCGCCAGACAGCCGGAGGTGGCGATCAGCCCTTCGTGGTAGCGTTCCAGCAGTTCCCAGTCCACGCGCGGGCGGTAGTAATAGCCTTCGAGCTGAGCCAGGCTGGCGAGTTTGAGCAGATTTTTATAGCCGGTCTGGCTGCGCGCGATCAGCAGCATGTGATAAGGACGTTTGTCCAGTTTGGGGTCTTTGTCGAAGCGCGACCGCCGGGCGAGGTAAGCCTCCATGCCGATGATCGGCCTGACGCCGGCTTCTTTACAGGCGTGGTAAAAATCAATCACGCCGAACATTGCGCCATGATCGGTGATGGCGAGGGCCGGCATATCCAGTTCTTTGGCGCGTTTTACCAGATGGTCTATCCGGCTTAAACCGTCCAGCAGGGAATATTCCGTGTGGACGTGAAGATGCACGAACGAATTTTGCGACATGGGCTTTCCAGGACTCTCACGGGATTTCGCTGGCGGCTTGTAAACCGCTTCTTTGTTCCATTATAGCCCACAAATGCGCGGCGGGGAAAACCCGCCTATCATATCGGGTGTATTTCACTTCAGGGCTGTACCCTAAGCGCGGGGGGTGAGGGTAAAAGGACTCTGCGTCAACTTGAAATGCGCCCTATCATATCTTTATCTCTCGCGGCCTTGAACTGAGGTACACTGATTTTATGCCTGAACTACCGGAAGTCGAAACTGTCGTGCGGGGGCTGCGCGCCCCGTTGGTAGGGCGAACCATCACCGCCGTGTGGATAGAACAACCCAGAGTGATCCGCGCGCCCGACCCAACCGAATTTGCCGCCCGTATCGTCGGCCAGACCATCACCGCCATCAACCGCCGCGCCAAATACATCCTGTGCGCCCTGAACGACGATCTGCTCGTCATCCACTTAAAGATGACCGGTCGGCTGTACGTTGCCGGTAGCCCCGAAACCGCCGACCGGTGGGTGCGCCTGCGCCTGCATCTGGACGACGGCCAGTCGCTTTATTTTTCCGACGCGCGGCGTTTTGGCGGCGTTTACCTGGTGGACGACCTCGCCCGTATCGCACCCAGGCTGGGGCCGGAACCGCTCGATGACTCCTTCACGGTGGACGCGCTGCGGGAACGTCTGACCGGACGGCGAAAGCGCATCAAGGCGCTGCTGCTTGACCAGTCGTTCATTGCCGGGGTGGGCAACATTTATGCCGACGAAGCCCTGCACCGCGCCGGGATTCATCCCCTGCGCTTTTCCGATACGCTTTCCGGCCCGGAGATTGCGCGGCTGCATGGGGCGATTCGCGCTGCGCTTGCCAGCGGCATAGACTATGAAGGAGCGAGCATCAACTGGTATCGCAAGCCGGACGGTACGCCCGGCGAGTCGCAGGAGCATTTTTTCGTTTATGGGCGCGACGGTCAGCCGTGCCTGACCTGCGGCCAGTTGATCGTCAAGATACGTGTTGCCCAGCGCGGCACGCATTATTGTCCGAACTGCCAACCGGAGTTATGAGCTTATGGGAAGCGATCTGACCGAATTTCTCCAACAGCCGTTTGTCGGCGGGATGCTGGGGCTGTTGTGCGTGTTTTCGATTCTGCTGGTGGCGGTGATCGCCGCGCTGGTTTACGTGCGTCGGCGGCGCGCCCAGCAGCGGGCGCAGGCTTTACCCCCCATAGACCCGCTGCTCGACTATGGCGATGGCGAGATGCCCGACCTGGATACCCTTGTGCGCGATCTGCCGGCAGTCGCCCCGGCAGCGCAGGCTGCCGCGCCCGCGCGGGCGACCCGCAAAGGCGCGACGCTGGTACAGGTAAACGACGGCAAGCCGGCGGAAGTTGTCGAGGTGATGACCGTCCTGCGTGATGTGGTGGAGGGCCGGTTGATCGTCCAGATGGGTGACCGGATTTACCAGAACATCAACAGCGACGAGGAGTTTAAAGATCGTTTTACGCGGTTGATGCGGGAATTGGCGCAGGTCGCCAAACCCGTCGCGCCCCCGGTGACACCCGCGCCGCCGCCTGCCGAACCGGAAGCCGCCGCCCCACCGCCGGAGCCTGCCCCAACGCCCGACGCGCCGCAGGCCTTCAACCCGCCGCCTGCCCCTGCCGGCGAAATGCCCGGCGATCTGCCGAAGTTCAGCCTGGACGACCAGGGGCCGATCAAACCCGCGCGCGGCCAGAAACGCGAGGTAAAACCGGTTCCAGAGATCAATATCGCCGCCGCAATCGAGGCTTATCTCCAGCACAAACTACGCTTCCTGCCGCAGTACAATGGGCGCAGCATCCACATTTATCCGTCGCCGGATGGCGGCGTTAGTATCGAGGTGGATGGCCGCTATTATGACACCGTTGGCGAGGTTGCTGACGCCGAAATCCGCACCTTCCTGCAAACCACCATCCAGGAATGGCAGGAACGGCACTGAGCCGCGCAGCGACAGGATAAGCATTAAATCTTGCTGTGAAAGCGGCGGTAAACAGTCGTGTCACACTATAATTGAATCAGACCGGCTTTAGCATCAGCAGGGGACTATGAACGATGAGGAAATTCGTATTTCTATTCTGGATTATTTTCGTTTTTTCCGGTTCAGTATTTGCCCAGGGGGGACTCAGCCGGGATCAGATTGACCAGATTGCGACCAGTGTCGTACAGATCGTGGCTTTGTCCAACGGCGAAGCCATCAGCACCGGCTCTGGCACCATCGTTAATGCGACCGGCATGGTGTTCACCAATCGCCATGTCGTGGAAGGCGCGGACGACTTCGCCATTCTGATGATTGATGATATGGCCGAGGTGCCGGTGCATCGTTATTATGCTGGCCTGGTGGGTGTTTCGGATGATATTGATTTCGCCGTGCTGCAAATCAACCGCGACGACCAGGGACGAGCGGTAGACCCGGACAGCCTCCAACTGGCTTTCGTGCCGATCAGCAAAAGCAGCATGGGACATGGCGACCGTGTGTACATTTTTGGCTTCCCCAGCATCGGCGATGGTTATCTGGTTCTGACTCAGGGAACGATCACGACTGTCGAAAACGGCACGATCAGCGGCCAGCGCCTGCCGGTCTGGTATCAGACCGATGCTGAAATTTCGCCCGGCAACAGCGGCGGCCTGGTTGTGAATGAGGTGGGCGAGTTCATCGGCGTTCCAACCGCTGTGCAGTCGGAAGAACGCACACTGGGGCGGCTGGGCGGTATCCTGCCGATGACGGCGATTGCCGCGCTGATGCGCGAGGAAAACAGCCTGGTGCAGCCCACCACGCAAAAAGAGCCGGAGACGGTTGGCAGCGGCGGCGTCCATGTGGACTGCGGCAGGGATGCCAGCTTCGATAACGGCGTGGAAATCATCGTGCGCCAGATGCGGGCGGGCTTCGAGTATACGGCTACCGCCATCGGACTGAACGGTTTCGACCCGGTGCTGGCCGTTCTGGACAGCAACACCGGCCAGGGCATCTGCGCCGATGATGAAGCTGTCGCTGCCGGGTATACCGCTTCGCTGCCCAGCACCGGCGATGTCGTTGCATCCGATCTGACCGCGCAGGTGCGTTTCTCGCAGACCAGCGGTCAGAACATGGCCGATGTTTCGCTGGTGGTGGGCGGGTTCGGTAATGCCGCCGGGGAATTCCTGCTCATCGTGGAAGGCATGGCCGCCACCGCCGCCGACGGCAAAGGCGACCCGTTTTCAGTGCGGCTGACGCCCGGCATGGTCGCTTCGGGCGTACCGCTGACGGTCTACATGATCTCTAAAACGACCGCGCTGGATCCGCTCATGTACCTGGCGGACGATAATTACAACGTGTTCGTTTTTAATGACGGCACGGAGTTATTCTGCGACGACGCCGGCTCCGATCAATGCTGGGGCGAGTCCCACAATCTGTCAAACAGTTACGTCCCGCAGATCAACGGGCGGTTGCTGCCGGGCGGCGAGTATGACGCCATGCTGCGGATTCCGATTTCCGATTTTGAGATACGGCCAGACGAATTTTTCGCGCTGACCTTTATGATGACCAGCTACCGGCAGACCACCTTCGGTGATTACCTGATCGCATTCCACGCCGGGACGCAGTAGCTTAAGCGAAGCCGGGGCGTTTGTCATCGCGCCCCGGCCTGTACCCACGTTATGCGATCAAAACGACGCTTCAGGCGAACGGCACGGCCAGCGGCTCAATCATTCCTTTGCCGCCGTCATTCAGGACAAAACGCCCTGCCGGGCGGTGCGGGTCGTGGGGGAAAATCAGGACGGCGTTTGTCTCCAGCGCCCATTGCTGCCAGCGGCGTTTGGTTTCCAGCGTGACCAGCGGCTCAACGTCGTAGGCCGTCATCCAGCCCAGACGCTCGAAGTGCAGGGCGTAGCTCGCCAGGTCGCAGACGAAGGCGGCGTGCTGGCCGCCGCTTTCAAAACGCACGCTCATATGGCCGGGGGTGTGGCCGGGCGTGACCACACCGTAAACACCGGGCATCAGTTCCGTGTCGCCGTCCAGCAGGCACATCTGGCCGGTTTCCACCAGGGGATGATAGTTCATCGGAAAATACGTCGCGCGCGTGCGTTCATTCGGGCGCATGGCGTCCTCGTATTCCCGCCGCTGCACGACATATTCCGCGTTCGGGAAGACCGGCTCGATACCGCCATCCGGGCCGAAACGGGTGTTGCCGCCGGCATGGTCGGCGTGCAGATGGGTGTCAATCACCAGATCAATGTCGGCAGGCGATAGGCCAAGCCGGGCCAGCGCGTTTATCAGGCTGCCGGTGGGCCGCTGGAAGTGCAGCAGCGCCTTCTGTTTGTCCGGCAGTTTGTCGCCATAGCCAACATCCACGAGGATATTTTTCCCGCTGGTTTGAACCAGCAGACAGTGGTGGTGCATCGGGACGAGATGGTTTTCGTCCGGCGGCATCAGCGGCGACCACAGCGCGCGCGGCACGAGGCCGAACGCCCCGCCGGGGTCAACTTTAATCGCGCAGTCGTTTATCAGGTGTATGCAGATTTCACCGATCTGGAGCATGATGTTCCTCGAAAGATGACCGGGTGGTGCGACTCAGGAAACGGTCAGCCAGTTTTTAAACCTCGCCAGCAGGCTTTCGCGTTCGGCGGGCGGCAGAAAAGCCGCGCCGGCGGCGTTCAGGATTGCTTGTTTGATGTCGTCCAGCTCGAATGATAAGCGCGTAATGACCCGCGTCAGTTCATCGCTCAGGGTAATGGCGCTGATAATCGGGTCGTCGGTGTTGATGGTGACTTTAACCCCCTGCCGGTATAGGGGCGCGAGAGGATGTTCGGGCCAGGCGGCGACCACGCCGCTGTCAAGGTTGCTGGATGGGCAGATTTCCAGCGACACGCCGTGTTCCACCAGTTCGGCCACCAGTTCGGGGTCTTCAATCGAACGCACGCCATGACCGATGCGGTCGGCGTGCAGGCAGGTCAGCGCCTCGCGCACGCCTTCGGCCCCGGCCCATTCCCCGGCATGAATGGTCACGAACAACCCGGCAGCTTTGGCCTGCTTGAACAGCGGGTAAAATGGCTGCGCCGGATACTGGTTTTCGTTCCCGGCCAGGTCAAGCGCGACGACGCCGCGATCCCGGTACGCCAGGGCGGCCTGTAGAACTTCTTCGCCGTTCTGCACGCTTTCGTGCCGGTTGATGGATACGATCAGGCGCACGGTGATGGCATGGGCGCGGGCGGCTTCGGCGGCGGCGGCGCACACCCAGTCGATGACCTCTTGATACGAACAGCGGATGATGCTGCTGAGGGCAGGGGGCGTAAAGCGCAGTTCCAGATAGCGGATGTTATCGGCGGCGGCGTCCGCGACAGCCTCCTGTGTGACCCGGCGAATGATGTCCGGCGAGCGAAAGAACTGCCGCAGCGTGGTGAATTTACCCAGAAAATGCTGGTAATTGTGGACTTCATCGGGCATCATCTGGACGAAAGGGCGCAGCGTTTCAACCTCGTATTCCGGCATCTCGAAGCCATAGACCTGCGCGACTTCGATCAGTGTTTCCAGCCGAACCGCGCCTTCCAGATGACGGTGAAGCTCGATCTTGGGCAGCGCCCGGATGTGATGGAGCAGGTCGGATTCGGCCAAACCCCTGTACCCTCTAGATTATTATTCAACGGTTATGGGGAACGGCAGTTCACCCCTTAACATTGTATGTTATTCAGTTCCGCTCCGCCAGCAGCCAGCTCCAGTAGCGCCAGGCGACCACCACGCCCAGCATCATCGCAATCGCAGGCAGGCCCATATACAGGAATACCCACAGTGGGTCGCGGTTGAGTTGAGCAGCCGCAGCCGCGCCATGCCCCAGGTTCAGCAGCCGCGCCAGGACGCTGATGGCGATCAGGGCGGCGGCGAGGAAAAAGCCCAGGTAATAACGCGGCGTTCGCATCACACTGCCTAATCGGCGGCTCAACAGGCCGATCACGACCAGCGCGATGCCGAATGAAATTGGACCCAACAACCCTAACAGCCCTGCCCAATCAACACTCATCATCCCTCAGCGGTTGCGCGTCATCAACCGGTACAGAGATACACATAACACAATCAGCGCGATGCCGCCAGCGGCCAGCAGCAGATCGCCCAGCGTATCCCCGGCTACGCGGTCTATGCTGCTGTAACGCACCGAGGCCGCGCCGAACAATACAATCGGGATGGCAAAAAGCTCGTAGGAGGTTTTTTCGCCGGCAAAACGTTGGTAAAAACGCGCAATGAGCAGGAGGAATACCAGCATGATCGCCACCGGAAACCAGCCGAACAGCGTCAAAAACTGGCTGAGGGATACTGCGCCCACCGATCCCTATCCCGTTGTTCAGCGCATCCCACGTATGACGTGGTAGATGGCTTTTACCCGGAATTGACGGTCATCGCAGGCCAGCACAAAATCGTTAATCAGGCGGCGCATGTCCATGTCGGAAGCCAAGGCATAAATCGTCTGGTTGGAATACTCGTTGCGTTCCAATACGCCGGCTTCGACCAGTCCGGCCAGTTCATCGGTGATCGTTCGCACGTCGCGCCCGGTGTAACGGGCGATGTTGTCTGCCGTATCGGCGGCGTGCGGGTTATCGTGGAAAAACCGTACCAGGTCCCATTTTACGAACGAGTTCACTTTGTCTCGCAGAAAACGAAGCAACTGCGGATCAATGTCATCCATCGCCACCCGCGAGGCGGATTTCTGAGCCATAGGTGTTCCTCTATCCAATCAGCCTATAGGACGTGCGTCTGTATGTGCGTTTTCGAACTAGGAAGCCTGTCCCCCACGATCCTGCTTGTAGTGGCAGTGTTTGTATTTTTTGCCGCTGCCACACCAGCAAGGGTCGTTACGCCCCAGCTTGTGCTGCGCACGCACCGGCTCCGGTTTGGAATCCGCCGCACCGCCGGCTCGCGCCATCTGAACCGGGGCCTGCCGCCGTATCGCCTGCTGGGTGGGCTGCCGCATGACCTGGGTCGTCAGCAACTGGTAAGCGGCCAGTGCGCGAACCTGATCCATCATCCCCTGCCACATGCCGAAGGCCTGCCGTTTATACTCCACCAGCGGGTCGCGCTGCGCCACCGACATCAGGCCGATGCCCTCGCGCAGCACGTCCAGGTCGGTCAGGTGGCGCTGCCAGTGCTGATCCATCACGCGCAGCATCGTCCATTTTTCGATCCGGCGCATTGTGTCGCTGCCGAGTTCCTGCTCTTTTTTATCATACGCCTCGTGGACGGCTTCGATGAGCAGGGTTTCCAGCGATTCCAGCGAGTGGCCGGTCATCGTCTCCGGTGTGATTCGTTCGGGAACGGGGAAGATGGTCAGCAGTTGGCGATACATGCCTTCCAGGTCCCACTGCTCCGGGGGGGTGTTCTCCGGGGCATATTCGTCCAGCACACCGCCCACCGAATCTTCCAGAATTTTCAGGTAATCGTCGCGCAGACTGTCTTTAAACACAATGTCACGACGGCGGGCATACAGCACTTCACGCTGTTTGTTCACCACGTCGTCGTACTCCAGCACCCGTTTACGAATGTCGAAGTTGTAGCCTTCGACCCTTACCTGCGCCTGGGCAATCGTCCGGGTAATCATGCTGTGCTGGATGGGTTCGTCCTCTGGGATGTTGGCCCAGGACATGAAACCTTTCACACGGTCGCCGCCGAAGCGTTTCATCAGGTCATCTTCGAGGCTCAGGTAAAAGCGTGTTTCGCCGGGGTCGCCCTGGCGGCCAGATCGCCCGCGAAGCTGGTTGTCAATGCGCCGCGCTTCGTGGCGTTCCGTACCCAGCACGAACAGCCCGCCCGCCGCCAGCACCGTCTGCCGGTCTGCTGCACATTGGGCGCGCGCTTCGGCAAACGCTTGCTGCCACTGCTCGGCGCTCGCCTGCGTGATTTCGATACCCTGCTGGCGGAGCTTTTCGCGCGCCAGCCCGTCAGGATTGCCGCCCAGCAGAATGTCCACGCCGCGCCCGGCCATGTTGGTTGCAATCGTCACCGCGCCAGGGCGGCCCGCCTGGGCGATGATGCCGGCTTCGCGTTCGTGCTGTTTGGCGTTCAAAACCTCATGTTTAACGCCGGCCCGGTCAAGCGCCTTGCTCAACCGCTCCGACGTTTCAATCGCCACCGTACCGACCAGCACCGGCTGGTTGTTTTCCTGCCGCTGTTTGATCTCTGCGACGACGGCATTAAATTTGGCCTTTTCGCTCATAAAGACCAGATCGTCATGATCCTTGCGGATGATGGGCAGATTGGTAGGGATGGCGACGACTTCCAGGCTGTATATCTTCTCGAACTCCTCCTGTTCGGTCAGCGCCGTACCGGTCATGCCGGCCAGCTTGCGATACATGCGAAAGAAGTTCTGGAAGGTGATGGTCGCCAGCGTCATGTTTTCGCGGCGGATTTTGACGCCTTCTTTGGCTTCAATCGCCTGGTGCAGCCCTTCGGAAAAGCGGCGGCCATACATCAGACGCCCGGTGAATTCGTCCACGATGATAACTTCCGGGCCTTCGCGCCCGGTCTGCACGATGTATTCTTTATCGCGGTGGTACAACGCCAGCGCCCGCAGCGAGTTATCCAGATAGGGGATCATCTCGGAATTACTGGGGTGGTAAAGCTGGTCAATGCCCAGCATATTTTCGACTCGCTCGACGCCGCGTTCGGTCAGGTATACCACGCGGTCTTTGATGTCTATCACATAGTCGCCGTCCGGTTCTTCGTCCTTCACATTGCCGTTGCTGCTGGGTTTCAGCCGCTTGACGATTTCGGCGAATTTTTTGTAATAGTCGGACGGCTCATCGGATGGGCCGGAGATAATCAGCGGGGTGCGCGCCTCGTCAATCAGGATGTTGTCCACCTCGTCCACGATGGCGTAGTTCAGATCGCGCTGAGCCAACTGGGATGGCTCGTAAACCATGTTATCGCGCAGATAGTCGAAACCGAACTCGTTGTTCGTGCCGTAGGTGATGTCGGCTTCGTAGCACTCGCGGCGTTTGCAGGGGCGCAAATTCTGGTAGCGCGCATCGTCGGATGGATAATTGGGGTCGAACATAAACGAGCCGGCGTCAGGTGAGGGGCTGTCGCCTTTGCTTTGGATGACGGCCACGCTCAGTCCCAGGAAATGATAAATCGGCCCCATCGTCTGGACGCCGACTTTGCTCAGATAATCGTTGGGCGTCACCAGATGCGCGCCCAGGCCCTGAAGCGCATTGAGGTACAGTGGCAGGGTGGCGACCAGGGTTTTGCCTTCGCCCGTTTTCATCTCGGCGATGCGCCCCTGATGCAGCACGATACCGCCGATCATCTGTACGTCGTAGTGTCTCAGGCCAATCGTCCGCACCGATGCTTCGCGGACGACCGCATAGGCTTCCACCAGGAGGTCGTCGAGCGCCGCGCCTTCGGCCAAGCGGCGTTTAAACTCTGCAGTCCGGGCGCGCAGGTCGGCATCGCTCAGTTTTTGCATGTCCGGTTCGAGGGCGTTGATGCGATCAACGGTCTCTCGATAGCGCGCCAGCGCCCGCTCAATCGGGTCGCCGACCACTTTCTTGACAATACTTTTGAACATTCACTGCCTCGATTTCCAACCCGTTCAGATGGCATATTCGATCTGCAACAAGCGATTATATCATAAACCCTACCGGTGTCCCTTAGAAAGACGTTTGTTTTTGACGGACGCTAATTCTCCTGCGGCAGGGCAGTCGGGTACAATAAACAAACAGGTCAATGATACTTCGGCGCAGCGCCCGGCTAGAGCCGGTCTCTGCGTTTCGCCGTGAATTGTCCTCGGAACTTTTTCAGGAGGAGTCTGGAAGCTATGTTACGACCGCTTCGTTTGTGGGGCGCTGCGCTGGCGCTGTGCCTGGCCCCCGCGCTGGCGTTGGCGCAGGGGTTCACCTGCCCGAATATCGTCGAGACAGCATTGGAAGTGGTTGACCAGTTCTGCGCCAAAACAGGCCGCAACCAGGTCTGTTACGGCAGCGTCCGCCTTGCCGCCGAGCCGAAACCCGGCGTAGAGGATTTTGAGTTCCGTAAAACCGGCGACCTCATTAGTGTGGCCGACCTGCAAAACCTGCGTGCCAGCGCGATGAACGTCGAAGCGGGTGAATGGGGTGTGGCGCTGATGCGTCTGCAAGCCAACCTGCCGGACACGCTGCCCGGCCAGAATGTGACCTTCATCCTGTTCGGAGATGTTGAACTGACGCCCGTCGAGCCGGCAGACCCGAACGCGCCGCCGATGCAGGCGTTTTATCTGCGCACCGGCGTCGGGGACGCCCGCTGCGAGGAAGCGCCGGAGAGCGGCCTGCTGGTGCAGACGCCGGAAGGCGCGGGCGAAGTGGCCTTTAACGTCAACGGTGTGGACGTGCAGATGGGGTCTACCGTCTTTTTCCAGGCGGATGAGGACGAAGGCATGACCGTCAGCACGCTGGAAGGGCTGGCCTACGTGCGCGCCAACGGCGGCGAACAGATCATCGTGCCGGGGACGTGGGTGCGGGTGGCACTGTCCCGCCTGCCGGATGTGGTCGCCGGTTTCAAGCCGCGCGGCCTGCCGGAACTGCCGCGCGCATACGAGGCGCGCACCCGGATGCTGGAGCGGCTGCCGGTGCGTCTGCTCCAGCGCCGCATCGAAATTGCGCCACCGCTGGCCGGGGAGTCGCTGCAACGGCTGCTGGATAAAATACACGCCGGCGGGCCGTTGTGCGGTGAAACGCCGCTGCCGGCCTGCCGTCCGCCGCTGCTGCCGGTGCGGCCAACTGCGTTGCCTGCGCTGCCGGTACGGCCAACAGAACTGCCAACGCCGCCGGCGCTGCCTACGTTGCCGGCGCTGCCAACAGAGCCGCCGGCGCCGCCCTCACTGCCGGAACTGCCTACGCTGCCTTTTGATCCGGGCGGTATGCTGCCAGGAAGCCGGGGCGGATGAGGCCGGTTGTACTGAAAGGCCGTCTTTAATTTACCCTCCACATAGGGTAGACTAACGCCATGCCGTTTAGCGTCACAGGAGATCAAACTGCATGGCAAAAGAATACGATGTTGTGGTGCTGGGCGCGGGGCCGGGCGGTTACGTGGCTGCCATTCGCGCCAGCCAGCTCGGACTGAAAACCGCCATCGTCGAGAAGAAATACTGGGGCGGCGTATGCCTGAATGTTGGCTGTATCCCCTCTAAGGCGCTGCTGCGCAATGCCGAACTGTCGCATATCCTCAAGCATGAAACCAAGACGTTTGGCATCAAAATCAGCGGTGAAGTGACGTTCGATTATACCGAAGCCTTCAAACGCAGTCGCCGCGTGGCCGATGGCCGCGTTAAGGGCGTTCACTTCCTGATGAAGAAAAACAAGATTGACGAGTATGACGGTTGGGCGACCTTCACCGATTCGCACACCCTGAGTATCGAACTGAACGCCGGCGGTCAGGAAACACTGACGTTCAAGAACTGCATCATCGCTGCGGGCGCGACCACCCGGCTCATCCCCGGTACGCAGCTTAGCGAACGGGTGGTGACCTATGAAGAACAGATCATGACCGACCAGCTTCCCACCAGCATCATCATCGCCGGGGCGGGCGCTATCGGCATGGAATTCGCCTACATTATGCACAATTACGGCGTGGATGTGACCGTCGTCGAATTTCTGGATCGTGTTCTGCCGCTGGAAGACGAAGAAATTTCTGCCGAACTGCACAAGCAGTACGAACGCGCCGGGGTCAAACTTCTGGTCAAAACCCGCGTGGACAAAATCGAGGATACCGGCAAAAACGTCAGAGTCACCGTCACTGGCCCGGACGGCGCGCAGCGCGCGCTGGAGGCCGACAAGGTGTTGCAGGCCATCGGCTTCCAGCCGCGCACCGAAGGTTACGGCCTGGAAGAAACCGGCGTCCAACTGACCGAGCGCGGCGCGATTGCCATCAACGACAAAATGCAGACCAGCGTGCCGCACATCTACGCCATCGGCGATGTGACGATGAAACTGGCGCTGGCGCACGTGGCCGAAACGATGGGCGTGATCGCGGCGGAAAACATCGCTGGCGTGGAGACGATCACGCTGGATTATGATATGATGCCGCGCGCCACCTACTGCCAGCCGCAGGTTGCCAGTTTCGGATACACCGAAAAACAGGCGCGCGAAAAGGGCTACGACGTCAACGTCGCCAAGTTCCCCTTCCAGGCCAACGGCAAGGCGCACGGCCTGGGTGATACCACCGGCTTTGTCAAACTCATCAGCGATAAAAAGTACGGCGAAATCCTGGGCGCGCACATGATCGGCCCGGATGTAACCGAACTGCTGCCGGAACTGACCCTGGCGCGGTTTGCCGAACTGACGCCCAACGAAATTGCCCGCAACGTCCACGCCCATCCTACGCTCAGCGAGGCCATCAAAGAGGCCGCGCACGGGTTGGAAGGGCATATGATTAACTTCTAGCACAGCCTCCGCCGGGGCGGGTTTCCGAAATCCGCCCCTGGCTAACACACCTCGCCAAACAGCCATTCGTAGCGCCAGGGCGGCGAAAAGCCACGCCAGGGCAGTTTTGCCGTTTGCGAAAACAGGGGTTGATTAAATTTGTCGTCGGTCAGGCTGATATACCGGATGGCACTGTAGGGCGACAGCCGGTCAGAACAGAACGGCTGACTGAGGATAAAAACGATACGTCCTTCCGAGTAGACCAGCAGCGATGTAAGCGGGAGGATGGTAGACGGCGCGTCTACCAACATCATCAAATCGCCCAGTTTTTGCGGCTGGCAAAACCACAGCGATACCTCGCGGACGATTGCTTCTAACGCGCGGGTGTTGGTCAGGCCGACCTGACAGATGTCGGTCGGCTGCGCCGCAATGTAAAAGTACTGTCCCGGCAGATTTATGGTATCGAGGTTGGGCAGTTTCTGAAACCCCTGATCGTCCAGGATTTGCAGCGCCTGGTTAAAAGTTGTTTCGCCGGGGATGATACCTTTCCAGCAAGGCAGGTGGCAGTCATCGGTTTGCGCGACGGCGGCAGCCGCAGACGCGCCCGCCAGAGGCGGTACAACAGCCACCAGCGCCGTGAAGACGGCCACCAGCAGCGCGATAAGGATGAGCAGGAAGCGGGTCATGAGAATGTTCTTTGATATGTGATGTTATCTGATGTTCAGCATCCGAAGGCAAAGACGCCGCTTTTCATGCCTGTAGGCGGCCCGATGTTGGCAGCCTCTGTTCGTTCCTAATAACAGACCGTGTTATTGGGTGGCGGATAGAGGCTGTTATAAAGGCGTTCCGGTTTAAAACCCAGCCACAGCATACGCGACTCAAGTGGATTGGAAGTCAGATGCACCAATTCAATCTTTGTGAAAGGCGAGAAGGTGGGTGAATCTTTGAGCATAACGATGAGAGCGCCTTTTTCATGCGCGAACACCAGGCCAAAACCGGAATAGTAAGTGCAGACACCGGATGGTGTTCCCAACCATTTCACCAGATCACCTGCCGTCAGTTCAGCGCATTCGGATAAATTAAAGTTATAAATAAACTCGTTATTAACCGCATCAAATAAACCTTCCCCGCAGTTGATGATCCGGTTGGATGATCGGTAGTGCATAAAGGCGCGTCCCGTCCAGCCTGTTGAGTCTATAAAAT
>JACAES010000152.1 GCA_013388735.1 Chloroflexota bacterium | reverse complement strand
GCAGAGATCAACCCGCTGGCGCTGACGAGCGACGGCCAACTGGTGGCGCTGGACTGCCGCTTCACGGTGGACGATTACGCCGTGTTCCGCCATCCCGACCTGGGCATCGAAATCGCGCGCGAGATTGACCGCCCGCCGACGCTGCTGGAGCGCATCGCCTGGGACGTGGAAAAAAACGACTATCGCGGCACGTTTTATTTTTTGCAGCTTGAAACGCAGTTCGCGCCAGAAGACCGCGTGGTGGGTTTTCATGGCAACGGCGGCGGCGGCAGCATGATGAACATGGACGCGCTGCTGGCGCAGGGCTTCAAAATCGCCGATTTTGTGGATACCAGCGGCAACCCGCCCGCCAGCAAGGTCTACCGCGCCGCCCGCATCGTCCTGGCGCAGCCGCGCGTGGACGCCTACTTCATGGGCGGCAGCGGCGTCGCCAGCCAGGAACAGTTCCATTCGGCGCGCGGGCTGGTCAAAGCCTTCATGGACGCGCAGCTCAACGTCCCGGCGGTCATTCGTATCGGCGGCAACGGCGAAGAACAGGCCATTGAAATCCTGCGTCGTGCCAACGGCAGCTTCCCCGCGCCGGTGGAAGCCTACGGGCGCGACGATACGCCGGAATTCTGCGCGCGCCGGCTGGCCGAGCTGGTCGAAGGTTATGTACCCGCCGCCCCCACCCCGCGCGCGCTGCCGCCCGCCGCCGAACCGTACACGTTCGAGACGGTCACACATGGCACGATCACATTTGACCATGCCGTGTGCCGCGCCTGCGAGACGAAAGCCTGTATCGAGTCGTGCGTGCCGGGGATTTTATCGCTGGAAGACGGCGCGCCGGTGCTAAACATCAGCCGCGAGGACGCCGGACGCGGCGGCTGTATCGAATGCCTGGCGTGCGAGGTGGAGTGTTTTTTGCGGGGTAAAGGCGGCGGATTCATCCGGCTGCCCATCCCAGGGCTGGAAACGTAAACATGGCGATTTTAATCGGGCCGGACAAACGGGTCCTGGTGCAGGGCATCACCGGGCGCGAGGGCGCGGCGCGCACGCGGCTGATGAAGGAATACGGCACGAACGTCGTCGCCGGAGTCACACCGGGGCGCGGCGGCGGGATGGTCGAAAACGTGCCGGTGTTTGATACGGTCGGGCAGGCCCGCGATACCATCGGCGACATAGACATCAGCGTGATTTTTGTGCCGGCCCCGCTGGTGAAAAACGCCGCCCTGGAAGCCCTGGCCGGCGGGGTTAAACTGCTCGTCCTGGTGCCGGATCGTGTGCCGCTGTACGACGTGCTGGAACTGGTGGCCGAAGCCGACGCGCAGGGGGCGAGTTTCATCGGCCCCAATACGCTGGGCGTTTTAAGCCCCGGCAGCGGCGTGCTGGGCATGATGGGCGGGCGCGCCGCCAGCGCCCAGAAGTGGTTTTATCCCGGCCCGGTCGGTGTCACCAGCCGCAGCGGTGGTATCACCACCAGCATCGCCTACTATCTGGCGCAGGCCGGCATGGGGCTTTCGACCATCGTCCACGTCGGCGGCGACTCGGTGGTGGGGATGCCGCACGCCGACGTTCTAAAACGCTTCGAGGCCGACCCGCAGACCGAATGTGTGGTGCTGTTTGGTGAGATCGGCACCTCGCAGGAAGAAATGGCCGCCGACCTGATCGCCGCCGGCGCTTTCACCAAACCGCTGGTCGCCTGCATCGGCGGCAAGGCCGCCCGCAGCGGCACGCGCTTCAGCCATGCCGGGGCGATTGTCGAGGGCAATCGCGGCACGTATGCCAGCAAGGTGGCGCGGCTGCGCGAGGTCGGCGCGGAAGTCGTGGATTCGTTCGCCGACATCCCTGACGTGACCCGGCGCGTTTTACAGCGGCGAACGCTTTTTATCCCCCCGGCGAAAGAGAAACAGAAGCTTATGGAAACCGATCTGCACTGGAAAACCGCGATCACCGGCATCCGGCCCAACGAAATCCGGCTGCGCGGCTACCGTATTGACGACCTGATGGGACGCATCAGCTTCAGCCAGGCGATCTTTCTGGCGCTCACCGGTGAACTGCCGCCGCCTCAGGTCGGGCAACTGCTGGATGCGATTTTCGTCTCGTCCATAGATCACGGCGTCACGCCCCCGTCCACGCTGGCCGCCCGCACCGCAGCCAGCACCGGCGCGCCTTTTAACGCGGCGCTGGCCGCCGGTTTGCTCAGCATCAACCAGCATCACGGCGGCGCGATTGAGGACAGTATGCGCCTCATCCGGCGCGGCATCGAACTGGCGCGCGTGCTGGAAGGCGCCGCCGAGGTAGGGGCGGTGGCGCTGGTGGCGGCCTATCGTAAGGAGAAAAAGCGCCTGCCGGGTTTCGGCCATCGCATCCACACCGACGATCCGCGCACCCGCCGCCTGCTGGAACTGGCGTCGGAACTGGGCGTGGCGGCGGATGGCGTGGAGATGCTGCGAGCGATTGAGGATGCCTGGGCGGAAGCCACCGGCAAGCGTCTGCCGATGAACGTGGACGGCGCGATTGCCGGGCTGCTGGTTGACCTGAAGCTGCCGCTTGAACTGGCGAACACTTTCTTTATGATGGCGCGGCTGCCAGGGCTGGTGGCGCAGGTGCATGAAGAAAAAACCCGCGAACGCCCGATGCGCGTCATCCACCCCACCGACCACGAATATGACGGCGCGGCGGCGCGGCAGTATGGAGAGGAGAGTTAAGCCATGCATACCTTAGTGACGATTATTCTGCTGTTGGTGATGATGAACCCGCTGGCTGCCCAGGACGAAACACGCGGCACGATGACCCTAACCGGCTTCGAGTCCCCTACGCTGGGGCGCACCTACGACTATTACCTGTATCTGCCCGCCGGATACGAGGCCGACGCCGACCGGCGCTACCCGGTGCTGTACCTGCTGCACGGACGCGGCGACGATTATTACGCCTGGTTAAACGGCGTGGGCGTGCTGGACGCGCTGATCGCCGCCGGGGACATCCCGCCCGTGATCGCCATCATGCCGGATATGCCGTCCAGCGACCGCGCCGGTTATTACATTGATTCGGCTTATACCGGGGCGGACTTCCCCGCCGAGCCGGTCGAAAGCGCCTTCTTCAACGACCTGATTCCCCATGTGGATGCCACCTATCGGACGCTGGCCGAACGCGGCGGGCGGGTGATCGGCGGTTATTCGATGGGTGGTTATGGCGCGCTGCGTTACGCGCTGGCTCATCCCCAAGTATTCAGCGGGGCGATTGTGCTCAGCCCGGCGGTGTATACGCCGCAGCCGCCGTCGGACTCCAGCGCGCGGTTGTTCGGCGCGTTCGGCGTGGACGAAACGCTGTTTGACGAAAACCGCTACACCGGCCTGAACTACCCGGCGCTGTTCGAGCCATTTGCCGCGTCCGATCTGGCGCTGGCGATGTTCATCGTGGTGGGCGACGACGAATGGAAACACCCTGCCGCCGAAGACCAGCAGCACGATCTCGACCTGGAAGCGCACCTGCTGTACAACCGCATCCGGCGCGTGCCGAAGGTGCTGGCGGAACTGCGCGTATATGACGGCGGCCACGATTGGGACGTATGGCGGCGCGGTTTTGAAGAGGGGCTGCTGTACCTCAGCCAGCGTTCGACGCAGCGCGCGGTTTCCGGCCTGCTGTGGGTGGGCAGCCCCGCGCCGTAGGGGGACGAGTGCTGCGTTTACTCTACGCGCAGCCATTCTTCCAGCGGCTCCTGCTGCTCCGGTAGGCGCACCACCTGGAACCAGGTGTTGCCGGGTTTGAGGTACAGCAGGTCGCCGGCGTTCGTCCGCAGGCCGATCATGCTTTCCCGCGTCGGGCGCACCCAGCGGCCTTCGTAGCGCCGCCCGTCACGGAACAGCACCGCGTCGCCCTCGAACCACAGCTTGATTTCAATGCTGTAGCTGGCGCTGTCCTGGAACTGGCTTTCCACGATGTCGGTGAACCGGTGGTCGGCGTAGACGATGACGACGTTGGCCGCCGTCACCTGTTGCAGGGTGTTGGCGTCGAAGTGGCCCTTGCCATCGGCAAAGCGTTTGTACAGGCCGCTTTTCGTATCATACGTCCACAGCAGGCGTGTCGCCCGGTAGCGCAGGTCAATCCGGGCAGCCGGGCTGCCGCCGGCTGGCGGTGTGGGGGAAAAGGCCAGGCCGCGCAGTTCCGGCCTCTGGTTGATGTTTCGCTCCGCCGCCAGCGCCCACAGCGCGTTCGGGTTGGCGAACAGGTTATGCGGCACTTCGATGCTTTCGTCGCGCCAGTAGTAGGGCAGGCCGTAGGCCACGCCCCGGAACAGCCGGTCGGCGAACTCGGAGCCGTTCAGGCGTTCGTCCACGCCGCTGCTGGCCCCGGAAAACACCAGCAGCGCGCCATACATCGGCACCAGCTCGTAATCAATCAGCCGGGCGCTGCGGATTGACCCCACCCGGTCGGGGGACCGGCTGTAAAAGACCGCCGAAAAGCGCGTCAGGCCGCCTTCGGCATAATGCTCGAATACCAGGTCTGCCGCGCCGATGCCGGCCTGGGGACGCACCAGCGGCGGCGCGTTGGAGATTTTGACCACCATCGGGCGGCGGTCAAGCGCGGCGGGGTCGGCCACTTCCAGGCCGGTTAAGGGGTTCACGCCGGGCGGGAAGCTGTCCGGGCCGATACTTCCGGCAGGGACGATATTCTCAATTTTCGCTGCTGGCGTTTCGGTAGTAAGATGAGTGGAAGTAAGCGGCGCAGGCGTGGTGATGGGCATAATACAGCCGCCGCACCCGATCAGTAAACCGGCAAAAACTCGTCTCAACATCGCGCACCACTCCGCAGCCATTACAAACCTGCATTATAATATAACTAGGTTGATTGTCTGGATAGACAACTTCGATTAGAATGCAGGCAGGCAGGTTTGGTTGACGCGATTCAGCGCGTTAGCTATAATCACAAACAGGTCGGTGTTATGCACAAGACGGCGATTCCAGCGCGGAACGGCTTGGTTTCAATTTTTTGTAGGGGGCCCAAATGCCATTAAAGGGCGAACTGAGGGATTTTAGCACCACCCAACTCCTCAATCTCATCAATCTCGCCGGGAAGACCGGCACGCTCACTATCTTCAAGGCCAACAAAAGCGGCGAGTTTGAGGAAGTGAATGGGAAAAAGCGGGAGAAAATCACCGCCGGGCCAGAGCGCGCAAAAGTCTCGTTTCGCACCGGCAAGCTCATTTACGCCATGATGGATGGTCAGGACGGCAACCTTGTCTCGGTGCTGAACAAGGCCGGCAAACTGACCGATGAGCAGGCCCGCATCATCCGGGAGCGCGCGAAAAATACCACCGACAAGGCGCTGGCCCTGCTGCTGATTAACGCCAATTACGTCTCGCAGAACGACGTGGTAAGCTGCATCCAACAACATACCCTGGACGTGGTTTATAACCTGCTGTCCTGGAATCAGGAACCGTTCCGTTTTGACGATGACGTGCTGCCGGATAACAACCGCATCCAGGTGCCGATTGACCTGGAAAACGTCATCATCGAAGGGGCGCGCCGCATCCGCGAAATCGAAGAACTGAACCAGCACCTGCCCAACCTCGACATGGCGCTGAAGTTCCCCGAAAACCCGAAAGAGAAGTTTAAGGGCATTCACCTCAGCGTCGAGGAATGGCGGGTGGTTTCCTTCGTCAATCCCAAAAATTCGATTCGCCAGATCGCCAAAGCCAATAATATGTCGGAGATCGAAATCCGGCGTATCGTCTACGGCCTGGAACAGGCAGGCTTGGTTGAATTGGTGAAACCGCCGGGAATGGAACAATCAGTCGCCGCCAAGACGGCGCGCCGTCCTGCCCCCGCCAAACCGCAGGTTCAGAAAGTAGTGGTCAACCGACTGATTGATAAGATTCGGTCTATCTAGCGTCCTGAAGTCCATCAAGGACCTTGTACCGGAAGAGCGAGTACACTATGCAAACTGTCAAAATGGTTATCACAGGCCCGTTTAGCGCCGGTAAAACCGAGTTTATCCGTTCGATCAGCGAGATTGAAGTCGTCTCCACCGAACGGGAAATTACGACGCCTGCCGAGAAACGCCAGAAAGACGTGACCACCGTCGCAATGGACTTTGGGCGCATCACGGTAGATGATGATCTGGTGCTGTATCTGTTCGGCACACCCGGCCAGCGCCGCTTCGATTTCATGTGGGAAATCCTGGCGGAAGGAATGTTGGGCTTTGTGGTGATGGTGGACAGTTCCAAGCCGGAAACCTTCCGCGAGGCTAAAAGCATCCTGGAGACCTTCCGCGCCTACGCGCCGACTCCTTACGTAGTGGCGGCCAACAAGCAGGATCATCCCGATGCCTGGAGCGCCGAAGACCTGCGCATTGCCCTGCGTATCGAAGAAGGCGTCAAACTGCTGCCGTGTGTCGCCAAAGACAAGGAAAGCGTGAAGAATGTCCTGCTTGAACTGCTCTATTCGATCCTGGAGGAAATGGATACGTAGAGCGGTTATCACCTCTTCATTTTCAAAGGCGGATCCCTCGTGGCAACTCTGGTAACTGAACAGGGCATTGTTCACTATGAAACTTATGGTCGTGGACGCCCTGTTCTTTTGTTGCATGGCTGGCTCGGTTCGTGGATGCTGTGGCGGCGCACCATTGAAGAGCTGGGCAAGGAATTCCGCACCTATGCGCTGGACTTCTGGGGCTTTGGCGAATCCGGCGACCAGGGGGCGGATTTTTCTGTTAACAATTTTGTCACGCTGGTCAACCAGTTTATGGATCGGCTGGGAATCGTCAAAGCGCCGTTGGTCGGTCATTCGATGGGCGGCACCGTCTCGCTGACGGCTGCCGTTCGTTACCCGGAAAAAGTCGTCAAAGTGATCGTCATCGGCTCGCCCATCGTCGGCACCTCGCTGAACCCGCTGCTGCGGCTGGCAGGACACCGAAGCTGGATGGGACTGGCCGAAACCGCGCCGTTTTTGTTCGATATGTTCATGGGTGGACTGCGGGCGTCCCTGCGCGTAGCCGCCTACGGGCTGGCGAAAGACGGCCAGGCGCTCGGCCAGATGTTCAATTCCGACCTGTCGAAACTGACGGTCGGCCCGTTTTTTGAGAGCATCGGCACGCTGCGCGAAACCGATCTGCGTCCGCGCATCGGCGAACTGAAGATGCCGATCTTAGGCATCTACGGCAAAAAAGATCGCATCGTCAGCCCCAGACAATGGGAGCCGCTCAAACAACACGCGCCGCACAGCCAGATCGCCATCTTCGAGGAGTCCGGGCATTTTCCCATGCTAGACGAATACACGCGCTTCCACGAAACCGTGCGGCACTTCCTGAACAACAGCTAACGCCGGCGCGCTTTCAGGTACGCCAGCGCGGCGCGCGCGTCCTTCCACAGCGCCCGTGCGTGGCCGCCGACGGCAATCAGCAGCGCCACCGGGATCGCCAGCGTAAAAATCTGCTCCGGGTAATCGTAATACAAAACGGCCACCGGGTTCGCCAGCACGTCGGCGGCGAACGGAATCGGCACGATCAGGTCGCCCGTCCAGAAGAAATGGAACATGACATACAGCGGTAAATAGGTGGCGAGCGCCGTCACCAGCGTCGCCGCCCAGCCGCGCAGATTAAAGGCCGCCGACAGCACGAAACCCAGCGCCAAACCCAGGCCGGCGAAGGCCATCACGCCCCAATCCGGCACGTAATTGAAAAAGAACCAGGTGAACGCCCCCCAGGTCAGCGTCCCCCAGACCAACCCGACCAGCGAACTGAGCGCCACCCGCGCCCACCAGGGCCAGAAGCCGCGCATCCGGCTGGAATATTCCCCGGCGAGGAAAACCAGCACCGCCACGAACATACCGAACGTCAGGCCAATGGAGATGGTTTTACCCCAGCGGTCGGCGTTAAAAATCGCTTCGCTGCGGAAGGTGAGAAAAACCTGTGCGCCCATCGCCAGCGCCGCGCCCAGCAGCGCAAACGCAAAGCGCCAGACGTTTTGTAGGGGGTTATCGGTCATGCGCCGCCAGGTATTCGCCAGCCAGGCATACAGCCGCCCGCGCGGGCGGACCAGCGGCGGCAGCGACGGCGACTCGTCGCGCACGAAAGCCAGCGCCCGCAGCGCGCCCGGCTGGTTTTTGCGCTGCGCTTCGGCGATGACCTTTATCGCCGCCAGCGACCGGATGCGCCCGATGGTACGGGCCGCCAGTTCGGCCACTGCCGGCGCGTCCATGTCCAGGGCGTTGGCGGCCAGCAGTTCATCAATGTCGTCGGTGTACACATATTCGCGCCACAGCAGCGGCGCGTCCAGTTGAATGCCCAGCCGTGTGGTGGTCGTCAGCAGCCTGCCGGTAAAACCGCTGGCGGGCTTCACCAGCGCGCCATAAACGCCGCTCGATCCCCCGGCCTTGCCGCGCTGAGCGCGCGTCCCCAACACCTGAATAGCGGCCAGTTTGGCCGATTCGTTGCTTTCGACCGAAAGCGCCTGGGCTACCAGCAGCGGGATTTTGGGCGGTTCGCTGTCCGGCAGCGTTTCCAACCGGTAGAACGCCCGCACCCGCGCCGGGGCGTTGGCGCTGCGGATGGTGTGCAGCGCCACCCAGCGCCGGTTATCGTCGTCCAGCCTGCCCCACCAGTAGGCGATTTCGTGATCGTATTCCAGCGCCCCACGCAGAAGCATCTGCGTCCCCAGTTCATCCAGTTCCAGGCCGTGTTCGTCGGCGCGCATGTAAAAGTCGCTCATCAGCATGAAGTGCGTCACGCCCAGCAGAAAACGCCCCTGCGCCCAGGCGCGCCGCGCCCGGTCATAAATGTCCCTGGCTTCCAGGCGCGCCATCACATCCTGGCCGGCCTGGGTGGTCGTGGCCGGCATCCGCAGGTTGACGGTCGCGCCCGCATCGCCGGCATCATACAGCCGCACATCGTCCACCACGTCGGCTTCGCGCTCGACGCCGGACAGCCGTTCCAGCACCGCTTCGATCTCTTGCACCAGATCGGTCACGCGGTCGGGGCGTTTGCTGGCATCCAGCGCCGTGCCGCGCCGCAGGATAGGCGTCAGCAGGTCGGCTACTGCGTCGCCCAGTTTGCTCAGCTGCGGCAGGTCTTCCTGCCACTGCAATTGTTTGAGCGCCAGCGAGGTGGTGGCGTCGAAGGGCAGTTCGCCGGTGAACATCTGGAACAGCAGGATGGCAAAGCTGTAGATGTCGGCGCGGTGGTCGAGGACGCTGGCCGTAAGCTGTTCGGGGGCCATGTACAGCAGCGTGCCGTAACCGGGGTTGGCCGCCCGTCCTTCCGGGCCGATGACCGTCGCCAGGCCAAAATCACCCAGGTAGGGCGACAGGTTGGCGTCCATCAGGATGTTCGACGGTTTTAAGTCCAGGTGAATGACGTTGTTGGAATGAGCGTAATCCAGCGCAGCGGCGATGTCCCTGGCGTAACGCATGGCCTCCAGCAGCGGCAGCGGCCCGCGCGCCAGCAGGCTTTCCAGCGAGCCGCCGGTGACGTAGCGCATGACGATGTAGAGCTGGCTGTCGTACTCGCCGAAATCGTAAATCGGCAGGATGTGCGGATGTTCCAGTTGGGCAATCGTCCGGGCTTCCTGCTCGAACAGCTTGACCGGCTCGACATCCTGGGACAGATCGCGGGCGATGGTTTTGATGGCGACGGTGCGGTGCAGACGGTTGTCGCGCGCCGACCAGACATCGGCCATGCCGCCGCGCCCGATGTGTTCAATGATCCGATAGTGGCTGAATTCGATGCCGACATCCATAAAACGCAGCTATTCCTTGGTGGCGTTCTATACACAACCTTTATTATAGAGTATCGCGCCGGAACGCACACGCCCAGTGCAATCGCTTCAAAAGCATTCAGACCCCCTCTACATCTCCCCGAATTCGGGGGAGACTTGGCTGCCGATGGGATGAAGCCCCCGCCCTGGATCCGGCGAGCCGAATGGGGATGTTTGTCCCCTGAGCGCGAGGGGGTTTGGGGTGGGGTCAAGAGCGCACGGCACGCTTATTGAGACCAGGTATCTTCAAGCGATTAGCCTGCGCACAGGCCGTGGGGTGGTTTACCCGGCGTTTGAAGCGTGTTATACTCAAAGCAAGATACCTGTCGAGGAGGTCGAAGCGATATGGTCACTAACGGGACAACCGATAAAAAGGCTGAGGACGCCGCCCAAGAGATCGCCCGCGATCTGCGCGAACTCCAGCGCGAACTCCGAGGCCGTGCCAACGACGTGCGGAAGGAAGTGGTCAAGCAGCTTTATGCCGGCGCGCAGACCATCCGCCGTGAAGCCAGCGAAGCCAAAGTTGGAGGCGAAGCCAAACGCAACGCCGATGAGCTGGCGCGCGGCCTGGAAAAAGCCGCCAGCTACCTGAACAGCCGCTCGATTGAGGACATGGGCGAGGAAGCGGTGCGCGTGGTGCGGAAGAACCCCATGCGCGCGGTGATGGTCGCGTTTGGGGTCGGCCTGTTGATGGGCATCATGATGCGCGGCGGGGACAAGTAGCCGTTTGAGGCAGGCATCAAGCCCTACCCACCATTCTTGCCAAAGGAAAGGCGTGGCCGAGTTGCATTCGAACTCGGCCTTTTATTTTTAACCACGCGAGCAAAATAGTACAATATTGAGTTAATATTCTGCGATACTCAAATGATCCAGGGGGTATGCTCGTGAGTACAGGAACTTTTGCAAAAGTTGATTATCCGCTATCGAATCTTATCCAACAGATTGAATTCGGGGAAATCGGCCTGCCTGATATTCAACGGCCTTTTGTATGGTCAACTCAGCAGGTACGTGATTTGTTCGATTCAATGTATCGCGGTTTTCCAGTTGGGTATTTGCTGTTCTGGGTAAACAGCCAAGCAGACGGTGGGCGACAGATTGGCAGTGAGCCGAAGCAGTCAAAAGTTCCTCGATTACTGATTGTGGACGGACAACAGCGGTTGACTTCTCTCTACGCTGTGTTTAAGGGTATTCCGGTGCTTACAAAGGACTACGAGTATAAAAACATCCAGATTGCGTTCAACCCCCTAAAAGCAACTTTTGAAGTGGCAGATGCAGCTATCGTCCGCAGCGCCGAGTATATTCCTGACATCTCAAAACTCTGGACAGAGCAGCATACATCGTATCGTGCCATCAGAACCTATTTAGACCGATTGCGGTCAGCTCGTCTTGACGAACCTGTAACTGAAGATGAGGAACATCGCGCCAGTGAAGGGATTGATAGGTTGTTTGACCTGCAAAACTATTCATTCACGGCCATGCAAATATCACCTACTGTAAGTGAGGAGCAAGTCGCTGAGATTTTTGTGCGGATTAACAGCAAAGGCGTTCAGCTTCGACAGGCTGATTTTATCTTAACCCTATTGTCCGTGTTTTGGGACGAAGGCCGCATGGCTTTAGAAACATTTTCGCGCTTATCTCGCAAACCATCTCACGATAATAAACCATCTCCACATAATCATTTTATTCAACCCGAGCCAGATCAGCTTTTGCGCTCTGCTGTTGCAGTCGGTTTCAAACGCGCCCGTTTGCAGCATGTCTATTCCCTGCTGCGTGGCAAAGACCTGGACACGGGAGAGTTCTCTGATGAGCGCCGTATCCAGCAGTTTGAAATACTGAGAGTAGCGCAGTCTCATGTACTGCACCTGGAAAACTGGCATAGCTTTTTGAGAACACTGATGCGCGCCGGTTTTCGCGGTGAAAAAATGATTACATCCGATATTGGCTTGATGTACGCCTATGCGATTTATCTCATCGGCAAACACGAATATGGTGTTGAGCCTTCTCGACTACGGAATGTGATGGCACGCTGGTTCTTTATGACTTCAATGACCGGACGCTACACAGGTTCGCCGGAAACAATCATGGATGCCGATCTGGCCCGACTGCGCGGCGTTACGGATGCCGATGGCTTCATACAAACACTTGACCGCATCATTGAAGGGGAGTTAACTAACGACTTTTGGAATATTACACTGCCCAATAATCTGGAAACTTCGGCGGCTCGCACCCCTTCGCTGTTTGCCTATTATGCCGCGCTTAACCTGTTGAATGCGCGCGCGCTGTTTTCGCATGTGCGTATTTCCGAATTGCTCGACCCTGCCCTTAGGGGAAACCGCAGCTCGATTGAGCGCCATCACCTGTTTCCGAAGGCTTATCTCAGCCGTCTCGGCTACGAGGATGTGCGTGAGGTGAATCAGGCGGCAAACTACGCATTGGTCGAATGGGATGATAACGTCCGTATTGCCGACCAGCCGCCATCGTATTATTTTCCTAAATATGCAGAGCGATTCACCAAGAAAGAGTTAGACGATATGATGTGGTGGCACGCGCTGCCAGACCGCTGGTATGATATGGATTATCCCGCTTTCCTTGAACAGCGCCGCGCGCTTATGGCTGAAGTAACGCGGCGTGGTTTTCTAACGCTGCTCGATCATAAGTAGGACGCCGCGCATGGTTAAATTCATGATTATGTTCCTCAAACCGGCTGACCGGGAGGCCTTTGAAACCGCCTATAACGACCTGCTCGCCCTCATCGAACGGATGCCGGATGTCGTCCGGCGGCAGGTCGTTCATGTCAACGGCGGGCCGACCGGCTATCCCATGTACGACCGCATCCTCGAAATTTACTTCGAGGATATGCCGGCACTGATCGGCTCGCTGAAGTCCCGCGCCGGGCAGGAAGCCGGGGGCGAACTGGCGAAACGGTTCCCCGCCCGCTCGTATGAAACCCTGTTCGCGGAAGTTTACGAAGAAGCCGGCGGCAAGACGGAATAGGCACATCGTCAGGGACAGGTATGAGAAACCCGCCCTTGCGCCAATTCATATCGAGGATAAAGATGCAAACCTTAAAAGAACGCATTCTGGCCGAAGGGCAAAACCTCGGCAGCGGCATCCTGAAGATTGACAGCCTGCTCAATCACCAGATTTACCCCGACCTGATGCTGGAAATGGGGCGGGAGATGGCGAAGTTGTTCGAGGGCGTGAAGGTTGACCGCATCCTCACCGCCGAAATTTCCGGCATCGCGCCGGCGCTGACGACGGCGATGGTGATGGGCGTGCCGGTTGTGTATGCCCGCAAGCTCAAGCCGATCACGATGGCCGGCCCGGTTTACCTGGAAACCGCCCCCAGCCACACCAAAGGCGGCGAGGTCAACCTGTTGGTTTCGGCGGAATTTCTGCACGCCGGCGAGGATGTCCTCATCATTGACGACTTCCTGGCGACCGGTAAAACCATCATGGCGCTGGCGCGGATGGTCAAAAGCGCCCGCTGCAATCTGGTCGGCATCGGCGTGGTAGTGGAAAAAACCTTTGAAGGCGGGCGGGAGATCGTCAGCAAGGCCGGTTTTGACTGCCCCATCCGTGCGCTGGCAACCATTGTCAACATGGATAACGGCAAAATCGTCTTCGCCGACTAGGCCGGAAGACCGGTTGCGCCTGCCGGAAGCCGGTATGATGACAATTGGTTTTTAATCAACTGGAAGGGATCAACTGCATGATACGCTTACGGATTCTGGCGGCGCCGGTGCTGATCGTTCTGCTGGCAGCCTGTGGCGGCGCGGCCCAGAGCGGCGAGACCTTTTCGATTGACATCAGCGGCGACCTGACGCTTACGCTGTCGCCGGGAGATTACAGCGCCAGCTTCAGCAAGGACGACACCGCCGCGCCGCTGGTGGCGCATGTGTTATGGTTCGGCAGCAGCCAGCCGGAACGTGCCTTCACGATTATTTTCTACGGCGCGCAGCCGCCTGCTGCCGGGACATTCCGGCTGAGCGATGGCCTGAACACGGACGCCGGCGCGGTATCGGCGCTGCTGGTGGATAATGCCGGCGATTCCGTCCAGACTTTCATCCCCGGCAGCGGCACCGTCACGCTGACGCAGGCCGGGCCGACCTACAGCGGCAGCTTTGAGGTGACGCTTGCGGGCGGCGCGTTCGGGGTTGGGCCGGGCGCGGCAGAAAAAACTATCACGGTCAAAGGCACGTTCAGCGGCGTATCGGCGGAATAAAGGCCGGGTTTGTCTGGGGGCGGTTCGTAAGACCGCCCTTTTGATATATCACAGAGGTGAGCATGACCGATCCGCGACACGGCGGCATCGCCGTTTTGGATTTTGGCTCGCAGTACACGCAGGTGATTGCCCGGCGCGTCCGCGAACTGGGTGTCTATGCCGAGGTGTTCGCATATAACGCCGACCTATCCGCCATCACACACCATGCGCCGCGCGGCGTAATCCTCTCCGGCGGGCCGAACAGCATTTACGAACCGGGCGCGCCGCAGCTGCCGGCGTGGTTACTGCCGGGCGGGCAGCCGGCAGCCCCAACGTTAGGCATCTGCTACGGGATGCAGGCGCTCACCCATGCGCTGGGGGGACAGGTCGCGCCGTCGCAAGCGCGGGAATACGGCGCGGCGGCCATCGTCCAGAGCGGCAGCAGCCCGCTTTTTGACGGCCTGCCGCCGGAACTGCAAGTCTGGATGTCGCACGGCGACCGCATCGAACAGCCGCCGCCCGGTTTCGTGACGCTGGCGCGGTCGGACAATTCGCCTTATGCGGCTATGGGCGACCCGGCGCGCGGCCTGTACGGCGTGCAGTTCCACCCTGAAGTGTCCCATACCCCCCTGGGGGCGGACATTTTGCGGAACTTCGTGTTCAGGGTATGCGGCTGTGAAACCAACTGGTCGCCGTCGGCCTTTATTGAAGATGCCGTAAACGCCATCCGGCGGCAGGTCGGGCGGGAGCGCGTTATCCTGGGGTTGAGCGGCGGTGTGGACTCGGCGGTGGCGGGGGCGCTGATTCACCGCGCGGTCGGCAGCCAGCTAACGGCCATCTTCGTCAATACCGGCCTGCTGCGCCGTGGCGAGCCGGAGGCAGTGACGCGGGTATTCCACGATCAGCAGGGCTGGAATCTGCTGGCGGTGGATGCCACCGAGGATTTTTTGGAGGCGCTGCGCGGCGTGACCGAGCCGGAAGCCAAACGCAAGCTCATCGGCAGGCTGTTCATAGACACCTTTGCCGCTGCCGCCCGCCGCTTCGAGGGGGTGAGGTTTCTGGCGCAGGGGACAATTTACCCGGACGTGATCGAAAGCGCCGCCGCCAGCGGGCAGGCGAAGGTCATCAAGAGCCATCATAACGTCGGCGGCCTGCCGCCTGACCTGGCTTTTGAGCTGGTTGAACCCCTGCGCGACCTATTCAAAGACGAGGTGCGCCGGGTGGGGGAGGCGCTGGGGCTGCCGGACTCGATGGTCTGGCGGCAGCCGTTCCCCGGCCCCGGCCTGGCGGTGCGCTGCCTGGGGGACATCACCTGGGAGCGGCTGGAAACGCTGCGCGCCGCCGACGCGATTTTCACCGAAGAACTGGAGGCCGCCGGGCTGCTGCGGCATGGCACGGCACAGGCGTTTGCCGTGCTGCTGCCGGTCAAAAGCGTGGGCGTGATGGGCGACAACCGCACCTACGAAGAAGTGATCGCGCTGCGCGCCGTGACCACCGACGACTTCATGACGGCGGATTGGGCGCGCCTGCCGTATGACCTGCTGGCACGGGTCAGCAGCCGCATTGTGAACGAGGTGAAGGGCGTCAACCGCGTAGTCTACGACGTGACCAGCAAGCCGCCCGGCACGATTGAATGGGAATAGATCGAAGTTCAAAAAGGGGTAGACACTGTTTCGGTGGGTTCTGACTCTGATTTCGCTGATCGGTTTGTGTCTGGCTGGCCCGGCGGTTCAGGCACAGGAAGCCGGGGCGAACCAGTGCGCCGATGCCGTGCAGCGGGCTGTACAAACCGTTGATGAAGCCTGTGCCGGTCTGGGACGCAATCAGGTCTGTTACGGTTATACTCAGGTTGATGCCGACCGGATCGCCGGCATCACCGCGACCTTTCAAAGCCCTGGCGATCAGGTTCAACTGGTGGAGGTCAGCCGCCTTCAAACCTATCCTTTTGACCCGGCAAGCGGCGATTGGGGCATTGTCCTGATGAAAGCACAGGCCAATCTGCCGGATACCCTGCCCGGCCAGAATGTGGTCTTTTTGCTGATGGGCGATACCAGCCTTAGCCCGGCCAGCGATGCGCCCACGCAGGTCTTTTACTGGTCGGCGGTCAGGGTGAAATCATGGCGCAGGAGCAGACCCAGGTGGTGCGGGCCGGCGAGATGACCACTATTGCGATGAGCGCCGACGGTGTGGCCGACGCCCCGCCGTCCGAGCCTGAATCTTTCGACCCGGAACAACTGCAAACCATCCCGCTAAACCTGCTGCCGGAAAAAGTCATCGTTTCCAGCGCCACGCCCTGGACGGACACCGGGGTGACTTTAACCGCCGGGCAGACCTATTTCATTCAGGCCGCCGGTCTGGTGAAGACATGCGGTGATCCGGGTTTCCTGTTCTGTTCCCGGTGGGCAACGCCGGCGGGTAAATCGCTTCCGACTTCCTGTGTGTTGGACGGATGTCTGCTGCACAGCTTACCCTACGGCACGCTGGCGGGCCGCATCGGAGGCGGGCAGCCGTTTACCGTGGGGGCCGGCGGAAGGTTCGTCGCGGCCAGCGAAGGAAGGCTGGAACTGGGTATCAACGACGCCGGATGGGACGACAACACCGGCGGATATTTCGCGCTGGTGACGCCGCTGACCGGTCAATGAACAGACGCAAAATCAGCGGCGCAGTTTCCAACCAGACCCTTAATCCTGAATTGACGCTTCCCTAATGTCTGGGGGGAATCGGCAGTCTGGAAGTGTCGTATAATTAAGGATGAGTGGGTATGTGGGAAGGAATTGCGGTGATTGAATGGCTCGTCACGGAACCCAATATCGTTTATCTCATCCTCGTTTTTGGGCTGTGGTCGGCGGTGACGGCGGCTTACGTCCCCGGTACGGGGGTGCTGGAACTGCTGGCGCTGGGCGCGCTGGCGGTTGAAATCCTGATTTTACGGGCCATGCCTGTCAACTGGCTGGCGCTGCTGGCGCTGGTAGTGGGTGTGCTGAGTTTTCTGGTCATCCCATTCGTCAACCAGCGGTGGGCGCGGGTGGCTGAAGCCGGGCTGATTTTACAGGCCATCGGCGGGTTTTTCCTGTTCGACAGGCCGCAGGTGTCCTGGCTGCTGATTGCGCTCACGATTCTGGTGTCGGTGCTGTACCACCGCTTCGCGCTGCTGCCCCTGCTGGCGCGCACGCGGCAGCAAAACGCCGTGATTGACGACGACGGCCATCTGCTGGGCGCGCCGGGGCGTGTGTCGAAAACCTTCGAGCCGGTGGGTAAAATCTACATCGGGACGGTGAATGTCAACGGCGAACAGTGGACGGCCTCCAGCGAAAAACCACTGGACGCCGGAGATGCCATCGTCGTCATCGAACGCGACGGGCTGCAACTGACCGTCGAAGGGCTAAAACACAAACATTCAGTTGAGGAGGCGTAGAGGTGGATCAGTTCACGCTTATTCTGGTAGTCCTTGTTGTCCTGTTCCTGTTCTATCTCATCACGCGCATGATTCGCATCGTGCCGGAGACGGAACGGCTGGTCGTGCTGGCGCTGGGCCGTTATGCCGGAACGCGCGGCCCCGGCATCGTGCTGATTATTCCGGTCATCGAGCAGGCGCGCAAGGTGGATATCCGCGAGCGGTTTCTCGACATCCCCTCGCAGACGGCCATCACCAAAGATAACGCGCCGATTGCGATTGATTTCCTGGTTTACTACCGCGTGATAGACCCCAAACGCGCCGTCCTTCAGGTAGACAATGTGGTGAGCGCGGCGGTGAACATCGCCACTACCACCCTGCGCGCCGTCATCGGCGACATCAGCCTGGACGACGTGCTGGCGAAACGCGAGCAGATCAACGATACACTGCGCGTCAAGCTGGACGAAATCACCGAACGCTGGGGCATGAAGGTGACGACGGTGGAAATCCGCGAAATCCAGCCCCCGCGTGAAGTTCAGGACGCCATGAACCGTCAGATGAGCGCCGAACGCGAACGCCGCGCGATGGTGACGAAAGCCAGCGGTGAGCGCGAAGCGGCTATCGCGGTGGCCGAGGGCGAAAAGCAGGCTGCCATCCTGCGCGCCGAGGGCGAAAAGCAGTCGGCTATCCTGCGCGCCGAGGGTGCGCGGCAGTCGCAAGCCCTGGAAGCGCAGGGTTACGCGACGGCCTTGCAGGCCATTGCCAGCCAGGCCAGAGACATAGACGAAAAGACGATGGCGCTGCAATACCTGAGCGCCCTGCGCGAGATCGGCTCCAGCGGGTCCACCAAGTTTGTGCTGCCGCTGGAACTGACCGGCATCGTGCAGCAGGTCGTCGCCACCATGTCCGGCGATGGCGTGGCGCGCACCAATACCCCATCAGGGGATTAGCGTGCATCTGTAGTCGAACAGGGGGCTTAGGCCCCCTGTCCCAGATTCTTAACCTGCCGGCGCCGGCTCGAAAAAGGCCGGCATCCGGGACAGATATTCGTCTGTCCGGTAATTCGGGCCGCCGACATGGGGGTTTTTCGACATGCTGCCCCCTTCTGCAAAAGCGGTTTCCCCTTCTTTTCTATATCGCCTCTATATCGCCAGCACGACGCCTTCCCGCGCCGGGAGCGTCAGCGTCACCTGGCCGCCGGTCTGCGTCAGGCCGGCCTGCCCAAAGACGATTTTTAACGCCGCGTCATCCGGGAACAGATTGCCTGTCGGCACGGTGATGGTCTGCGCCGTGTCGCCCACGTTGAGCGCCACGACCAGCGCCTCGCCGTCCAGGCGGCGGCCAAAAGTGTAGGTGTATTCGCTTTCTTGCAGCGGCACGAACCGCCCGCGTCGCAGCGCCCGGTATTGGCGGCGCAGGGCGATCAACTGCTTATGATAAGCCAGCGCCTCGGTGTCCCAGCTTTCCGGTTTGTCCCAGGGGAAGGCGCGGCGGCAGTCTGGGTCCTGACCGCCCGGCAGGCCGATTTCGTCACCGTAGTAGATGCTGGGCGCGCCGGGGACGGTCAGCAGCAGCAGCGTCGCCAGCCGCACCGCCGTTTTGTCGCCGTTGAAGATGCTCAGAATACGCGCCGTGTCGTGGCTGCCCAGCAGGTTCAGCTGCGTCTGGGTGATGTCCCAGGGGTACATATACATCACTTTCGCCAGTTTGACGCCGAAGTGCCGACCGCTGATGCCCGGATAAGGGTCGTAGGAGCGGTCTTTCACCAGATCAAAGTTGATGTTCTGCTGGCCGCAGAACTGGATGGCCGGTTCGGTGAACAGGTAGTTCATCACGGCGTCGAACTGGTCGCCCTGAAGATAGTTGATGCTGTTCCACCAGACTTCGCCCACGATGTAGGCTTCCGGGTTGATGGCCTTCACGCGGTCGCGGAACTCGTTCCAGAAGCCGGGGCTGGTGATGTTAAACGGCACGTCCAGCCGCCAGCCGTCAATGCCTTCGCGCAGCCAGTGTTCGGCGATCTGCATGATGTATTCGCGCACCTGAGGGTTATCGGTGTTCCACTTGGGCAGGGCGCGCAGGTCCCACCAGCATTCGTAGTTGGCCGGTTTATCGCCGTCGTAGGCCGAAAGCGGCCAGTCGTGGACGATGAACCAGTCCAGCCAGGCCGATTTCGCGCCGTTTTCCAGAATATCGTTGAAATAAAAAATGCCCCGGCTGGCGTGGTTGAACACGCCGTCCAGCACCAGCTTCATGCCGCGCCGGCGCATTTCGTCGCGCAGGGCATAAAACGCCTTGTTGCCGCCCAGCAGCGGGTCTACCTGGTAATAATCGTGCGTATGATAGCGGTGGTTAGAGGCGCTTTGAAAGATGGGCGTGAAGTAAATGGCGTTGCAGCCGAGTTCCTGGATATGGTCGAGGTGTTCCAGGACGCCGTACAGGTCGCCGCCCTTGTAGCCGTGTACGGTCGGCGGCGAGTCCCAGACTTCCAGGTTATTGGGTTTTAACACCCGGCTGCTTTTGGCGAAGCGGTCGGGGAAAATCTGATAAAAAACGGCGTCTTTCACCCATTCGGGCGTGGTCACTTTGGGCATGGCGCGCCTCCTGAACAACATAAAATCCGGCGTTTGCGGCAGATTGTGCTACAATGACAGCCGGAAGACAGTGATAATGATGGCGAATTATGACTCAGACCCGACCGGATCGCCCACCCGATTCCCCGCCGCGCGACCACATGCAGCCGCCCAGGCCGCCATCGCCGCTGCCGAACTACACGCTTTCGACGGTCTGCCCGGCCTGCAGCGCGCCGACCCAGCGCCGCGCCTGCAAGGTGCGCTGTGACCGCTGCGGCTTCATGTGGGATTGCAGCGAGCTGTAGCCGCGCATTCCTGGGGCGACCACGTTGGGCCGCCCCTACGGTTATCCGGGTCGGCAGCCAGCGCCTCGTCGTAATAAGCGCGTTTGCTCTGGGGATCGCTGACCGTTTCTGCCAGCCACAGGCAGGCGACGGCGCGGATACCGCCGGTCACGCTGGTATCGCGCAGGGCGATTCGCAGCAGCCGCGCGCCTTCGTC
>JACAES010000164.1 GCA_013388735.1 Chloroflexota bacterium | reverse complement strand
GGCTGCCAGTCAACCAGCCTTTTGTCTCGACACGGCGTATGCGGTTAAAGTGAGCCATGCTCCACCTCGTGCGAGTGCGTCAGGGACAAGCCAGCCGCTTTAGCGGCTGGTCGTTGACGTTCGTACCGCGCTGCCACATCGGTATCAATCTGAGTGGAAAACACAACGACGACAGGCAGATACCCCTGGGTATAAGCTGAAACCGCGTTTGCAATATCGGCGTTCTGGCGTTTGGAGTCTTTGCTCTTGTAGCCCTGCCGGACTTCAAATACAGCACCCTTCAGCACGCTCGTTAATTCCGGGGCGATGCCAAGTTGGGCGGCGGCCTGCCGAAGCCATTGTGTAATCCGCTCTCGTTTCTGGATGGATTGAATATCTGCCAAAGGGATGCGGCCATCCAGCTTCAAAGTCCTGATTTTGCCGGAGTCCATTTCGATGCTGTACGACCATGCAGCCTGAGACTCATCCAGCCCCAACCAGTCCTGTAGGATTTCACGAAAAAGCTCTTCGCTTCCCAGACCGATCTGGCGATAGATAGACGTTATGCCGCCGGCGGCCTTATGCGCCGAATAAACCAGTGCATTATCCAGGCCGAACCACTGATAAAACGGGTCTGAGTTATATAGCTGCTGGAATTGTTGCAGTGACAGTTCCGCTTTTGCGCCCAGGCCAAAACGTGGTTTGTAACTTCGGCAGATTTCAATCCGCTTGAGCAGCAGTCTCAGGTATTTTTCTTCCAGATTTTCATGCATCAGGCGAAGCCTTTTGATTTAGATAAAAGCCCGCCCTGGCCCCAGGATGTCCCAGGTGAAGCTGCCGCCGGCGTACCGGTTGAGCAATTCCAGCAGGTCGGCCAGCGCGGCCTGAACGTCGGCGTGCGCGCCGGTGTGGTGCGCCTCGGTCGTGATGATGGCGGCGGTCGTGCCGGGGTGAGCGGCGCTGTCGGCGCTTTGCCGCCAGCACCAGCGCCGGGCAATCACCCGCTGCGCCTCGTCGGCGAAGATCACCTCGCCCGGTTCGGGATGTTCCGGCGCGGATTCGCCCAGCGGGAAAAACTGCTCCGAACCATTGGCAAAACGCACCGTCACCGCGCCCTGGATGGCCTGCGTATCCAGCACGGCCACCGGCAGCGCGTAACGAATGCTGACCAGATTGCCCAGGTCTGCCAGCAGATTGATGGACGGAATGTCGCCTTTTTTGGTCAGGCGGCGCAGCAGGGCTTCGGCGGCGCTGCGGTACTGGGTGGGTTCGACGCCAAAAGCGCGGAAAGCGCCGCGCCAGGCCGCCAGCGCGGGGATCTCGCTCAGGGCTTGGCCGTCCAGCCGCGCCAGGACGGCCTGCTGTTCGGCAGTGTAGGCGGCGCGCAGCCCGTCGGGCGTTGGGCCGTTCTGCATGTTACGCGCCAGGATGATGCCGCCGCAGATGCTCGGAAAACGCGCCAGCAGGTCGGGATGGTAGATGAAAGCGGGCATGGTTTACGGTAAAACCTCCGGGTCCTGGATGAAGTAGATGTAAATGCGAAGCTGGCCCAGGCGGATTTCGTCGCCATTTTTGACCGGTGTAGGCTGGCGCGGCTGGATTGGGTCGCCGTTGATGTAGGTGCCGTTCACCGTGTCCAGGTCTTCGACCATGAATTTGCCATCCTTGTTGTGCAAAATCATGTGCAGACGAGAGACGCCGTAATTGACCGCATCGTAGCGCGTCAGGTCTACGTGGTTCTTCAGGCTGCCGGTACTGCCCGCCCGCCCAAACGATACCGCCTGAGTGACGACCAGCGGGATAGGGACATCGCCATGCCCGCCCACAAACAGGACGACCGAGTTTCGGCGCGATTCCGGCGCGATGGCCTGAAGCGGCGCGGTGCCGACCAGATGTTTGGTGTAAATGGCGGCGTGTCCGCTTTTGTGTCGGTGGATGAGCGACGAGATGACGTGGCGCAGTTCTTTGGCGCTGACCGGCCTTTCCAGGAAAATATCGGCCCCCGCCTGCATGACTTCGGCCACGTTGCTGGCGACGCGGCCGGCGCTGATGACCACCACCGGCAGGGTATTGCCATGAACGTCGCGGCGCACGTAGCGGCAGTATTCCAGGCCGTTGATTTCGGGCAGCAGTTGTTCGATGATGATGGCGTCCGGCGTTTTCTGGTTGTACAGGCGGATCGCGCCCACGACATCGTGGCTGATTTTGGGCGTATAGCCGGCCTGTTCCAGCACCCGCGCCAGCGCCCTGGCGACTTCGACATCATCTTCCACGATCAGGACGGTTTGCCCGCCGCCGGGCATGGTCTGGTCCTGAAGTTGCAGGCTGGCCTGCTTAAGAGCGCTGCTGCCGTAGGTGGGGGATAAAATGATCTGGACATCCAGCGGCAGGCGGGCGATATGCAGATGGTCGCCGTGTGAAAGGGCGTGCGGCTCGTTGGGCTTTAAACGGACGCTGTTTAAGATCGTGCCGTTGCCGCTGCCCAGGTCTTCGACCATCAGCCGGTCGCCTTCTGGAAACAGCGCGAGATGCTGACGTGAAACGCCCATTGCTTCGGCCTGATAGCTGGTCAGGTCCAGGTCTGGCTCTCTGGCATCATCGGCCACGCGGCGGCCTACGACCAGCCGCTGTTCAACGCGCACTTTAAGCGGCTTTGCCATCTGCGGCGCGTTCAGTTCAACTAACCATAAGGGACCGGTGGTGTTGGTCATCGAAAATCCTGCGTTTTTGCGGCGGTTATTTATTCGTATTTTAATACCGGGCGAGATATAAGGAAAGTCAAGTAAACGCATCTCGTGTGGTTTTCCTACGCCATCCTCACCAAATGCCGGAACAGCTTTTGAAGAAACGGCATTCACCCCATTGCGCGGCGGCGGCGCGGCGCGCTACAATCCCGCCCGGTGTTCACAGAGGGGACTATGCCAGCCGATTTCACGCTTACAGCGACCGCCGATACACTGGAAAGCCGGATACGCGCCAACCGCCTGTTTGACCTGCCCGCGCCCTGGGCCGACGAGATCATCTTCCCGTATTATAACGGCCTGTCGCTGGCGAACGTCAGCCAGACCATCGCCCGGCTGCTGGGCCTGGACGTGCCGTCGGCGGCGCTGCTGGACGCGGCGGTATGGGGCGGTAGCCTGCCAGACATAGACCGGGTAGTGCTGTTCCTGAGCGATGGCCTGGGTTATCTGTGGCTGAAGCAGGCGATGGCCGACGACCCCGAAATCGCTGCCCTGACCGGCGACCTGAGCGACGGACGCGGCCCGCTGCCGCTGACCTCGATTGCGCCTTCGACGACGGTGGCGGCGCTGACCACGCTTTGGACGGGGCTGAACCCCGCCGCCCACGGGATGCTCGGCACGCGCCTGTACCTGCGCGAATTCGCCATGCTCTCGAACCTGCTGGGATACAAACCGCTCAACGGCAGCCACCCGGACGGCGTTTTTGCCGCCTGGGGACATGCGCCGGAAACCTTCGTGCCGGTGGCCGGGTTTGGCGAACGGCTGGCCGGGGCGGGTATCGCCACCCATCTGCTGCTGCCGAAAAACCTGATGGGCAGCGGCCTGTCCAAAATCCTGCACCGGGGCATCCAGCACCGGCACGTCCACGTCGGCTACAGCGACCTGTGGCTGCGTTTGGAAGATGTGCTGCGCGCCACCGCCGGGCAGCGCGTTTACGTCAGCGTCTACTGGCCGGCAGTGGATTCGGTCGCCCATGCTTACGGCGCATACAACCGCTACCTGCGAAACGAAATCAAATATCAATTGACGCGCCTGCGTCAAACGCTGGACGAACCGACGCTGCGGGATGGCCGCACGCTGGTTCTCATCCTGGCCGATCACGGCCACAGCGACGTGCCGCGCGAAATCAACCTGGCGCAGGACGAACCCGCCCGCCCGATCTTCGACGCGCTGCGCGTCGGCTACGGCGGCGAAAACCGGCTGCCGTTTCTGTACCTGCGGGGCGGGGCGCCGGCGGCGGTGGTCGAAAGGCTCGAAAACGCCTATGCCGACCGCCTGACCTGGGTGGAAAGCGGCGCGGCGCTGGCGGCGGGGCTGTTCGGCACGGAAACGCCCTACGCCGAAACGCCGCACCGCCTGGGCGAGCTGGTCCTGATTCCGCGCCTGGGCTGGCAGGTGAGCGACAACTTCGCCCGGCTGGATTTCCTCAGTATGCATGGCGGGCTGTCCGACCAGGAAATGCTGGTTCCCCTGCTGTGGAAGCGCCTGTGACGCCGGCAGCAGTCACTCCATATACGGCAGCAGGTAGTTGATGCGGGCGGGTACGGGAGTGAGCAGGTAGACATCCACCCAGCGCGACCAGGGGACATAGCTGGCGTCGTCGTAACCCAGGTCTATCCACAGGCGCGGCGTGGACATGCCGGTATCGGCCATGATGCCCAGGCCGTAACCCGGCACAAAAAGCTGGGTATCGTAGGGAATCACGTCCGGGTCAGAACCGACCACGCCGGTCGTGAGTTTGCGTCCGGTGGCGGTGATGTCGTCGCCGCCCAGCGCCGCCGGGTGATAGCTGGTGGCGTACATGCGCAGCCGCCGCCAGTATTCGCGTGGGCCTTCCGGCGTTTCCACCGTGCGGATAATGATCTGCGTGCCGTAGCCGATGATGCGGTTGACCGGCTCGGCGGCGACGGCGGTTGTTTCCGGTGTGCGGCTGACCTCGACGCCGTTTTCGTAACGCACCCGGACGTTGGTCTGCCGGATGCCGTTCTGCCCCTCTTGCAGCACGCGCCGCTGGTCAAGTTCCAGGTTGGCGTCGGGCTGGTAGATCGTATCGTAGGGGATGACTTCCTGCTCGGCTTTCACCTGTTCGCTGACGCGAATGACGCGAATCCGCATTCCGGGGCGGATCAGGCTGGTTTCCGGCGGGATGCTGTAATCCAGCCCTTGCAGCGTCACCCCGGCGTCGGCCAGCACGTCCAGCACGCGCGTCCCCTGCGAGCGCGTCTCCAGCGATACGCCGTCGGCGATGATCGTCACCGGGCGCGAGCGCCGGATGCTGATGGTGGTATCGCCGGTGAGCGGGCTGTTGATGTCCGGCGAAACCGTGTCGGCCAGATAAAGCGTGATTCCGGCCTCGAACAGGGCTTCGCCGACGGTGGCGCTGGTGGTCTGGATGGTGCGCTGCTGGCTTTCGTCGTTGATCTGCACCGTCACCGCATGTTGAACCGTGATCTGCGTGACCTGGACGGGCCATACCAGCAGATCGGCCAGGGCGGCGGGCGTGCCGTCCACCAGCACACGATCATACGGGCCGATGCTGACGTCGGCGCTTTTGAGGATGTCGAACGGATTGGTGAAGCGGGTGAGCAGGCTAACCGGCTGGTCGTCTACCGTCAGCGTCACCAGCCGGGCGCGCTCCAGCCGCACGATCAGGTTGGGCGTCAGCCGGCTTTCCGGCGGCGGGGATACCGTATCGCCATCGTTCACGGTCAGGTTCAGTTCGGCCAGCAGGTCGCCCACCGTCGCGGCGCGCGTTTGAACCGGGTAGGCCGCGCCGGCGTCCACCACCGTCACCGGCAGCGGGGCCGGCAGCCGCAGCAGGACAGCCAGCAGCGCCGCCCCGACGCACAGAAACACCCCGGCGGCCAGCGCCAGGACGATAAGCGCCAGCGCGGGCAGGCGGGGAAGCTGTCGGATATTTGAGTATGGCAAAGGTGGAGGCGATTCGATCATCGGGCGTTTTAAGGCAATAGAAAAGGGTTGCTGGCGGTCAGCTCAGGCCAGGCACCCCTGCGGCACCCAGGATATACCCCTTAGTGCTGCTACCTTCCGGTCCTGACACGGTTCGGAGGTCCTGCCGCGCAGGACCCGGTCTGAGCGAACCGACAACAACCCGGCTTAAAATTATTTTCTCAAAAATACGGTTTATTCCAAAACTTAATCTTAAATGAGATTCTAGCGGGAAGCAGGCCGTTTGTCAAATGCGGTTCGCGCCGGGGGTGCATTTCAAGTTGGCGCAGAGTCCTTTTACCCTTGCACCCTCGCACTCAGGGGACAGCCCTCACCCCCGTCCCCTCTCCCGAACGGGCCTTCGGCACTGGAAGAGGGGCGGAATTCAGCACAGTCGCCGTCGCTTCCCCCTTCTCCCAGCTGCGGAGCAGCGATCGGGAGAAGGGGGGCAGGGGGATGAGGGCTAAATCGCGCTGAAGTGAAATGCACCCCCATAACATGCAAGATCACGCGATGTAAACATCTGTGCTATACTGCCGGTGATGGTTTATCAAAAGGGTACAGTGTCAACGACCAGCCGCTAAAGCGGCTGGCTTGTCCCTGACGCACTCGCACGAGGTGGAGCATGGCTCACTTTAACCGCATACGCCGTGTCGAGACAAAAGGCTGGTTGACTGGCAGC
>JACAES010000059.1 GCA_013388735.1 Chloroflexota bacterium | reverse complement strand
GGACGGTGTTGCAGTCGCCCACCACGCCGCAGACAGCTTCGCTGGCCGTGCCTTCCACATAGGCCAGATACCCGGCCACCACCAGCCCCGCCAGCGCGATCACCGGCAGCACCCAGTCGTTCGGGCGGTCGGTCATTCGCAGCAGCGTGATGCTGACCAGCAGCAGCGCCGCCGTGATGGCCGTTGTGATGGGCGCAACCCCGGCTTCGCCGCCGATCAAAAGCGACACCGCCAGGCCAAAACTCACCAGCGCGGTTATACGCAGCGCCGATTTACCCAGCCGACCGTCCAGGCTTTCCAGCAGCGTGGCCGGACGGCGCGCGGAAAGCGCCTGCCAGCCGGCAGCCAGCACGACTCCGGCGCTGGCGACCAGCGCCACCAGCACGATCACCGCCAGGACATTCCCCACCGGGTCGGCGCGCAGCCGGTCCCAGAGGGTGGCCGTTTCGAGATTGACCGGCCCTTCGGCAGCTTCCGGCGCAGCGGTCGGTTCGGCAGATGCTTGCTGCGCGGCGGCTTCTGCCTGGGCGCGTTCGCGTTCCAGGACGGCCTGATACAGTTCTTCGATGCCGGGGATGGCGGGCAGGCCGATGCCGCCGTTCGCCAATCCCTGCCGGATGACGTCCGGCGCGCGGGTGGGGATTTCTATCGCCCCGATCATCACCTCGTCGCCGATGATGAGCATGGGGACGCCGGTTGAATTGATGCCCAGCGCCTCGATAGCCATCATCATAAGCTGGCCGCCCTGCTTGCCGGAAGCATCTATGAACAGCACGGTAAGCTGGTCGCCGAATTCAGCCTGAATGGCAGGCCAGTGATTGGTGATCACATCATGGCAGTGCGGGCAGGTGGGTGAATAAAAGAACACGCCGAATACCACCGGGTCGTCTGCGCCAGTGACCGCGAAAGGCACGAGCAGGATTAAAATCAGAAGACCCGAAATTAAAACGACCGGACGCCTCACAACCGCCTCCAAGTACGACCTGTAAATCTCATCCTTATCATTATGCCGTAACCCTGCCCTTTGGTTTAGTGAAAAAAATCACCAAACCAGATGTCACACAGCATATTCCCGGTCTGGTGCAATTGGCGGTTTTTTCCGTTACACTAGTGATGAACTGCCATACACGACACCTCCGAGATCAAACCAATATGCGTGTTCAACGCTATCATTCCCGGCTCACGTTTCGTAAGCAGCGCCGTCGGCGTTCTGGTTGTCTGTCGCTGGCGGTGCTGTCCGGGCTGCTGGTGAGCATCGTGGCCGTGTCGTGGAACTGGATTATCCAGCCGCGCAGCGCGTCCCCGGCGCAGGAATCCAGCGAAGGGCTGCTGGCGGCGGCGGGGCTGGCTTTTGAACGCGGCGACCTGGATGGCGCGATTGACCTGTCGCGTCAACTGCTGGCGCGCCGCCCCGACCACGCCGCTGCGCTGACGCTGCTGGTGCGCGCCCTGATCTACCGAAGCTACAGCGAATACGACCGCGCGCCAGACCGGCAGGCCGCCTTGCAGCTGGCCCAGGAGGCGGCAGACCGTTATACGTCGGAACGTGCTTTCCAGGCGGTGCTGGCTTACGCCCTGCAAGCCGCCGGGCAGCCGGTCGAGGCGGCGCGGGCGGCGCAGCGCGTCCTGGACGCCGACCCCGCCAATGCCCTGGCGCGGGTGGCGCTGGCGCTGGCTTACGGCAGCGTCGGCAGTTTTGAAATCGCCCTGCGCGAAAGCCAGCAGGCGGCGGCCAACCCCGACTGGGCGCTGGAAAGTCAGCGCGCGCTGGCGATCAGCTACAGCGACATGGGCGATTATGCCGGCGCCATCGCGGCCATCGAACGCGCCATCCAGCTCAACAGCCGCCTTATCCCGCTGTATTTTGAGCGGGCGCTCTACGCGCTCCAGATCGGCGACGCCGACGCCGCGACGGCGGCTTATTTTCAGGTATTGGTTTACGACCCGGAAAACGTCAAAGCCCGACTGCGGCTGTGCGAGCTGTCCAGCCTGCTGCGCGAACACGACGCGGCAGTGAACTACTGCTCGCAGGTGACGGAACGCGCGCCGGCCTGGGCGGATGGCTGGTATCAACTGGGTATGGAATACTTCCTGATCGGCGATTTTGCCTCGGCGCAGGAGTCGCTGCACCGCTGCTCGTCGCTTCAGGTGATGCAGAATGTCCCCATCAGCGAACGGCGCTTCGAATGCTGGTATTTGCAGGGGCAGGCGGCGGAAATCATCGGCGACTGCCGGGGGCTGCTGGCGACCTATAACGAGTTCCGCGCCATGTCCGCCGCCGCCGATGTGCCGCAGACCTGGACGTACCCGCCGGAAGGCCCGCCGGGGTGCAGCGCGGTTTCCCCCATGCCCGGAAGCTGATGAACCAGGGACGATCATAAACGGTCGTCCCTTTTGATTCGCCGCCCGACGCAACTTTTAATCGTTTCATTTCGTATTATGGACAGAAATAACCGCAAGGGGGGAAATCGTGGAAAGACCAAAACGGGAAGAAATCATCCCACCGCAGGACGGCGGCGAACAGCGGCGCCGATTCTGATCGGCGGCAGCCTGTCTTCCAGAACGTGTTATGCCCTTCTGCGCTGTCAGTTCGCCCTCACCCCCGCGTTCCCCCTCTCCCAACCGCCGCTTGGTGGCCGGGCAAGAAGCAGGAAAGCGTGTTTGTGTGCGTTTTAGCCCCCCTCTCCCAGTGCCGAAGGCACGTTCGGAAGACGGGGCGGGGGTGAGGGTGAAAGGCTGGCGGACGGGCGTAAAAAGCCGTTTCATCGCCCTGATGTACTGGCAAAGGACATAACCAGCCTCTAGGGGCAAATAAACAAAAGGGAGAGGAAAGTCATGCGTGGTCGTATCGAGTACCGTTCGTTATTCTGGCCGCTGGTTTTAATCGGCGTCGGCGTGGTCTGGCTGCTTGCCAACCTGGGCGTGCTGTCCGCCGCCAGCATCAGCGTGCTGTTCCGGCTGTGGCCGCTGATCCTCATCATCATCGGCCTCGACCTGCTGTTTGGCCGTCAATCGCCGCTGCTGGGCGGGTTGATCGGCATCGGGGCGGTGGCGCTGATAATCCTGCTGATGCTGGTCGGCCCGTCGCTGGGCTGGTCGGCAGATGTGGAAGTGAAGGCCGCCCGCTTCGAAGCGCCGCGCGGCGACGCAGCTTCGGCGCGGGTGGATGTGACCGCCGGCGTGGGCGATGTGAAAGTAAACGCGCTGACGGACTCGAACAACCTGTTCGAGGCCAATATCAGATATGTCGGCGAGGTCGAGTTCAAGGATGAAGGCGAGGCGGATAAATTCATCAGCCTCAGCCAGCATGTCGAAAATCTGGATTTCGACTTCGGCATCTTGGATTTCCTGTTCAACCATGAGAACGATCAACTGATCTGGAACGTCGGCCTCAGCCCGGACGTGCCGCTCGACCTGAGCATCACCACCGGGACGGGCAGCGCAAACCTGGCGCTGGAAAGCCTGCAAGTGGCCGATCTGACCGTGAACGCCGGGACGGGCAGCGTAGATGTGTCGCTGCCGAATATGGACGAAAGTTACCGGGTCGAGATTTCGGTCGGCACCGGCAGCGGGATCATTCGTATCCCTGATGGCACGGCGCTGGAACTGCACGCCACCAGCGGCACGGGCGGGTTTACCTTCGACGTGCCGGACGATGCGGCAGTGCGACTGGTGGGCAGCACCGGCACCGGCGGCATCACCGTTCCGGCCAGCTTCTTGCAGGTCGGCGGCGACACCGATAACTTCGTCGGCGAAAACGGCACCTGGGAAACCGCCGGTTTCGACAGCGCCGTGCGTCAGATTATCATCCGGTTTGAAGGCGGCACGGGCAGCCTGACAGTACGCTGAAAGAGGTGTGATGATGGACGAAAAACCGAAACGCGGACAGACTCCTGACCGGAATACGTCCACGCTGGCGGTCATCCTGATCGCGGTAGGCGTGATCTTTCTCCTGGCAAACGCCGGCATCCTGGCCGGGATTGGCCGCCTGTGGCCGCTCATCCTGGTGGGCATCGGGGCCTGGCTGCTGTTTGGCAAGACCACACCGACGCTGAACGTCAAACGGGAGCGTTTCACTGCGCCGGTGGATAACGCGCGCGCCGCCCGCGTGAAGCTCAATTTTTCGGTCGGGGAAACCGAAGTCACCAGCAGCGCCTCCCCCGACCTGCTGATAGACGCCAACCTGGTTTACATGGGCGATATTCAGTTTGTTAACCGGGGCGAGGAGGAAAAATTCATCAGCCTCAGTCAGAGCGGCGATTTTGCGGTTCAGTGGTTGAATCCGGCCAACTGGTTCAACGCGCCCAAGCGACTGCGCTGGGACGTGGGCCTGAATCCCACCGTGCCGATGAGCCTGGACGTTCACGGCGGACTGGGGGAAGCGCGACTTGATCTGAGCCGCCTGAACCTGACCGCGCTCGACGCGACGAACGGCGTGGGCGAAATGCGGATGACGCTGCCTGTCACGGCAGAGCCGCTGCAAGTCCGCGTGCAGGCCGGTCTGGGGCGGGTGGAACTCACCGTTCTGGATGGCGCGGCTGTTCACGCTCAGATCAAAGGCGGCGTGGGCGAATGTGTGGTGAACGTGCCGCCGCGCGCTGCCGTCCGGGTATCCGGCAAGGCCGGCATTGGCGACATCAACGTTGGTGGGCGCTTGCAGCACGTTTCCGGCGGCCAGGGGGAATTCGCCCTGGGCAAGAGCGGCGTCTGGGAGACGCCGGATTTTGCGCAGGCCGAACGCCAGATCATCATCGAATTTGAAGGCGGCGTCGGCGAACTGCGCGTGCGCTAAGGTTGTCTTAAGGAGCGTTATCATGAGCGAACAGGAACCGAAGGAAAAGAAGTACACAACCGAATGGTCGTTCTCGTTCGATCAGCTCGGCGAAAGTCTGAACCGGCTGCTGGGGTCGCTGGGCGGCAGCGACGAGGAGGTCAAAAAGGCGCAATATGCCGAGCCGGTCGGTGAGGCGCTGTCGGCTAAAATCAAGCTGGGCGGGGTCGTCGGGCAGATCGTGGTCAGGGCGCTGACGGAGTCTGATAATCTGTTCGAGGCAGAAGTGGCCTACGTGGGCGACATGAATTTCACGGTCATGGGGGAGACGGAAAAAACCATCGAACTCGGCCAGAAGATGCGCGGCGTTTCGGTCGGCGGCCAGATCAAAAAGGTCATCGGCCAGTTCGCCAACCGGGATGACCTGTACTGGAAGGTCGGCATCAGCCCGAATGTGCCGGTCAGGGTGGAACTGGACGGCAGCGTGGGTATCGTCCGCCTCGACCTGTCCGGCCTGCGCCTGACCGAACTGGATGTGGATGGCGGCGTGGGTGAGACGTCTCTCATCCTGCCGGCCACCGGCGCGCGTTACGCGGCTAAAATCGAAGGCGGCGTGGGCGCGTCACACATCACCATCCCGGAGGGCGCGGCGCTGAACTTAAAAATCGAAGGCGGCGTGGGCGGCATTGATGTGCAGGTGCCGGAGGGCGCGGCGGTGCGTATCGAGGCTGAAGGCGGACTGGGCGGCGTAACGGTACCGGCGCACTTCACACGCACGCGCGGCGGCGGTGACTTCATCGGCGCGAGCGGCGTCTGGGAGACGACCGGCTTCAACCTGGCTGACAAGCAGATCTACATTCACTTCGAGGGCGGCGTCGGCGGCCTGAAAGTAGTGTAGGGCGCGGCGTCCGGCGGAATAAAATCAGGGCGACCAGAACGGTCGCCCCGATTTGTTGTTGCGCGTTTACAGCCCGGTTCTTAGGGGATGTAACGGGTCGGGTAAGCAGCCACGCGCCCATGGCCCCAGAACTCATCGGTGCTGGTGCCAACGTAATCCGCCGCCCAACGCAGGTAGGCGTAGATCACGTCGGGGCTGGCCGTGCCGCCCAGGTAGCTCTGGTAAACGGCGACCGTGCCGGCCACGTGCGGGGCGGCCATGCTGGTGCCGCCGGCCCAGTAGAAGCGGCACAGACCAGCCGCCTGGTCGCAGGTGCCGTTGCTGAAGACCAGATCGAAGACCCAGCACGGGCGGGTGAGCGGGCCGATGGTGCAGAATTCGTCGCCCGGATAGGCCGTGTCACCACCGGGGGCGGCGAAGTCAATGCGTTCGCGGCCATAGTTGGTGTAGCTGGTCGGGTAATCCAGGAAAGCGTTTTCGGGGTCGAGCGCCCAGCCGAGCGGCGCGGTAGCCGACACGGAGATGATGCCGCGCGCATCCGACGGCAGGTGGATGAACTGCGGGTTGGCGCTGAAGTCGAAAGCGTCGTTACCAGCGGAGGCGATCACGGTCGCGCCCTTCGAGCGGGCGTATTCCGCCGCGCGCGAGTAAGCCTCGAACCAGGCCAGAACATCATCGGCGGTGTAGCAGCCGAAGGCGTCGCAGGCGCCGCGCGTGTCGAGCGGGCCGCTGCCCAGGCTCATGTTGATGACCTTGGCGCCGCTGTCAGCCGCGTACTTGATACCTTCGATGATCCAGCCATCTTCGCCGTAGCCCAGAATTTCCGACAGAACCTTGACGCTCATGAGCTGTGCATCCGGCGCGACACCGATCACGCCCCAGGCATTGTCCGCCGCGGCGGCGATGCCGGCCACGTGCGTGCCATGATTGAAGTACAGACCCGGATCAATAGCCCACCAGTCCTCACCCGGCACAAACGAGGCGCTCAGGTCTTCGCGCAGATTGGGAGCCAGATCGGGGTTATCCTTGTCAATGCCCTCATCCAGGATGGCGATGATGACGCCCGCGCCGCGCGCGCCGGTCGCCCACGCTTCGGGGGAGTTGACCGCGTCCGCGCCCCACTGGAGGTCGAAGTAGAAGTCGTCGTCACCGGAGAACGGCGGGTTCGCCTGGGCAGCCACATCCAGCGATTCGAGGCGGGTCGGTTCGATGGCGCGGATACGGCGGTTGGGGGCAATGCCCTTCACGCCCTTGACGCTGGCTTCGAAGCGCGGGTTGGCGCTGGAGACCACCAGCACACCAATCTGTGACAGATTGTCGGTGATGGTGCCGCCCGCCGCGCGAATCTGCGCTTCCACGCTGCGCGCCACGCCGTTGCGCGTGTTGGCGACAACGATGTAGGATTTGAGCGCGCCGCTCTGGGCAGAGACAAGCGTGACCGAGAGCGCCCCGACCAGGACGATCAACAAAAGGACGAGAATAGAACGTTTCATGTGCTTTTCCCTCGTACACCTAAACATTGTTTTAAGCAAACTTCTAAATTTGCTCTAATGAATAACGTATCTCTTTTCGCTACCCTTGACAACTAAAATTTTCCTAAAAGCCTCATAGATGTGATGAATGAAATGAATATTAGCAATCACAAACTTTTAACACATCTTGACACATTTAACATCTCTTAGCTCCATGTATTCAGCACATTCACGAGATTTGGAACATTATAGAAATGGTTTGGAGAAAAACCAAGCGCGTAAAAATCAGGTTTCGATAAGGTTTGCAAACTATGTGCTGTGAAATTGATGAAAACTTAATGCGCCGGATTCAAAGATGCCTGCCGGGATGGCGGGCGGCGTTGCATGTCCGGCAGCATAAGATCGGGATTGGACGGCGAAAAGCGTTTTTCCGGTCTCGACCCGCCGCCGGCGGCTTCGTATCAGGGCTTGCAGACCAGCTTTTTCGCCGCTTCAGCCGCCGTCAGGGTTTAACCGGCCTTTATGATAGCCTCGCACATTTTTCACAATCGCGGTTGTGCCGCGCGCCTAAAAATCCTTTAGGTGAATTTTGTGTAGAGCTTGCGGATTAATTGAGCCGAAATGAAAAACCCGGTGGTTTTTCGCCGGGCTTTACGTTGTTTATATTGTCGGCGCTTTTCAGGTGGAGGGGGACTCGCTTTCGCCGGCTTCCTCGTCCTGATCTTCCCAACTGATAATCCACACGCAGGCCCCGGCGACCAGCACGGTCGCCCCGATGAGCGCCAGCCACTGCGTCGCCAGCAGCCCTACATCGCGCGCCTCGATGACCAGCAGAATGACCATGCCCGCCGCCAGAATCACCCAGGCGGACAGGCGCGGATGGATCATCATCCAGCGAATCGGGGGGAGTTGTTCAAGACGTTTCATCAGGTTTTTCCGGCTTGTTTTAACTCAAATGCAGGCTGGGCGGCGAAGTCCGAAAACCCACCGCCCCGGCGATACATTAAATCGGCTTCAAGACGCGATCCTCGCGCAGCTTCTTGGTCAGGATCAGCACCGTATTGCTGCTGCCGACCAATTCCTGAACGGCTTCGCGCCAGGCCGGGATTTTGATCTGCTCGACGGTGGTATGTTCGTACCCGTTTTTCAGGAACGTCTGAAGCGTATCCGGCGCGGTGCTGGTCGGCAGGAAGATGTAGCCGACTTCGCTCTGCAAATCCCTGGACGCCTGTTCGATGGCGACCAGAAGTTCCTGCACCACCGGGCCGGCCTGAATGCTGGGCGACAGATAAAACTCGTCCACACGGGTAATCAGGTTTTCGACCTGCCAGCCCACCAGCCCGACCACCTTTTCGCCGGCATCCTGCGCCAGCAGGTAGCTCTTTTGGCCGAAAGCCATCATCACATCCATGCGCGTCATGGTTTTATTGGTATTCTCGCTGATGAAGGTGGCGATCATTTCGGCATTGTTAGGCATCCCACGCCGCACGATCACATTCACCGGCGTCAAGGGCGCGGTCTGCTGCTGCGAACGCGGAACAGCCGGAGCGGGCGGCGGCGCGGCAGGGGCGGGCGCGGCCACAGCCGGGGCGGGCGGCGGCGCGGCAGGAGCG
>JACAES010000189.1 GCA_013388735.1 Chloroflexota bacterium | reverse complement strand
CTATCGATGACTCACAGTCCACGACCATCGAACATTCCCATCACCCAGCGGGGATGCTGGATGACTTCGGAGGAGGTTGCATCTTGGAGCTTGCTGCCGCTCGTTAGGGCTTCTGCTGCGTATAATCCGCAGCGCCACAGAGCTTTGCAATCCACCCGTAGCAGCATCAGGCTCGGTCGATGATTTGTTAAGCTAGCTATAGGGTTGTCAAGTGCAACCCCATTGAAATCCAAAGCACAGAACTCCTCTATGATGACCGGTTGCGGCCCGAACGTGACCAACTGGCAGCACCTCTGGCGGTGCTCCAGTCAATGTTCAGAGGTCTTTCCGACGCGGCTTCTTGTAGCTCACCGCAGTTCGCGACCATCGGTCATACCCCGCCGGATTGCGGGGAGGAGGATATATCTTCCAACCATCTGCCGTTCGTTAGGGCTTCTGCTGCGTATAATCCGCAGCGCCATGGGGAGCTTTGCAATCCACCCGTAACGGCATCTGGCTTGGTCGAAGGTTTTTAAGGTGCGGAACGCCACCCTAACAGCACGGCGCGGTAAAGCGCACGTCGGCTTGTCCCTGCCGGATTTTGCGGTGAGCGCAGCGGCACAAGCCCGGAGCAAAATCCGAGCAGCAGCCGCTTGCGGCTGGACGTGCGTGCGCGCCGTGCTACGGTGGCTGTTCGTCCGCACCGAAAGCCTCGACCGGATGCTGAAAACGGAATATGCAAAAAGCGCGTCCGCGAGCGGTGTTCAAGCAGCCACAACAGCCCGCACGGGGGAGGGAGAATAATACGGTTTGTTATCCCTCAGTACAGCTAGATGATGTGCAGCAGTTTGTTTGCCACCGCGCCCAGCGCGACGTGAAAGGGTTTGCCTTCGGCCAGCTTCTTCTCGTGCAAGGCTGTGAGCGCCTCATCACTGCGCATCGCAGCAGCGGCAGCCAGCCAGATGGCACGCCGCAGATGGGTGGAACCACGCTTGGAGAGATGTGCTTTTTTCGCCGTGAACTTCCCACTCTGGATCACACTCGGATCCATGCCTGCATAAGCCACCAGCGCTTTGGCATTTTGAAACCGGCGAATGTCGCCAATCTCACCCAGGAATACAGCGGCGAGGATGCGGCCAATCCCACTGATGGTCGTCAGCCAGTTGGGAATGGCATCGAGGTACAGGTTAATTTCCCGGTCGAGCTGTTTTTACTAGGCTTTCAAATAAGCGATTTACCTGGTGAGCAGATGGATCTGCAATCCGTTTGCCCTCTACCCACGAAATTTTAAGAGTAGGAAAGGTTTGTGATTTACGTCTTTCTAAATAATAAGCAGCAAGTTCAACTTTAATAATATTAAGTATATTACAATTTTATACTATTTTCTCTTTGGTACTATCAGGCTGATGATAGTGGTGACTCTTTGACTGATGGAAGCTAAAGTTCTCATACAGCAGCAGCTTGATTTAAACTGCTGAATAGCTTTTTTTCCTCTCAGGAAAGACTAATATAGCGAAAGGTCAAGCTATAATCAAGTTACTCAAGATGTCTCCGCTATCAGCCTGACCAGGGGAACTGAATGTCCTCAAGCGGCTCAACGGTACTAAACTGACCATCAGCTGCCGAGAAGGTCTCGTCAATTTCGACCCCTTCAATCGTGCCAAATACCCGGAACGTATAATCGCCGGGACGCATTGGGATCAGGTCGGCAGTATAATGACCCGGTTCATTACGCACCGGACGCAGAGACAAGGTTTTGGATGCAGGCCCGAAGGTGACTTCGATTTGCAGTGTGTCTTCTAACCCTGTGACCCCTGTGCTTTCCTCGGCATGATCGTCCTCGCCTGTATTGGCATGGTCGCCTTCGGCTTCAGGGGTTGCTGCTCCCTCATCATGGTCGTCTTCACCCCCGTGCCGATTAACGGTAATTTCTGGACCGTTCATCAAACCCGTGTAGGCAGGCTCCTCGCGCCAGCCAATTTCAAGGGTATACTCTCCGACTTCGCGTCCCTCATGGGCGGAGACTGGCGAATAGACCAGCGCCACGAGGATCAACATAAGCATCAACAGACCGCGAACTTGCTTCATTTATCTGCTCCTTTGTCTTGTTCGACTGAGATATAAGTGGCGACGGTGTAACCTACCATCGCCGTTTTGCCGTCAATCAGAACCGTAAGCGGACCCTCAAATGGATCCCGTATGATGATCTCGACCTGCGATCCTAATGTAAAGCCTTTATCCATAAGATGCTGAAGGATTTCAGGGTTGTTTGAGTTAAGACAGGCGACTTTCGCCTTAATACCGATAGGGAACTGAGTCAGGGTGTGCAGTTCTCGATAGTGACAAGTCCCATCAATTCCCGGAATGACTTCCCCATGAGGATCAAGGATTGGATGATTAAGTTTCTCGACGAGCGCAGCGACAAAGCGATCTGAAACTGCATGTTCGAGTTGTTCTGCTTCCTCATGAACTTCATGCAGTGCGTAACCCAAATCCGTGACCAGATACAGTTCAATCAGCCGATGCCGCCGAATCACCCGCAGCGCTTCACGTTCGCCTGTTTCCGTCAACCGCACACCGCGATACTTTTCGTAGTTCACCAGTTCAGCCAGCATCAGGCGATGCGCCATATCGGTGACGGATGGCGCTGAAATGGCTAACACTTCTGCCAGTGCATTGGTGGAGACACGCTCCATTTGTTGCTGGAGCGTGTAGACCGCTTTCAGGAAATCCTGCACGGATTGGGACTCCGCATTCCTCGTGCGGATCGTGACCATCACCAGTCCTATCTACTCAGAACGATCATCAGCCTTCTGATGCAGTGGCGGTGAAGTCAATTTCCAGCCTCACTTCGTCCGCGACATTCGCAACGCCCGGCGCTTCCGGGATCGTCATTCCGAAATCCCGATACAGCACGACGGTAGAAGCACTGCCTTCAAGCCGGGCTGCGCTGATCACTGTGAGCGTCGCGTCAAAAGTGACTTCGCGTGTCACCCCATGTACGGTGAGACTACCGCTGATCTGAAAGTCAAATGAGTCGCCCGCCTCTACTGTATCGGGTAAACCACTCAACGTGAGCGGTGTAAACTCGGCGAATTCAAACTCAGTCTGATCTGCCTGCAAGATTTGTCCACGCAGCGCGCGAGTACGGAATTCGTTATCCGTTTCCAGTGTCCGCACGTTGATACGGATCGTGCCAAGTTGTGAGTTCGCGGGCTGTTCAAAATCCACCAGTAAATCACCCGCGACTTCATTCGTGACACCGACAACCGTTTTGGGATTGCCCAGCAGCGTTTCATCAATCACGAAACGCACTTCGGACTCACTCGCAGCAAGATGAAAGAGGGTACGGGTATCGTCCGGCTGAAGGATTAAAGCGGGAGCTGCTGTCATCTGGCTGGGCTGACCCGATCCGCCGGAAAACCAAAGGTAAGCCACCCCCGCTGCCAACATTCCAATGGTGATGATCGCAGCAGCGGCAATCAGCCATAGTCCCTTTCGCCCGGCAATCCTTCTCATACCCTGCGGCTTATCTTCCACAGGGTCTACCCGCTGTGATGCAGCCGTTTTCATCGCATTCGTCTGTGTCATGTTACTCGACCCATCCTCTTAGAACTTGACCATAAAGGCGGTGAAGTACATCAGTGCCAAACCCGCAACCAATCCGCTCAGATTGACCCAGTTGACCAGTGGCAAACCCAGTCGTTCGGTATCTCGCGCCACCAGTTTGCCGACTTCCCAGACCACTTGCAGGATTGCGCCCACGCCTATTGCCAGGAAGATCGTCGCCAACACCGGGTTAAAGGCGAAACCGCCGATCCATGTACCGAGAACGGCAGGACCACCCGCGATCAACAGCAGCAGCGCGAAGTGTCTAAGCCCGGGATTGTTCCGCACAATCGGGGCGGCGATACCCACGCCTTCGGTGATGTTGTGCAGGGTGAAGCCCAGAATGAGGAATGTGCCGAGCGCCGCTTCACCAGAGGCAAATGCCGCGCCAATCGCCAACCCTTCACCCAGGTTATGTAAGCCAATCCCAAATGCGATTCGATAGGCAATCCCAAGCGGGGTGCTTTCTGTCCCCCGGCGGACGCTCCCGACGGCTAGGAGAACACCGAGCGTAATCAGTGCGATAAACAGCACCATCGGGATACCTTGCCAGAACGCAGGCAGTTCCGCCGCAAATTCATTGGCATCCAGCCATGTGCCAATTGCCAGGTAAACCAGCAGTCCGACGGTCAAGGCGAGGATAAAGTTCATCGCCTGTCGGCTCAGGCGGCGCATGAAGGGATACCACAACATGCCCAACCCAACCGGGACGATACCGACATACAAGCCGACCAATCCAAATTGCAGGAAGAGGTTCGTTGAAATCTGTGGGGTTTCGACGGCAACCGGAACTTCACCCTCAAACAGCGTTCCGAGGGACGAGACCAGCACGATCAGATGGGCTTCTTCCTCGACCCAGGGATAGTAAATCGTAAAGGTGGATCGACCAAAACGGGGGATGGTGGTGGAAGGATTGGCCTCAAACATGAAGTAAGCATCGTCCACCTGCACCTGCGGAATAGTCACCGTCTGCGGACCGTCGTTGACGACTTCGACTTGAATAATGCCCGGTTCTGGCAGCACCATTCGTTGAATGGACACTTGCTCGACGGGCGGACCCGCCAGTTCCGTCAGACCGCCGCCAGTGGCGACGAGATAAGTCAACACGACACCCAGCAAAATCAGCGGCACGAGCGCCAGCAGCCATGCTGCGCCGGATAGACCCTGTGGCTCAGATTCAGAGGGGGTTTGTGGCGTGGTTTGGGTTGTCATCTTAGCTCACCTCCGGCTGGCGCACAGTTCTGCCGTTCATACTTTTGAAGTCCCACTCATCATTCAATCCGACTTCGGCTAATGCTGCCCCGTAATCGGCTTCATTGACAGCATTGAAAAAGCCCATCCAGCCCAGTTCCGCAAACTCGCTGACATGAGCATGAAACATATAGCGACCCGGATAGCGCGGGCGAAATTCCAGAATACCGCGCTGCCCCTGCGCTTGCATGATGGTGTCTACCATTCGCAGCGTGGGTTGCAGCGTCGTGCCTGTATCGTAGTAATCGAAGAAATGGGCGTGCAGGTGAAAACTGTTGATGAGGTCGAACTCAATAATGTTGATGAGATAGATGCGAACCAGTTCTCCGACCTTGATAGGAATTGGGCGGCGCATAAACTCATGTCCAACCGTATTGACCGCGTAAATCTCATTGGCTGCGTCGAAGTTGGTATCAAAGGCATTCATCATCATCATCAATTCACGCGCCGGAGGACGACCTCCGGGCGGGTCAACAATGAATGCGCCATACATGCCTTTGTGAATATGACGCTTCAGCGGAGCAGCATGGCAGTGATACAGGTGGCAACCGAAGGGATCGGCATCAAATTCGTAAGTGAAACTTTCGCCCGGTGCGATTGCCCCGCGATATTCCCCGTCTACACCGTCCATCTCTGCTGGATGAAAGCCGTGAAAGTGCATTGTGTGAGGATGAGCGCCGAAGTTTGCAAAATTGATACGGAGGTGATCGCCTTCAGCACAGCGGATACTCGGACCTGGCACACGCCCATTGTACGCCCAGGCAGGAAAGAAAATGCCCGGTGCGATTTCAATCTCGATGTCCCCCGCCGAAATATCATATTCGCGGATGGGACGACCCTCGTCTGTCTCACCCGCAATCGTGCCATAATCCCAGTCCACCAGCATCTGCATGGGGTCAAACCCATTGCGCTCGTGGTCAACTGCGCCAACCAGCATTTCACGCATCATGGCGTTGTGTCCGCTCCCTTCACCGCTGTGGGTCATCCCGGGCATAGTAGTGGGTTCAGCGGTTGCGTCTTGTGCCTTCGCTCCCCGACCTAACAGACTCGCGCCAATCACACTGGCAGCGCCACCGATGCTGAGGCCAAGAAAACCTCGCCTCGATACAAGCTGCTGCAATCGTTGATTCATATTATTCGCCCCTCCAAATTTTGATGTTTTACTACAGTTGCGTAGTAGTTTAGGCTATTCTAAAAATAATGTCAAGTGACTTGAAGTTAAGTGGTTTAAAGCTATACTTGGCACAAGTGGAAGGATATGAAATGCCACCGAAACCTTATCCTGTAAACCAAAAAGCGGGTGACGGCTTACGCAAGTTTCTGGGTGAATTGGAACTGGCTGTCATGGAAGTTATTTGGATGCGTGAACAAGCCAACGTGTCAGACATCGTGGCAGCACTCAACGAACAGGGGCGCGCATTGGCTTATACTTCGGTGATGACGGTGATGAACCGCCTGACCGAAAAGGGATGGCTAACGACTGAGAGGCAGGGTAAAGCCTATCTGTATCGCGCCGTCCATTCACGCGAAGAAGCGGAAGCTGCTGCTGTAGGAGAGGCGGTACGAACCCTGCTTCGGGATTTTGGAGATGTTGCTGTCGCTCAATTTCTCAAAGAGTTGGATGAAATTGACCCGGAACAGCTTGCGCGATTGGCAGAGTTAGCGCGTGAAACAGGGTCGAACACCGATGAACAAAGCTGAGTTCCCGCCTAACTTACTGCCAATCCTGCTGATCTTTTCCATCCCATGTGTTCTGCTTTGTTTGATGCTGCCGCTGTATCACCCTGAATTTGTAACCCTAAAATTGCTTGCTGTTATAACGCTTCTCGCTGTCAATACCCTGATGGCGTTTTTTCTCCAGCTTTGGCGCACGATGCAGTTCACTAGGCGAATGTTCTACTTTGCATCAGTCAGGCTGCCTTCACGACTTCAAACCGTCGTCGATGAACTTGAGATCGCCCCCTCCAAAATGCTCTTTCTTCCTACCGAGGAGCCGTTTGCGCTCTGCTTCGGCTTTTTCAAACCCCGCATTTGCTTGAGTATGGGGTTAATGGATTTGCTCTCGCAGGAACAGTTGAAAGCTGCACTATCGCATGAAGAATATCACCGTCGTCAATTTGACCCGCTGCGTATTCTCATCGGATCGGTGTTGAGCCGAACATTCTTCTTTTTGCCTATCTCGCAGCGCCTTTATGACCGTTTCACAACTGACCTGGAAATGAAAGCGGATCAGTACGCCATTCAGCAGGTTGGCAAAGCGGCGTTGGCAGGGGCATTACACCTACTGCTCACGATGCCACCCTCTACAGCAGCGCTTCTGGGTAAAACAGCTGTTGTCGGATTTACGGTGAGTTCCGAGCGTGTTGCTGCTCTATTGGGAGATCGTTCATCGTCAAATCAACTTTCATTTCAAAGTGCCTTGTACAGCCTTGCTGTACTCATCAGTCTGGGAGTGTTCATCTTGGTGTGAAGGGTGACACAATAAGGGAGTGTCTAAATATAAACAGATGGTAAAATAGATGCATGAATACATGTCCCTATTGCCAATCCACTGAAGGACAAGTCAAAAACGGATTGAATCCGTCTGGGACACAACGCTGGTTGTGTCGCCGCTGTCGTCGCGCCTACACGCCTGAACCAAAACCGAAAGGTTACGATGACGCTACTCGGCTGGAAGCGGTCAAACTGTATGTCGATGGAATGAACCTGCGCCGGATTGCGCGGACGTTGAGGGTCAATCACCAGAGTGTCGCCAACTGGGTCAAGGCACACGCAGCCCGGTTACCCGATGCGCCTGTCCCCAGTGAGGTGGAAATCGTTGAGT
>JACAES010000157.1 GCA_013388735.1 Chloroflexota bacterium | reverse complement strand
CGCCGCGCCCGACGGATACACCTGTGCCGACGGCGACGGATACGCCGACGCTGACGCACACGCCGCGCCCGACGGATACGCCTGTGCCGACGGCGACGGATACGCCGACGCTGACGCACACGCCGCGCCCGACGGATACGCCTGTGCCGACGGCGACGGATACGCCGACGCTGACGCACACGCCGCGCCCGACAGATACACCTGTGCCGACGGCAACCGATACGCCGGTTGTGCCGGTGGTGCTGCCGACCGAAGGCGCTCCGCCGCAGATGGTCACGCCGCCGGGCGACGGGCTGCCGCTGGAGGCGGTCGTCGGGGGCGCGGGGCTGCTGCTGGTGCTGGGTTATGCCGGGCTGTATTGGCTGGGGCTGCGCGATCTGGAGCGTTACGCCGGCGGGTTTGTGGTCAGCCGGTGTCCGGTGTGCGGGCGGGGCGAGTTAACCGTCGAAACGCGGACGGAACGGTTTCTGGGCATCCCGCGCGGGCGGCGAATCGTGCGCTGCACGGAATGCCGCTCGGTGCTGCGCGAGGTCGGCAGCCGGCGCTGGCGTTACGCCGTTGACCCGATTGAAAACCCGGCGCTGTACCGGCAGTTCAACGGGCAGGAAATTGATGAGGAGGCGCTGACCGGGCTGGTGAAACCACCCGTTTCTGTCGCGCCGCCGCGCCCGACCACTCCCCCCGTATTCTTCGAGGATGATGATCTGTAATTCATGATAAAACGATCCGTAAAACTGCTGCTTGTGCTGTTGGTGGCTGCCTGCGCGCCGAAACCGCAGGTCACGCCGTTCGCAGCGACCGTGCCGCCCGCTAACCCGGTTGGTGCCGTTGGGCAGGTGGCGACGCTGGTGCCGACCGCTGACCCGCTGCCCAGCCGGACGCCTACGCTGCCGCCGACGGCTACATTTACGCCCAGCCCCACGCCGACCCTGACGCTGACGCCGACCATTACGCCGACACCGACGGCCACGCTGACGCCCGCGCCGACGCTGACGTTCACGCCGATTGCTTCGGCCACACCGACCGATCCGGCAGATGACCCCAACAATACGCCCGTGCCGACCTGGACGGCACCGCCGCCTGACCCGGCTTCGCAGATCGCCGATCATTATCGCCTGCGGCGGCCTATCTCTGACAGTGGCGCGAACTGGGTGGCGCGCACGTATCCCTATGGTAATACGTCCGGTGGGCGGCTTCAGGTGCATCTGGGCGTGGATATGGAAAACCCGCGTGGGACGCCGATTCTGGCCGCCGCCGACGGCGTGGTGGTTTATGCCGGCGACGATAATGCAGTGCGTTATGGGCCGTCGAATACGTACTATGGCAATCTGGTGGTGATTCAGCACGCTTTCCAGTCGCCGGAAGGTCAGCCGGTTTTCTCACTTTACGGCCATATGCAGCGGGTGGACGTGCAGATCGGACAGATGGTCAAACAGGGCGACCAGATCGGCAGCGTGGGCGACAGCGGCGTGGCTTTTGGGCCGCATCTGCATTTTGAAGTGCGCGTGGGCGACCCCAGCGATTACCGTTCGACTCGTAACCCCGAACTGTGGATTTACCCGTATCCGGGGTATGGCACGCTGGCCGGGGTGGTCACGGACGCCGGCGGCGCGCGCCTGTACGACGTGACGCTTCAGGTCAAATCCACCGACATCAGCCGTTATGCCTTTTCCTATGCCGATAATACGGTCAACCCGGACTCAACCTTCAATGAAAACTTCGTTCTGGGCGACCTGCCCGCCAATTATTACGAAGTGACGGTGAGCGAAAACGGGCGGCTGCGCTTCCAACAGATCGTCTACATCTACAGCAACCGCACCACCTGGCTGGACGTGAAACTGAAGTAGGGACGGGGCCGCCGGCCCCGCCCCCTGCTGGTTGTGATACGGTCAGTTCTGGTAGACCACGAACGTCAGCGAAAGCTGGTTGTTCGCCAGGTTATCCACGCGCATAGCGCCCCGGTTGCCGTCGGCGGTCAGGATGCCGATGACCACCCCCGGCACGAGACTGCCCGCCGGTATCGAAACCTGGTTGACGATGTTCGGGTCAATCAGATCGTAGTGCATGGTGTTCAGATTGGCGTTGGGGATGATGGCGATTTTTGCCCCGAAGATCGCGTTCAGCAGGCCGGTTCCGGCGTCCCAGTTGACGTCACCCTGGACGGCGTTACCTTCCAGGTCAAGCGTGTCACCGGAGTTGAGCAGCTGAGAAGCCTGGCGGATGACCGGTTTGTTGATGGTGTAGCTGAAGTTGAGCAGGTTATTGTTTTCATCTAATTCCTGCACTTCGCTGTTCAGGTCGCCCACGATGGTGACGGCGTAGAAACCTGTGTTAGCAAGCGTCCCGGTCAGGTTGACGGTGGCGATCTGCCCGGCGGCCAGCCCCGGCACGATGGCGGACGCAAAAATGTTGTTAGGCGGGAAGTTGGCTGCGATAGCGAACTGCCCGGCGTTCGCACCGCCTGCGTTTCGCACCGAGACGCTGACCGTGAACAAAGCGTTCGGGATGATGGGCGATGGTGTGACGAAAGCCGAATCGAGGACAATATCGGGCAGCGGCGGGGCGGTTGGGCTGGGGGCCGGCGTGGGCGTCGGCGGCGGGTTGACGATGGGCAGTGTGTTCAGGCTGCCAAAGGTGTCCAGGATGCTGCGCGAAATCCAGCCCTGCTGGCCGCGAAACTCGATCACCAGCCATGAAAAGTCAATATTCGCGCCGATCACCTGCACCTGCTCGCCCTGGCTGAGCTGGCCGATCACGTCGTAGTTCAGCTCCGGCCCGCTGCGGACGTTCTGAACCGCCCGCGTAATGGTAGCGACGACACCCTGCGGGGTGGGAGTCGCGGCGGGGGTGGGGGTGGGCCGTGCGACGGCCTGGTCAAGCGGAATCTGCTGGCCGGCTTCAAAACGCGCCAGAAGCTGCGGCGCGCCGAAGTCGTTGAGCTGCACGATGGCGACGTTGCTGCTGGTTTCGCCGCGCGAAAGCTGCGCCGGACGCAGGCTGCCCTGCACACCCTGGATGTTATCCAGTTGCAGCAGGTTGGTCAGCAGTTCGCCGGGGCGTCGGATGGCTTCTGCCAGCAAATACACGGCGTCGTAGCTGGCCGCTGCAATGGGGTTCGGCACTTCGGCGAAGGCGAAGATGTAACGGTCGCGGAAGTCGGTGCTGGCGGGGTCGGTCGCGGTAAGCGGCCAGGTGGTCACGGAAACGAGTCCGCCGATATTTTCCGCCGATACCGCCTCACTGAAGGCCGGCGCATCGGCATCGGTATAGGCGGCCAGGCCAGACCAGCCTGCCGCGCGCAGGCTTTCGTAAAATGGCCCTGCCTGGGTTGGATGGCCGTAGATGACGATGATCTCCGGGTTCGCGCCGATCAGTTGGGAGATGATCGCGGCGTTACCGGCGGGGTTCTGAACTTGCAGCGCAGGCTGTGTGGTGACGCCCAGGGCGCGGGCGGCTTCGGAAAAGCCGATCACGCCGGCGGTCACGTCAATATCAAAACCAAGCTGGACGGTGGCGATACGCCGCACCTGCAAATCGGTGATGAGGTAGTCGGCCAGCGCCCGCCCGCGCAGCACTTCGGCGGCACGCATCCGCAGCAGCCGGCCTGATGTGTCCGAGGTCAGCAGTGTGTCCACCATCGCCGGCGTCAGCAGGGGAACGTTAAGCCGTTGGAGCAGGGCGAGGTTGCTTAGGACGGCCTCGTTGCTCTCCGGCCCCAACGCCGCGATGATGGCGGCCTGGTTGAGATTGGCGACCGACGTTTCCAGGCTGCTCGCCGGCTGGATGACCAGCTCCAGACGGAAAAATGTGCCGTCCGCGCCCTGGATGCCGCCGGCCATATTGATCGCCTCGACCGCCAGCCACGCGCCCTTGCTGATCGGGCCGAATGCGTCGTCCAGCACGCCGATGCGAAAAACCGGCTGGGTTTTCGCCTGTGTGCCGGTGAACGCGACGGCCAGAATAAAGAGGATGGCCGCCATTCGTAAAAAGTGGTTCCTCATGATGTGGTTTCCTTTCTTAAAGCGCCTATTCTGTATGAAACTCATTCATATTTGATTTTATCCGGGTTGTGCCGCATCACAATAGCCCAGGGGTCAAATCGCGGCGCCGACAGGTTTGAAAACCTCAAATCTTGCCGCCCGAACTATTCCATGATAGAGTAGCTGCCGCGATTGCGCGAGATCGTATCGAAAAAACCTTTACAGGGAAGGATTCACCATTGATAAAGAGGCATCGTTTTGTTGGTCTCATATTGGCGGTGTTTTTCCTGACATCCTGTGCGGGCGGCGCGACGACTGCCGCGCTTGTCGATTCGTCTGCGGCAGCATCGGGACAGGCCGCCGAGGTTAATTCCTCTGCCGGAGTTATACTGACGGTAGCTGCGGCAGCCGATCTGACGCCGGCGTTTGAGGAATTAGGCGCGTTGTTCACTCGGCAAACGGGCATAGGGGTGACGTTCAGCTTCGGCTCCACAGGGCAGCTTACCCAGCAGATTGAGCAGGGCGCTCCTGTAGATGTATTCGCGGCGGCTAACCAGTCCTATATCAACGAACTGGAGCAGGCCGGCTTGGTTATCCCGGATACAATCGCCCTTTATGCCCAGGGACGCCTGACCATCTGGACGCGCGCCGACAGCCCATTGACATTCGCAAGCCTGGATGATCTGACTCAGGAAACGGTGAAACGAATCGCCATCGCTAATCCTGAACATGCGCCCTATGGGGTTGCGGCACGCGAGGCTCTTATTTCCGCCGGTTTGTGGGACGCTTTACAGCCCAGGCTCATCCTAGGCGAGAACGTCGCCCAGACCATGCAGTACGCCGAGACGGGTAATGTTGATGTCGCCCTGGCCGCGCTGTCGTTAAGTGTTGCGGCGGGTGACGGCGGGCGTTTCGTGCTAATTCCCGGAGAACTGCATAATCCGCTGAATCAAGCGTTAGCGGTGGTCAGCAGCACGAGACACGAGGCGCAGGCCCGGCAGTTCGCCGTCTTTGTGAACAGCGAAGCCGGGCGTGAGATCATGCGCCGTTACGGGTTCATCCTGCCAGGGGAAGAACCGATTCGATGAACTGGCAGCCCTTCTGGCTTTCTGTGCAAGTCACCGGCACTGCAATGATAGGGATTCTCGCCATTGGATTGGCGCTGGCGCTGCTGCTGGCGCGTGCTGTTTTCCCCGGCAAGCTGATTTTGGAGACGGTGATTTATCTGCCGCTGGTGCTGCCGCCGACCGTCGTCGGTTACTATCTGCTGTTCGTGCTGGGGCGGGGAAGTTTTGTCTTTGAAGTGCTGCATATTGATCTGCTGTTCACCTGGCAGGCGGCAGCATTTGCCTCAATGGTGGTTGGGCTGCCGTTGATGGTTCAGACGGCGCGCGCGGCGTTTGAAGAAGTTGAACCTGAAATCGAGGATGCAGCGCGGGTAGACGGGGCAGGGGAATGGCGGATCTGGTGGTCTATCACGCTTCCGCTGGCGCGGCGCGGCATTCTGGCAGGATTAATTCTGAGTGCAGCACGCGCGCTTGGTGAATTTGGCGCGACGGTGATGGTCGCGGGCAACATTCCGGGACGCACCCAAACCCTGCCGCTGGCGATCTATGATGCCGTGCAGGCACGGCGTTATGATGATGCGCATTTTATGGTGCTGGTGATGACTTTGCTGGCGTTTAGCGGTCTCTGGCTCGTCCATCGTCTGGAGGTTTCATCGCAGCGGCACAAAAGACGCAGTATCAGCGGGCGAAAGCCGGTTCCGTTTTAGGCGCTCTCTGCCGCAGCGTGGAATGAATCGGCAGTCGAGGTTCAAATCTTGATTTTCTGCTTCTGAATAACTATACTGACCTTCCACCGTCTGTTGTTTATGCCCGTGTTAAGCCATCATGCAGCGAGAACGTGTTGCCGACGATATTTATGTATTCACCAGTGATCTCTATGTGCAGGTCACAGCCGGCGTGGTGGTGACCAGTCAAGGGGCGGTCGTTATTGATACCCTGGCCTATCCCGAAGAAACACGGCTCATCAAACGTTTTGTCGAAACCCGTCTTGGCACGACCGTCCGGTACGTGGTGAATACACACTTCCATGCCGACCATACCACCGGGACGTGCTTTTTTGAGGGCGCGCGGGTGATCGGCCATGCGATCTGCCGGGAACTGCTGGACAAACGCGGGCGTCAAAGCCTGGAGCAGGCGAAACTGACTGCGCCGGAACTGCGCGAGGTGTCGCTGGTGCTGCCGGATATGGTGTTCGAGGGCGGGATGATGAGTTTGCACCTGGGCAACAAAACGCTCCAGTTCTGGTCAACGCCCGGCCACAGCCCGGATTCGATTGTGTGCCTGGTGAAGGAAGACCGCACCCTGTTCGCCGCCGATACACTGATGCCCATTCCGTATTTCGTGGACGGCAGTTATGATGATTTTGTCGAGTCGCTCAACCGGCTGCGAAACAACAACTACGAGAACGTGGTTCAGGGTCATGGCGAAATCATCCTGCGGGGCGAAGTAGAAGAAAAGATCGCCGAAGATCTGGATTATCTGTACAAGCTGCGGGCTGCGGTGGATATGGCGCTGGTGGAGGCCGCGCCGGACAAGGCGCTGGAAGCGATTAGTATTGAACAGTGTGGCAAAAGCCGCATTCTGCTGAATGGCGCTGCGCCGCAGCTTCATCGCCATAATGTGCTGGCGCTGGCAAGCGCCCGCCGCGAACCGGCTCAATTGTAGCTGACCGCCAAAACTTTTAATGAATTGACCAAGTAGTGATGAGGTGATATTTATGCCCGAACAGATCTATCTGACTCCAGAAGGCAAAGCGGAATTAGAACGCGAACTGGATGAACTGCTCAAAGTTCGCCGCCCGGAACTGGCGCTTAAACTCAAGGAAGCGGTTTCCCAGGGGGATTTGAAAGAAAACGCGGATTATCACGACGCGAAAGAGCAGCAGGCTTTTATGGAAGGCCGAATCCAATATCTGGAGAATGTACTTCGTTCGGCGGTTTTAATCTCTAACGATGGCAAATCGGATGAAGTGCGGATTGGTTCGGAAGTGACGATTGTCGAGGACGGTGGCGACGAGGACGAAACCTACAAAATCGTCGGGCCAGCCGAGGCCAACCCGCGTGAGCGTAAAATCTCGCACGAAAGCCCGATTGGTGGCGCGCTGCTGGGGCATCGCAAGGGCGATAAGGTGCGCGTAGCGACGCCTTCCGGCGAGCTGATTTTTAAGATTAAGCGGATTAAATAGGTCGCCGCGTTCGCTATCAAAAAAACGCCCCGGCAGTTTATGCAGGGGCGTTTTCGTTTCGTCAGCCGATGGGTGTCCAGTCCCCCGTGCCGCCGAAGGGGTCATCGTCGCGCACGGGCGGCGACGGCGGCGGTTGCATGGGTGGGGGCTTTAACGGCGTGATGCTGCCGCCATAAACGGGCGGCGGCGTGGTTGGCGGCGCGGCGGGCGGTGTGTAGGTCGGGAGCGGCGCGCTGGGCATCGGCGGCGGGGTGAAGGTTGGCGCGGCGGCGGGAGGCGGTGTGTAGCTTGGCATGGCAGCAGGCGCGGCCACCGGCACACTGGCGACCGGCTGTGCCGTGCCATCTTTACGCCAGGTTTGCAGTTCGACGGTCAGCTTTTCGAAGTAGCTGTTGGCGGGCAGCGGCCCGGTGCCGTAGGTCATGTCCACGATGCGCGCCTGCATCCGCAGCGTGTTGGTTTCCAGCGTGAGCGTTCCCCCCGGCTGCGCCAGGACAACCTGCCCCTTCGGGTCAAGTTTGGAGCGAATAGCGGGGTCGTTGAAGGCATACTCGGAAGCGAAAACGCCGGTGAGCGTGCGGACAAAATCGTCCTTGTCGAACAGCCAGACTTCGATGGCGGCCACCTTTTCCTGCTCGCCCACGCCGATCGTTTCGGAAATAACCGCGCCGCATTCGCCCAAAAACTCGTCATCGTTTTTCGTGTCTTCGATGGCGAACGAATCGTCAAACGAACGTCCGGGGAAGTACATCGAAACATGGCGAGTCACCGGCGGGCCAAAGCTGGTGGCAGGGGCGGCAGCATCTTCCTTTGCAAGCTGCTGTGCCATCTCGCGGGAACGTTTGATGGCATCCACCTCGACCTGCGTCGCGCCAGGGCCTTTTTGACCGCTGCGGCGGCGGCGGATGGAACGGCGCACCGGCTCGACCACCATCGGGTTGATGTAAAAACCATACAGCAGCGAGCTGATGATTGCCACGACGACCAGCACCACCGACCCCAGAATCCAGGGGCGGATGCTGCCCAGCAAACTCGGTTGGGGCGCGGCGGGCGCGTTCGCCTGGGCCTGCGCGGCCAGGTCCTGAATCTGCGTCAGGCCAAGTTTACTGACAATCGCCTGGGGGTCGTCTACGGCGCGCAGCAGGATAATCGTATTCTGATCAATCTGTTCATTGGACTGCCCGCTGCGGGAGTACAGGTCGTAGCTTTCGGCCACGAGCTTTACCCACTGTTCCTGCCAGCTCTGCGCCAGTTTGCTGGGGTCGGCGTCGTAAAAAACAACCGGATCGAGCGCGTAAGACCAGACAAGGCCGATCAGAAAGGCCAGCACAACGATGAAGAGCTGCCGAGGCTTGGGGATGTAGGGCTTTAGAACCGGCCATAAGCCGGTGATCGTACTTCGGATTTTGCCCACCATAGATTGCCGCCTTTCGTTCGGATGCCGTAATATCCCGGTTTAAGCTACGTCTATTGTACAGTACATTTTGCCAATGTAAAAATCAACCGTACAACAGGACATGAGGACTAAGCCGGCTCTGCCGTACTTTCCCCCAGTTCATCCATCTGGAAGGTATGGTTACAGACGGTACACTGGGCGGTTGTCTTGTTCTGCTCCACCAGCAGCCCGCCGCAGTTCGGGCAGGGGCGGATGAGGGGGCGCTTCCAGCTGGTATAGTTGCAGTCGGGATAACGCGAGCAGCCGTAGAAAGTGCGCCCCCGGCGGGATTTGCGCACGATGATTTCGCCGCCATGTGTTTTGCCGCACACCGGGCAAACGACACCTGTGCGTTCCAGCCAGGGTTCGGTATAGCGGCACTCCGGGTAGTTCGAGCAGCCGATGAATTTACCAAAGCGCCCATAACGCACCACCAGGGGATGGCCGGACTCCGGGCAGTTGCGCCCGATGGCTTCTTCCTGCTGCAAGGCCGGCATACTCTCCTGGGCGATCTTGATCTGCTTTTCAAACGGCTCGTAAAATTCCCGCAGCATGGGCCGCCATTCCTGGTTGCCGTCGGCGATGTCGTCAAGCCGGTCTTCCATGCGGGCGGTGAAGCGGTAATCCATAATGTCCGGGAAAAACTTCACCAGCAGGTCGTTGACGATTTTGCCGGTTTCGGTTGGCACCAGGCGCTTGTCCTGCTTCTCGATGTACTCCCGGTCTTCGATGGTTTTCATGGTCGGCGCGTAGGTGCTGGGGCGGCCAATGCCGTATTCCTCCAGTGTTCGTACCAGGCTGGCTTCGGTATAACGCGGCGGCGGCTGTGTGAAGTGCTGTTCCGGCAGCAGCTTCAGCAAGTCCAGCAGGTCGCCAACCGCCAGTTCCGGCAGGATGCGCCCTTCGTCCTCATCCGGTTCAAGATCTTCGTCGCGGGCGTCTTCATACAGCGCCAGGAAGCCGGGGAACCTGATGGTGCTGCCGGAGACGCGGAACAGATACGGCATGTCGCCGCTGCTCGTCCCGGCGGTGATCTCCACCCGCAGCGTATCGTAAACGGCGTTGGACATCTGGCTGGCGACGAACCGCTGCCAGATCAACTGGTACAGGCGGAACTGGTCGCGTGTCAGATGGCCTTTGATGCGATCCGGCTCGCGCAGGACGCTGGTGGGGCGGATGGCCTCGTGGGCTTCCTGGGCGCCTTTCGCCCGCGTCTGGTAGACCGGCGGGGTGGGCGGGTGGAACTGCGCGCCAAAACGGCTGTGGATGAAGTCCTTCGCCTCGGTCTGTGCCTGGCTGGAAACCTGCGGGCTGTCGGTACGCATGTAGGTAATCAGACCGACTTCGCCGCCGTTGCCGATGTCTATGCCCTCATAAAGCTGCTGCGCGACCGTCATGGTGCGGCGGGCGGTAAAACCCAGCCGGCGCGAGGCTTCCTGCTGGAGTGTGCTGGTGGTAAACGGCGCAGACGGGCGGCGCTGGCGTGTGCCGCGTTTAACATCGCTCACGCGGTACCGGCTGCTTTCCAGTACGTTCAGGTGAGGGCGCACGTCGCCTTCCCGCCCGAAGGCGACCTCTTCGCCTTTGAACTTAATCAGCCGCGCCACAAAAGATCGGTCGGCGTCTTTGCCGTTGGCGACCTGTTTTTGCAGCCGGGCGTCCAGCGTCCAGTATTCTTCCGGCGTGAAGGCTTCGATCTCCCGTTCGCGGTCAACGACCATGCGCACTGCAATGCTCTGCACGCGCCCGGCGGAAAGCTGGTTGCGAACCTTCTCCCACAGCAGTTCGGTGATGTTATAACCCACCAGCCGGTCGAGGATGCGGCGCGCCTGCTGGGCATTCACCAGGCTCATATCCAGGCTGCGCGGGTGCGCGAAGGCCTCCTGAATGGCAGGCTGCGTAATTTCGTGGAAGACGACCCGCTTCGCCCGGCTCTCGTCCATGTCGGTGGCCGCGATCAGATGCCAGGCAATCGCCTCGCCCTCGCGGTCGGGGTCGGTCGCCAGGTAAATTTCGTCGGCTTTTTCGACGGCGGCTTTGAGATCGTTAACGATCTGGCGCTTGTCGTTTGGCACGCGGTATTTAGGGGCGAAATCGTTCTGCACATCTACTGACAGCTGCGTGACCAGCAGGTCGCGCACGTGGCCTTTCGAGGCTTTGACGGTATAACCTTTGCCCAGAAAGTTGCCGACGCTGCGCGCTTTGGCCGGCGATTCAACAATCACCAGCCGGTCGCCGCTGCGTTTACCCGCCGGTTTCTGAGATGTTTTTTTGGAGGGAGCTTTGCCCTTTTTGGGTTTGGCGGCGCGTTTGGGCGCGGCGGTTTTTGCCGGTTTGGGCAGATCGGCATGTACCTCGGTCGCACCCATACGGAATAAGGCCGTCCCGCAAACGGGACATTTGCCCCGCGTGCCGGGCGCGCCGTTGGCGGTATAAATGGGCTGCGGGTTGACCATCTCCCGTTGGGTTTTACATTTGACGCAGTAGGCTTGAATACTCATGCCGCTCCCTGAATATAGGGTCTAGAGATACTTGTAGTTTTTGGTCGTCAGCAGGTGGTTGACGACTTCCTTGACATCCTGAGCGCGATCTTTATGGCAGATGAGCAGCGCGTCTGGTGTCTCCACCACGATGATGTCCTGGACACCGATGGTCACGGTCAGTTTGTCACTGTACACCAGCGTGCCGCGCGTGTCCAGACTGACACGTTCTGGCTGGCGGCCTTTAAAGCCGTTGCCGAACTTATCCAGCTTGAGGACTTCGTAAAGCGACGCCCAGCTTCCTACGTCGTTCCAGCCGATGTCCACCGGAATGACGGCGATTTTTTCCGCGCCTTCCATCACGGCGTAGTCCAGCGAGATGTCTTTGATCTGCTGCCAGGTTTCGTCGAGCCATTCCTCGAATTCCGGGGTATCTACCGCCGCCTGCAATTTTACAAAACCGGCGTGCATGTCCGGCTGCTGGCGGGCAAATTCGGCCATCGCCTGCTTTGCCGTCCAGATGAACATGCCGGAGTTCCAGCTGTAGTCGCCGGAGGCCAGAAAGGCAGTCGCGGTGACGGCGTTGGGTTTTTCGGTAAAGCCGCGCGAAACATAACAGGAAAAACCGTTTATGTCGCAAAGTTTATCGCCCTGCCGGATGTACCCAAAGCCGGTGGCCGGGTAGGAAGGCGAAATGCCCAGGGTGACGATGTAACCCTGCTGGGCGACTTCGTGACCGGCGGTCAGGACGGCGCGGAATTTCTCTTTGTCCTGGATGTGGTGGTCGGCGGTCAGGACGACAACCGTCGCCTGCGGGTCGCGCTTCTGGATGACGGCCAGCCCCAGTGCGGCAGCCGGGCCGCTGTTTTTGCCGTAAGGCTCGACGATGAAATTCTGGGGCGGGATTTCCGGCGTTTGCGCACGCATGATGTCCACGTACTTACGCCCGGTCACAACGTAAATCTGCTCTGGGGCGAACAGCGGCGACAGGCGGTCTACGCTGACTTTAAACATCGAATGATCTTCGACCAGCGGCAAAAGCTGTTTAGGCATATCCTGGCGGCTCATCGGCCACAGGCGCGTGCCGCCGCCGCCAGCCATAATCAATGCGTAGTAGTGTTCCATGTCTTGCCCCTCTCGTGTTTACTCACGTGTGTGTATCAGGCAATATTGCATGTGTCCGACCATTCGCGCAAGCCCCTTAAGTTCGAGAATGGTGAGGGTGCTGTTCACAATGGATACGGGCAGGCCGCACTGGCGCGTCAGGTCGTCTATATGAATGGGGTCTGCCCCCAGCAGTTGGAGCAGGCTTTTTTCGGTGTCGTTGGTTGGGACGATCCGCTCTGTCATAACGCCGGTCTGCATGTTCTGGTGTGTGATGTTCAGTTCGGACAGAATATCCTCGATATGCATGACCAGCTTCGCGCCATCCTGAATCAGCCGGTTTGTGCCGCCGCTCATAGGATTAAAGATATTGCCGGGGACGGCGAACACCTCGCGCCCCTGTTCTGCGGCGGTGGTGGTAGTTATCAGCGCGCCGCTTTTTTCCGGCGCTTCCACTACCAGCACGCCCAGCGTTAAACCGCTGATGATGCGGTTGCGGCGTGGGAAGTTGCGCGCTTCCGGCGGCGTGCCGACCGGGAATTCGCTGATGATGGCCCCATGCCGCAGGATGTCATCGGCCAGTTTTTGGTTATCCGGCGGGTAAACGCGGTCAATGCCGCAGCCCAGCACGGCCAGCGTGCGTCCGCCGCCGTCCAGCGCGCCCCGGTGCGCGGCGCTGTCTATGCCCTGCGCCAGCCCGCTGACGATGGTAATGCCCTGTGCGGCCAGCTCTTTAGCGAAGTGATGCGCGGCGTCACGCCCGTAGCCGGTGGCGCGGCGCGTGCCGACGATGCTGAGGGCCTGATCGTCTGCCGGCGTCAAGTGACCGCGAACGTATAAAACCGTCGGCGCATCCGGGATTTTCCGCAACAGCGGCGGATAATCATCATCGGCCAGTGTCAGCAGCCGCGCCCCGGCTTTTTCGACCTTCGCCATCTCGGCATCCAGGTTGAGCTGGCGGCGGACGCGCAGCAGGTTTTCGACCGGCTGCCGGTCCAGACCTGTCTCGAACAGGCTGGTTTCGCTGGCCGTCCAGGCCAGTGCCAGATCACCAAACCATTTTAAAAGCTGGGATAACCGTTTGGGGCCGATTTCGGGTACTAAGCTGAAGCCGAGCCAGTATTTACGATCATTCACTATGCTGCCCAACGGATGGTATGTCGGTTGCAATTCACAGCATAGCAAGCGATTGTTTGGCTTGTCAAGCGTATTTTAGCGGTCGGGCAGCAGACCTTCCGGCAGTTTCATAATGACGAAGCGGCTGGCGAGGTCGGTTTCGATGACCGTTTCTGCGGTGGCAGGCAGCAGCACTTCGCCGTACTGCGGGCTGTCCACGATGTAAACGTCGTTCGCGCCGGTTTCCAGGACTTCGACGATTTCACCGATCTCTTTGCCGTCAGTCGTGCGGACGGTCAGGCCGATCAACTGGAACAGGTAAACTTCGCCTTCCTCCAGCGGCACGGCATTGTCTAGGCTGACCATCACGAACATCTCGCGCAGCAGTTCGGCGCGGTTACGGTCATCCACGCCGCGCAGTTTGAGCAGCAGATACGATTGGTGAAAACGAACGCCCTGGACGCCATATTCGACCGCCTGGGGGGATTCAGGGTCACGCCCGATATAGACGGTTTTCAGGGACGGCACGCGCTCCGGGTAAGCCGTCAGCACGCGCACCTTCAGTTCCCCGGCGACACCGTGCGGACGCAGGATTTCTCCCAGGAGCAGATAGGGTGGGGGCGTGGTCATAATCGGCGGGATGGCCGGACAGTGGGTTTTAGCCCACTGTCAGACGATCTTGAGAATGACTTTGTTATAGCGCGTGTCGGCGCCGGCGCGCAGCAGGGTACGCATGGCATTGGCGACATGTCCGCCCTTGCCGATGACGCGGCCTGTATCCTCCGGCGCGACGCGCAGTTCCAGGATCAGTGTCGAACCCGACGCGCGCCGGTACACTTTGACGGCAGCCGGGTCGTCCACCAGACTTTTAGCGATATATTCAATTAATTGTTCCACCGCAGCAGGCCCCTCAACTGGTTGGACTATGACGCGGCTTCTTCGGCAGCAGCTTTACGCCCTTGACCGGCTGCCGGGGAAGGACGGCGCGTCTTCTGGCTGACCGGCTCGGCGCTGGCTTTGGCAGCAGCGGCATCCTGGAGCAGGGCTTCCATCGTCTCGCCCTTGCGCAGCCGTTCATACCGCGCCAGCGTACCGGTGCGGCGCATGATGCTGGCAACGGCCTCGGAAGGCTGCGCGCCGACGCTTAACCAGTAAAGCGCGCGTTCCTCATCCAGCACGTCGGTCGGGGGTTCGGTGCGCGGGTTGTGATGGCCGATGTTCTCAATATATTCGCCACCGCGCGCGGTGCGCTGGTTGACGACCACAATACGATAGCTGGGCTGCTTTTTTAATCCCATACGGCGAAGACGAATACGAACCATTAGCCTTATCTCTCCTCAAACGATCTGGCAGGGGCGACGCGCCCCCGTGAATAAATCCTGATGTTCAGCGCATCGCGCCCGGCAGACCGGGTATGCGAGGGAAGCGCCCCTTGCCGATCTGTCCCATTAACTTCTGCATGTCTCGGAACTGCTTCAAGACCTCGTTCACATCCCTCACCTCCACGCCGCTGCCGGTCGCAATCCGTTTGCGGCGGCTGGCGTTGAGGATTTTCGGGTTCTGGCGCTCTTTCGGGGTCATCGAATAGATAATCGCCTCGACTTTTTTGAGGCGTTTTTCCGCTTCTTCCTGGTCAATCTGGTTTTTCATGCGATCCATACCGGGGATCATGCCCAGGATTTGGGTCAGCGGCCCCATTTTTTTGATTTTCTGGAGCTGTTCCAAAAAGTCCTGCAGGGTGAACTGATTTTCCATCAGCTTCTTTTGGAGCTTGAGAGCCTCGCGCTCGTCGAAAGCTGCCTCAGCTTTTTCGATCAGACTGAGGACATCGCCCATGCCCAGGATGCGCGACGCCAGTCGGTCGGGATGGAAAACCTCAAATCCGTCAATTTTTTCGCCCGTACCCAGGAATTTGATCGGCACGCCGGTGACGATGCGCATCGAGATGGCCGCGCCGCCGCGCGCGTCGCCGTCCACTTTGGTCAAAATCAGCCCGGTGATGCCCACCCGGTTGTTAAAACCCTGGGCGATATTGACGGCTTCCTGCCCGGTCATCGAGTCCGCCACCAGCAGGATTTCCGCCGGGTTGACGCGCCGCTTGATTTCTTCCAGTTCGGCCATCATCTGATCGTCAATCTGGAGGCGTCCTGCCGTGTCCAGGATGGCGACGGCGGCGTTGGCTTCTTTAGCGGCCTTCAGCCCGTTCACGCAGATGTCTGCCGGGCGGGAAGTTGTGCCTTCCTGGTGATACGGCACGTTGATTTGTTTGGCGAGCGTGACCAACTGGTCAACCGCCGCCGGGCGATAGGTGTCCGCCGCGATCAGGAAGGGCGGTCGCCCATCCTTCCGCAGATGCACGGCCAGTTTGGCCGCCGTCTTCGTTTTGCCCGAACCCTGCAGGCCGACCAGCATGATGACGTGCGGCTTGACGCTGCCGGAGAAGTTCAACCGGCCGGCCTCGCCGAGCGTATCAATCAGCTCCTCGTGGACGATTTTGACGACCTGCTGCGCCGGGCGCAGGCTTTTGGCGACTTCCGCGCCAACCGCGCGTTCTTTGACGCGCTTCACGAAGTCCTTGACGACCGGCAGCGCGACATCGGCTTCTAACAGCGCCAGGCGCACTTCGCGCATGGCGGTATCCACGTCTTTTTCGGTCAGCTTGCCGGTGCGCCCCAGGTTATCGAAAATACCTTGCAGGCGCTCGCTCAGGTTTTCAAACATGGCGGCTGGTAACACTCCCGATTACAGGCGTGAAAATTGTAGATGAGGGGGGGCGTTCCGTCAAGATGGCGGTTGGTTAAATGGGGATTGACTGCTTTTTTGAGCGTTATTTCACCGGCCAAAGGGATTTTTTACGAAAAATTTAGAACGTTAATGAATCCTTAGAAGTTTATTGGCATATAATAGGAACGGGCAGTTTGTAGGTGTGCAATCATAGATTGTGCATGTTTGCCACTCGAAACCGGCCAACCACCATCCGATCATCAAGTTATTTTGGATAAGGAGTGCTTATCTTATGCGCCAAGTCTCAGTTCGTTTGAAGGGCAGGCCGCTGGTCGACCTGGCCTTTGTACTCCTGCTTTTGTTGGTTGTGCCGGCTGCCCTGTCCCAATAGCCGCCGGCGCCGGGGCCGGAGCTGCTGACGCCACCGGCATCTTTTATCACTAGCAACCCGCGCCCCACCCTGAGCTGGCAGGCCATGCCGGGGGCGACATCCTATGAAATCCAAATTTCGAATACGCCGGAATTTGGCCGCGTTGTTACGCAGTCTGCCGAGGTGGTGAACGCCACGCGCTTTACCAGCGCGCAGCTTAACAACGGCAAATACTACTGGCACGTGCGGGCGCTAAAGGACGGCGTGCCGCTGGGCGGGTGGAGCATGACGCGGGAATTCGTCGTGGATACCTCTTACCCGGTGCGCCCGGACTGGATGGGCGAAAGCTGGATTGCCGCGCCGCTTTACGGCGTGCCTGCCGGCAACCCGACCGGCCAGATCGTCATCAACGAACTGTGCGCCGGCTGCTACCTGT
>JACAES010000145.1 GCA_013388735.1 Chloroflexota bacterium | reverse complement strand
GTTGGGCGTCAGTCAATGCGCCTAATGTCTCGGATGCACCCGCCATCACTGCTGCTGTCACCGGAGCGGCGGGTGCAGCGCCAGGGACAAGCCTCCCGCTTTAGCGGCTGGCCGTTGACGCAGTACAATCGGTCGCACACCTAAGTAGAGGAGTTCGCACCATGCCTAAACAAGCCGTTCGCACCGACGCCGCGCCCGCCGCCATCGGCCCGTATTCGCAGGGCATCATCGCCGGCGGCCTGGTTTTCACTTCCGGGCAAGCCGCGCTCATCCCCGGCACAAAAACGCTGGCCGAAGGCGGCATCCAGCCGCAGACGCGGCAAACGCTGGATAACATCAAAGCCGTCCTGGAAGCCGCCGGCAGCAGTATGGAGCGGGCGGTGAAAGTGACCGTCTTTCTGAAGAACATGAATGACTTCGCCGCCATGAACGAAGTGTACGCCACCTATTTCCCCGGCACGCCGCCGGCCCGCTCGACGGTTGAGGTGGCGCGGCTGCCGATGGACGCGCTGGTGGAAATCGAGGTGGTGGCGCTGCTGGATTAGGGCGCGGCGAGGAGGCGAAAGGACGGTGGCCGGCAGGTGGAGACTTAGCCGGTTTTGGTGTACACTAACGCCCATAAAACGTGAAAACAGTCACCATCTGGGAGACGCTGAATACATGGCTACCGACTCGCGCACCTGGTTTTATACGACCCCTGAACCGCGCCCCTATTTCATCGAGGAACGCATCAACCATACGCTGTGGAAAAATCGCCTACAAGGGCTTTCGATGACCTGCACCCGGGCGACCCCGCCGATCAAAATGCAAGGCGTGTGGAACGGGATGCCGGTCGAGTTCGAGTGGCAGCCAGGCAGCTACTTCATCCTGCGTTCCGGGCGCGAGGTGAAGGAACTGATCGGCGTGATGCGGCAGATTTTGCGGCTGCGCCCGGCGCTGGCCTATACGGACAGCAGCGGGCTGTTCACGGTGGAGTGGCACACCGACGGCGGCGAAACGCGCTGGAAGGCCATCCAGGGCAGCCCGGAATACCAGGGCGCGCGCCGCCTGCGCAAAGGTTAAGCGGCCTCGCTCATTTTCAATCCAATATTCATTATGGGGGTGTCGCCATACAGACTCCTAACTTTTAGTTAAGGTTGGGTAAAGATCGGCCAGACCGGGCGGTTTTAACGCCCCATCTCCTCCAGCGCGTCCACGATACGTTCCCCCACGCCAACCGCGCCGTAAAAATCGGGGTGTTCGGCGGGTGGGGGCAGCAGCGCCGCCTGGGCCGCCGCGGCGAAGGCTTCCGGTTCGGTCAGTCGGTTCCAGCCGGACTCGACCGTTTCGACCCATTCGGTCGTATCGCGCACCGTCACGCAAGGGCGGCGCAGCATATAAGCCTCTTTTTGCAGGCCGCCGCTGTCGGTGATGACGATGCGGCAGGCGTCCAGCAGCGCCAGCATATCCAGGAAACCCAGCGGCTCGACCGCCCGCACGTTGCCGCCGAACGCCAGCCCGAACTCGCCGGCCATCTTGCGCAGACGCGGGTGCATCGGCAGCACCACCGGCAAATCGAGCATGTTAAAGGCATGAACGATGTCAGCCAGCCGCGTCCGGTCGTCGGTGTTAGAGGCGCGGTGAATGGTCGCCAGCGCGAACGCCTCGCCGTCCTTCAGGCCGGTCTGCGCCAGCAGCGTCGGGCGGCGGTCGCGCGCTTTGTCCACCATGCCGGCCAGCACGTCCACCCGCACATCACCCACCAGTCGCACGCCGTTGGTCAGCCCTTCTTTACGCAAGTTCTCGACGGCAGCGGTGGTGGGGGGCAGCAGCAGGTTGCTGAGGTGGTCGGTCATCACGCGGTTGATTTCTTCCGGCATGGCGCGGTCGTAACTGCGCAGCCCGGCCTCGATGTGCGCCACCGGGATGTGAATTTTGGCGGCGGCCAGCGCCCCGGCGATGGTCGAGTTGGTATCGCCAAACACGACCACCCAGTCCGGCTTTTCCCGCAGCATGATCTGCTCCAGCCGGATGAGCATCTGGCCGGTCTGTTCGGCGTGGCTGCCGCTGCCCACGCCCAGGTGGACTTCCGGCTCCGGCAGTCCCAGTTCGCGGAAGAAGATGGCCGACATATTATCGTCGTAATGCTGCCCGGTATGCACCAGCACATCGGTATGGCGGCGGCGAATGGCCTCGGTGACCGGCGCAGTCTGGATGAACTCTGGCCGCGCCCCGACAATGGTCATGATTTTCATAAGATTTGGCGCAGGAAACCACCAGCTTTAGCGGGTGGATGAATGCGCTCTTGCTCCTTTCGCGGCATAATGGTCTTGGGTGAAGACACTCCCTCACGCGAGCAACGGTTACTGTACCCGTGCAACTTCCAAACCGAGCCTATGTGGTTGTGGCGGGAAGTCCGCCACGTAAAAGGCGAGACTAGCGACGCTCTGCTGCTTGTCGGGCTGCCAGTCAACCAGCCTATTGTCTCGACACGGCGTATGCGGTTAAAGTGAGCCATGCTCCACCTCGTGCGAGTGCGTCAGGGACAAGCCAGCTGCTTTAGCGGCTGGTCGTTGAC
>JACAES010000171.1 GCA_013388735.1 Chloroflexota bacterium | reverse complement strand
GTACACCCGGTCCCATACCGAACCCGGTCGTTAAGCCCACCAGCACGGATGGTACTGCCCTGGTAACGGGGTGGGAGAGTACGCCACTGCCAACCCCCTTCTCTTTTTTGATTCTTCTGGTTTTTTCCCTGTCTTTCGATTAAACTAACACCTATGTCAACGCCAATTGTTCCCCAATCATCCGGCGCTCAGTGGATGGTGGTCTACATCACCTATAATCTGGCCGAGGCGCAGGTGATCGCCGGTCGCCTGGAAGCCGATGGCATCCCGACGATGGTGCATCAGGCTGCCGGCGGGCGCGCCTTCGGCATCACCGTCGGCATTCTGGGGGAAGTGAGGGTGCTGGTGCGCCCACAGGATTACCGTCAGGCGATGGTGATCCTGATCGACGATGACGCAGGCGATATAGACGAACTGCCCGATTCGTCCGATTATATTATCTATCGTTTTGAGGATGACAGCAGCGATGAATAATACGCTGACCGATGTCCCCGGCATCCTGGTTGGTCACGCCACGAACCTGGAAGCGGCTACCGGCTGTACGGTGGTTATCTGCCCGGACGGCACCATCGGCGGGGTTGACCAGCGCGGCGGCGCGCCCGGCACCCGTGAAACCGATCTGCTGCGCCCGATGCACCTGGTCGGCACGGTGAACGCGGTCGTTCTTTCCGGCGGCAGCGCCTACGGCCTGGCGGCTGCCGATGGCGTCATGCGGTATCTCGAAGCGCACAACATCGGCTACCACTCGCGTGCCGGGTATCTGGTGCCGATTGTGCCGGAGGCGATTCTGTTTGATCTGGCCGTTGGGCGCTCCGACGTTCGCCCGGATGCGGCGATGGGTTACGCGGCCTGCGAGGCTGCCGGCGCCGGCCCGGTTCAGCAGGGGACAGTCGGTGCGGGGACGGGCTGCCGTGTCGGGGCGGTTTATGGTAATGCCTATGCCACCAAAGGCGGCATCGGCTCGGCCAGCATTGACCTGGGTGATGGGCTGGTGGTCGCGGCGTTAATGGCGGTGAATGCGGTCGGTGATGTGGTCGAAGATGATGGCACGATTCTGGCCGGCGTGCGTTTGTCACCGGACGGCGCAGGCTTCGCCGGTATGATGAACGTGATGAAACAGATGGCGCAGCTTGACTCGAACCTGCCGCAGCCGGAAGCCGAAAACACGGTCATCGGTGTGGTGGCGACTAACGCCCGGCTGAGCAAAGAGGAAATCAACAAAGTCGCCCAGATGGCGCACGACGGCCTGGCGCGGTCGGTGCGCCCGACACACACTATGTTTGACGGCGATACGATTTTCGCGTTGGCGACCGGCGCGATTCCCGCCAACGTGAGCGCCGTCGGCGCATTCGCCGCCGAAGCGGTGGCGCAGGCGGTTCGTAATGGCATCCGGGCCGCGACTTCCCTGGCCGATGTGCGCGCCTGGAAAGATTAAGCGAAATTAATAAAAGTAATGTAGGGATTTAATAAAGCCTTGATAAAATGCCTTAGACCGTTGTGACATGGTGGATTTTCCATGACGAAAGTCTTGATTATCGAGGATGAAGTTACCCTTGCCAATAATCTGGCCGACAAACTGCGCAGCGAGGGCTTTACTGTAATCACGTCGGTGGACGGCGAGGACGGCCTGGAAAAAGTCCGCGCCGAACATCCCGACCTGATCGTGCTGGACATCATGCTGCCCGGACTGGACGGCCTGAGCCTGTGCCGGATCGTCCGGCGCGACTCGGCGACTTCGCACATTCCGATCATCATGCTGACCGCGCGCGGGACTGAAGTGGATAAAATCGTTGGCCTGGAAAGCGGCGCAGATGATTACGTCGTCAAACCCTTTGCGCTGGGTGAATTTCTGGCGCGGGTGCGGGCGGTGATGCGGCGCGCGCCGGGGCGGCCTGTGCTTCAGGATGAACTGGTTTCTAATGACTTGCAGGTGAGCCTGACCGGGCGCCGTGTCTTCAAGGGTGGCGACGAGATCAAGCTCAGTAACAAGGAATTTGATCTGCTGACGGAACTGATGCGTAACCGGGGCGTGGTGCTTTCGCGCGATCTGATCCTGACCAAAGTGTGGGGCTACGATTATTTCGTGGATAAACGGACGGTGGATGTGCATATCCGCTGGCTGCGCGAAAAAATCGAACAGGATGCCTCGAACCCTCGGCGGATTGTGACGGTGCGCGGCGTTGGCTATCGTTTTGAAGGTTAGTGCGCGAGCGGAAACCTGATGGCGACTGATACACGGGCTTATTCAGAAGCCCTTTTATTGACTCTGGCAAATGCAGCCTACGATGCGCTGCTGGTGATTGATCGTGACTGCCGGGTGCTGGCGATGAACGCCAGCGCCAGAACGCTGTTTGAATGTGACGGGCTGCCGGAATGCAGCCTGGCCGAAGTGACGGATACGCCCGAACTGGAGACCATCGTCCGGGATACCCTGGAATACGAAGAAGATATTTTTGAAGACCAGATCATCATTCGCCGCCGTGCCTACCGGGTGCGGGCACAGGTTGTCCGGCATGGCGAGGATGTGTTCATCGGCCTGGCGCTTCAGGATGTAAGCGAACTGGTGCGGCTGAACCGCGCCCGCCGCGAGATGATCGCCAATATCTCGCACGAGCTGCGACATCCGATTGCCAATATCCGGCTGATTATTGACAGCCTGTTCCACGAGGATGAAAAGCCGAAGCGCAAACGCAGCATTTCCTCGCTTCAGGCTATCGCCCGCGAAACCGATTCGCTGCTGTGGATCATGCAGGAAATGCTCGATTTGTCCATGATCGAGTCCGGCCAGTCCATCTTCCGCATGGTGGACGTGCTGCTGTACGATCTCGTCAATGACGTGATCGAGCGTATGGAAGACCAGAGCGCCGCCAAGGATTTGAAGGTGGTGGCCGATGTGCCGAGAAAACTTCAGGTCTTGTGCGATTGGGATCAGATCCGGCGCGTGCTGCTGAACCTGGTTCACAACGCCATCAAGTGGTCGCCGCCGGGCCGCACGATCACGATTCGCGCTTCAGGCGAAGGCGATGAAGTGACGGTCGAAGTCCTTGACCAGGGGCCGGGCGTGCCGGATGACCAGGTAGACCGCATCTTCGAGCGGTTTTATCAGGTGGACTCGTCGCGTTCGGCGGGGGAAGGCACCGGCCTGGGACTGGCGATCTGCAAACACATCGTCGAGGGACATGGCGGGCGCATCTGGGCGCTGGGGCGCGGTCAGGCGCAGGGCGGGCATTTTCTGTTCACCCTGGCAAGAGCCGAAAATGAGCAATCTGAAGGATGAATATCACCTGATACCCTTTGAAACCCGGATTGAAATGGGGTATACTGGGGTTTGAAAATTCTATAGCAGACCTTCAGGGCAGGGTGAAATTCCCGATCGGCGGTGTGGCCGCAAGCCAAGCCCGCGACCCGAGCCGTTAATCCCTTAAACGATACACAACACCGAACGGGATTAGCGCACCTCGATGACCACCATCGAGGCGGTGGATCCGGTGAAAAGCCGGAGCCGACAGTGACAGTCTGGATGAAAGAAGGCAGAGGATACCGCGCCGGCGTGCGGTATCGGTTTAGAGTACCCGGAGCAGGGTAGTTTTTTAGCTTACCTGCTTGTGGATATGCCTGATGTGAAGCCCTGTTGTGCTGCTTACGGACAACGGGGTTTTTGATTATGCAGTTGAATGCCCTCCCTAAATCGCCAACGCGCCCGCTGACCCTGCCGCTTGCCGGGCGCCCGCACCCGTTTCGCCGGTTCAGCCGCCGACTGATACCGCTGCTGTCGCTGGGGCTGCTTCTGTTGGGCTGGCAGGTGGTGACGATGCTGGAACTGTATCCGGCCTTTATCATCCCATCCCCGGCGGCGGTGCTGGAAAAAGCTATCGAAGTGACCGGCGATGGCCGCTTGTGGCTGCACGCTTCGACCACGCTGGCGGCGGTGCTGTCCGGGCTGGCGGTCGGCGTGCTGGCGGCCCTGGCGCTGGGGTACGCCATCGCCAAAAGTGTGCTGCTGGAAACCGTGCTGTCGCCGGTGATCGTGGCGCTGCAATCCACGCCGGTAGTGGCTTACGCGCCGCTGCTCATCATCTGGTTCGGCAGCGGGCTGACCAGCAAGATCGTCACCGGCGCGCTGATCGTCTTTTTTCCGATGTTAATCAATACGGTGGTGGGCATTCGCGGCGTTCCGTCCGATCTGCGCGACCTGCTGCGTTCGATGGAGGCCACGCGCTGGCAGACCTTCGTCAAGCTGGAAGTCCCGGCGGCCATGCCGGTTTTGCTCAGCGGGTTAAAAATCAGCGCCACGCTGGCGGTGATCGGCGCGGTGGTGGGCGAGTTCGTCAGCGCCAACGCCGGGCTGGGTTTCCTCATCAACCTGGCGCGCAGCCAGTACGATACGCCGCTGGTGATCGTGGCCGTGCTGACGCTGACGGTGATGGCGCGCCTGCTGTACGGCACAGCCACGTGGTTTGAGCGGCGGGCGCTGGCCTGGCGCGCGCGTGGTCGTTAGCTGCTGCGCATCTGCCGGGCGGCGGGTTTCAGTTTTTGGGTATTCGGGCAGTGTTCAAGTATTAAGGAGCAGGCTCAGATGCGTTTTCGTGTGATTGTCTTTCTGCTGATCGCCACCGTGGTGGGCGCCGGCGTTTCGGCGCAGGATTTGCAGCCGCTGACGTTTTTGCTGACGTTTGTGCCGAATGTCCAGTTTTCGCCCCTGTACATTGCCATTGAAAAGGGGTACTTCGCTGATGTGGGGCTCGATGTGACGATTGAGCATCTGGACGAGCCGGTGGTGGTGGATCTGATCGCCGCCGGACAGCGGCAGTTTGGCATGGTCAGCGGCGAGGAAGTGATCAAGGCGCGCGCCAAAGGTCGCCCGATTGTCTACACGTATGCCTGGTTTCACCGCTACCCGGTGGGCATCGTCGCGCCTGAAGGCACGGGTATCGAGTCTGTCGCCGATCTCGCTGGCCGTAAAGTGGGGATTCCGGGGCGGTTTGGCGCCAGCTATAACGGCCTGATCACGCTGCTGGCGGCTAATGGCCTGACGGAAGACGATATTCAGCTTGAGCCAATTGGCTTTAATGCGCCGGAGAATTTCTGCAAGGGGATCGTTGAGGCGTCAGTCGTCTATATCAACAATGAGCCGCTGCAAATCCAGAGCCGCGCCGACATGGGCGACTGCGGCGACGTGAAGCAGGTGCAGGTGTTCCCGGTGGCCGATGTGTCGGCGCTGGTGTCGAACGGCATCGTCACCAGCGAAGCCGTGCTGGCTGACAACCCCGAACTGGTGCGGCGGGTGATCACCGCATACGACCGGGGCCTGCGGGATGCCATTCTGTACCCGGCTGAGGCCTATACCATCGCAACAAAATACGTCGAGAATCTGCCGCTGCCGCCCGTGCTGGCGCAGCTTGCCCTGTGGGAGCAAACTGTGATCGGCGGTATGACGGCAGCGGCGCCGCCGACTGTCGTGGGCGACCGCCTGAATGCGCTTCTCGGCACTGCCGAACCCGCCAGCGAGGAGATGACCCCGCGTGCGCGCGCCGCGCAGTATCGTGAAGCCCTGCCTGAACTGCTGATTGACCTGGCTGAACCGGTGGAGCTGCTTCAGTTCCGGGTGCTGCTGAGTACAATCGCGCTGTGGGATGCGGACGTGCTGGGGCAAACCACGCTGGAGGCGTGGCAGGCGACGCAGGATATTCTGCTGCAAACCGGACAGCTCAAAGCGCCCATCGCGCTTGAAGCCGCTTTCACCAATGCGTTCATACCCGGCGAGTGAGTTTTGCATGTCGGCGCGAATCACGGCCAGCGAACTGGCTGCCGCTTACCAGACGCCGGACGGGGATACCCTGCCCGCGCTGGGGCCGGTTTCTTTTCACGTCGAGGCCGGTTCGTTCGTCTGTCTGCTGGGGCCGAGCGGGTGCGGCAAAAGCACGCTCATCCGCCTGCTGGCGGGGCTTCAGCGGCCTTCGCGCGGGCAGGCGCTGCTGGATAATCACGTCATTATGCAGCCGTCGCGCCGGGTGGGCTTGATGTTCCAGGACGCCAACCTGATGCCCTGGCGCACGGTGCTGGACAACCTGACGCTGCCGCTGGAAGTGGCCGGCGTGCCAAAGGACGAACGCCTGGCGGCGGCGCGCGCGCTGCTGCCGGCGCTGGGGTTGGCGGACTTTGAAGCGGCGTACCCCGGCGCGCTTTCCGGCGGCATGGCGCAGCGGGTGGCGCTGGGGCGCGTGCTGATTCAAAAGCCGGACGCGCTGCTGCTGGATGAACCGTTCGGGGCGCTGGACGCCATGACGCGCGAGCGCATCAGTCTGGATTTAATGGATATGTGGGAGCGGCAGCGGCAGACGGTTCTGATGGTGACGCACGACATCCACGAGGCGGCGCTGCTGGCCGACCGCGTGCTGGTTTTCAGCCGGCGACCGGGGCGTATCGCTGCCGACATTCGCGTGACGCTGCCGCGCCCGCGCCGCCTGGAAGATACCTACGGCGCGGCTTTCGGGCAGATCGCCGGGCAGGTGCGCGCCGCCATCAGCCGGACGTAAAAAGGCCGGCGCGCAGAGTCAGGCCAAAGGCGCTGCCCTGGCCGGGGCGGCTGCGGACGTAAACGCTGCCGTCGTGCGCTTCGGCCACCGACTTGACGATTGCCAGCCCCAGCCCCGTGCCGCGTATTTTTTCCGTACCGGTCACGCGGTAAAACCGCTGGAACAGTTTGGCCTGCGCTTCGGCAGGGATGCCGGGGCCGTTATCGAGAACCTCGATATGCACGAACGGCTCGCTGTAAAAGACGCGCACGGTGATCGTGTCGCCGGGCTGCGTGTATTTGGCGGCGTTATCCAGGTAATTGAACAGCGCCCGTTTAATCCAGCGCGCGTCCCCCTGCACGCGCAGCACCTCGCCCTGAATATCGGGCGCGCATAACAGCTCTTTTTCGGCCAGGATGGGGCGGATTTCCGCGCACACTTCGGTGACGAGCAGGCCGATGTCTATTTCCGTCTTGTTGACGCCATAGCCGCTTTCGATCTGCTCCAGGTTCAGCAGATCGTTAATCAGGTCTTGCAGGCGGTTGACGCCGCGAATGGCGATGTCAATGATTTCCATCGCGCCGGCGTCCGATTTGAAGAACGTGTTGAGCATGTTGAGGGAACTGAGCGCCACGCCGAGCGGATTGCGCATATCGTGGGCGGCGGCCTGGATGAACTCGGCGCGCTGCTGCTGCGCTTCGATCAGGTGCGTGATGTCCTGGACGATAATCACCCAGCCATCGGTCTGCCGATCCTGGTCTACCTGGCTTTCGATGTAAACCGGCGACACGAAAAACGACAGAGTGCGGCCATTGTCCAGCGTCACCTGGAAGGATTTGTTTTCCTCGACCCGCGACGATAAGGCGAACAGCAGCGACTCGCGGGCGCGGGGATGGATGGGCGCTTCACGCAGCGGCACGCCGAAAAGCTGTGCGGCGGCCACGTTGAAGATGGCAGCTGCCGCATGGTTGATGAGGCTGATGCGCCCATTCTGGTCGGTGGCAATCAGGCCATCCGCCGTAGATTGAAAGATGGCGTTCAGGCGTTTTTCCTGCTCGACGCTGGTTTCGTACAGCCGAGCGTTATCCAGCGCCACGCCGACGGTATCGGCGATGGCCTTCAGCACGGCGATGCTTTCGGTAACGAAAGCATCCGGTTTTTTGCTCATGATGCTGAGGATGCCGATGATCTTGCCGCGCGCGTGCATCGGCGCCATCGCAATCGAGCGGAAGTCCTCTTCCATAAAACGCGGCACGGCCAGCTGTTCCGAGCCGTCCAGGTTGTTGTCCAGCACCACATCATCATTACTGATGACCCGCCCCGACATACCCTGGCCGAGCGGGATTCGCATGGGCGGGCTAACGAAATCGTGTGTCCAGCCCTGCTGGGCGCGCAGCACGACTTCGCCCATATCATAGTCAATCAGGCTGATGCCCCCGGCATCGGCGCCCACGACGTTAAGGACGGCCTGTAACGCCGTCTTAAGCGTGCGGTCGAGGTCGAGCGACTGGCTGACGGTGGCGGCCACCGTGTTGATAGCCGCCAGCTGGTCAATGCGCCGCTTGACTTCCTCGGTTAAAAGGCGATTCTGTAGGAGGAGGCTTTCCAGGTCTTGCACGGGACAGCTCTCAGATGTTGGAGACGAAAAATAGTCAACGACCAGCCGCTAAAGCGGCTGGCTTGTCCCTGGCGCTGCACCCGCCGCTTCGGTGACAGCAGCAGTGATGGCGGGTGCATCCGAGACAATAGGCGCATTGACTGACGCCCAAG
>JACAES010000046.1 GCA_013388735.1 Chloroflexota bacterium | reverse complement strand
GTCACGATCAGCGTGCGCTATCTGCCGCCCAACTGGCACGTGAAGGGTCAGATCATCGGCCAGTTTGTGACCGGCCCGACCGGACGCGAGGTCATCCCCGGCGAATACCGCCCGGTTGACCACATCGGCCCGGATGACATAACGGTGGTTGCGAACGTGCCTTCGCTGTACGAGTGGAAGCCCTTCGTTGATCCGAAGAGCGGTAAATACGTGGCCGAACTGTACTACGACATCCAGCTTGAGCTGCTGGATGCGAACGGCAGCTACATCCGCGACCTGCTCACCAATACGGTTCGCAATCCGCAGCCGCAGGATGGCTTCGGGATTTACTGCCTGGAGCATATGGTTCCGCCCACGCCCACGCCGACCAACCCGCCGGCGGAGGCTACCGATGAAGCGACGCTTGAGCCGCCTGCGCCTCCGGCAGAACCGACCGATGAAGCCGCGCCTGAGCCGCCCGCGCCTCCGGCAGAGCCGACCGATGAAGCCGCGCCTGAGCCGCCCGCGCCCCCGGCAGAGCCGCCCATCGAACCGCCTGCTGAAGTCACCGACGAAGCAGCCGGATAAAGCAGATTGATGTTCCCCAGGGGCGGCCCGGTATGGGCCGCCCCTACGCCTGCCGCGACCGCTGAATCTGCCGCAGGTAGGCCTGCGCCCCCAGCACCAGCGAGACAGTCGGCAGCCACGCCAGCCCGTAAGCCGTGAAGCCAACCCCTATCAGCGTAAATGGATTAAAGGTTTCGATCTCAACCGGCGGCAGGTTGTAGGCCAGAATCGCCACCACAACGAAAACGACCAGCGCGGCGGCCAGGTCGCTCCAGCGTGGCGACAGCGGCAGGTGGCCGTCCAGCAGCGTTATCCCCCTGGAGCGCCCGCGAAACCACAGAATCGCCAGGCACAGCGCCAGCAGCGGCAGCAGCGCCAGCAGCGCCGGGGGCGGAATGAACCCCTGAAGCAGACGCAGCCCGAACAGCGCCAGCAGCGCCAGCGCCAGCACACCCCACCCCACGCGTGACAGGCGCAGATCGTCCGGGACGAGTCCCGCCGTGCGGGGCGCGGCGTAGGCCAGCAGCGCCGCAATCAGCGCCGCGCCCGCTCCGAAAGCCGCCAGCGCACCCGGCAGAGAAACATCGGCATAACCGGCGTCCGCCGGAAACCAGCGCATCCAGATACCCCAGGCCACGCCGACCACCAGACTGCCGGCCAGCAGCAGGCGGCGCGAGCGTAATCCCGGCCCGGTCAGCGCCAACAGCAGCCCGATCATCTCCAGGCCAAGCTGGGCGTGTGCGCCCATCACCCGCGTCACCAGCGTGCGCGGCAGATCATTCAGCATCGTTTCAGGGTTGATGACCAGCCCGGCGCACAGACCATAAACGCCGGCCAGCAGCAGCGCGCCGAACAGATCGCGCACCCGGTAGCGCGCGATCAAGTCCAGCAGCAGCGTGCTGGCGGCCAGATAACCCACCGCCAGCAGCGGTAGATCAAGCAGGGTTCGCCCCGGCGGATTCGTCCACAGCAGCACTTCTGAGCCATAAGCCAGCAGCGCCGCCAGCAGCACACGAACCGGCCAGGCCGAAGGCCGAACGCCGGGTGAAAGCAGGTGAGTCATCGCGTCAGTCTCCGGCATCGGGGGTGCGGGTGCCCTGCCCCCGGCGGCGAAGGTCGCCTATCCGCAGGCTGAATTCGTACAGCGCGACGATGACGACAGCGGTAACGACCAGGAAGGGCGCGATGATCTCCACGCGGATGTTCTGCGCCAGCACGCCCGCCAGCGCCGGCACCAACGCGATGCCCAGACTGGCCGCCGCGATCTGAAAGCCGATGGCGTGCGGGGCAAGCTTCGGCCCCAGCCGTTCCTGAGTGTTCGTCACCAGCAGCGGGAACACCGGCGCCTGCGCAAAACCGACCAGCGCCAGCCCCATAAAGCCGACCTCATTGGCCGGATTCCACCAGATCAGCACTGTCCCCGCCAGCGCGCCCAGCATACACAGGCGAATGACCGTCACCACCTGGATGCGATTGGCAATCGCGCCGTACAAAAAACGCCCGATGGTGAAACTGCCCCAGTACAGGCTCACCCACCGTTCCGCGATCTGCGCCGGGACTGCGCGCGTTTCGGTGAACAGCGTGGATGACCACTGCCCGGCGGCCACTTCCAGCCCGCCATAGGCAAAAAAGACCGCCACGCCGATCCACACCGCCGGCAGCAGCAGAACATCACGCGCGCGCGCCGGGGCATGGGACGTTGTTCCGGCGGGCATTTCGGCGGCCCGCCAGCGCCCGCGTGTGAGCGCGAAGGTCATCGCCAGCGCGCCGTAAATCGCCGCCGTGACGGCGTATCCCCAACGCCACGACTGCCCGGAGTGAATGAACGTCGTCATCAGCAGCGGGCCGATGGTCGCGCCCACGCCAAAACAGGCGTGCAGCCAGTTCATCAGGCGCGGGCCGTAGGTGGCGGCGAAGTAGATATTCATCCCACCGTCCATCAGGCCTCCCGCGCTGCCCGTCAGCAGAGCGAAAACGATCAGCGCCGGCCAGTTCGACGACAGCGCATAACCCAGCAGGCCGGCCACACCCAACAGGCTGCTCGTCAGCAGCAGCGCGCCGATGCCTAACCGGCTGATGATGCGCCCGCTGCTGAAGCTGGCGAAAAAATACCCGGCGGTGGAGGCGATTAGCAGCAGGCCGAGCGAGTCCAACGACAAGCCGAACGTCTCGCGCATGTAGGGCGACCAGGCGATATTCAGCAGCGTGCTGGGGATGCCCAGCGCGATGAACCCGGCATAAGCGATGCCGACCATAAACAGGTCGGCACGGTTGATCCTGGTGATGGCGGTCAAGCGGCTATCCTTTATGCAGATTGGCAGTTCTGAATTTATTATAAAGAAAGCGCCCGTCGCCCTCAATTGTGGTGGATACAGACGGCCTCAAAATCGAATTTTTGGTGCTTGTAAGGGAAACAACGCTACCGTAGACTGTATAAAGAATAGTCACACCTACGGGGTAAGCTGCTATGCCCAAGACAATCGTTGTTCTGCCGACCTATAATGAAATCGAAAACCTGCCGCTGATCGTCCGGGCGTTGTTCGACCTCGCCATTGACGATCTGAATATCCTGGTGGTTGACGACAATTCGCCCGATGGCACCGGCAGGCTGGCCGACCGGTTGGCCGCCGATACTTACCCCGGACGGCTGTTCGTTTTGCACCGCACCGAAAAAGCCGGCCTCGGCCCGGCTTACATCGCCGGCTTTAAAAAGGCGCTCAGCCTGGGCGCGGATTATATCATCCAGATGGACGCCGACTTTTCTCACCAGCCCAAGTATATCCCCGACCTGCTCAAAGCGGCGGAAACGCACGATCTGGTGATCGCCTCGCGTTTCGTCAAAGGCGGCAGCGTAGACGAAACCTGGAGCTTCTACCGCAAGCTGTTAAGCTGGTTCGCCAACCGCATTTATACCCCGCTCATCCTGGGTATCCAGGTTTACGACGCGACCGGCGGGTATCGCATCTGGCGGCGGCAGACGCTCATCGGCCTGGATTTAGACCGCATCCGGTCGAACGGCTATATCTTCCAGGTGGAGATGGCTTACGTCGCCAGCCGCCTGGGCTTCCGCGTGGGCGAGATTCCCATCTATTTCCCGGATCGTAAACTCGGCCAGTCCAAAATGGACATTCGCATTCAACTGGAAGCCGCCCTGCGGGTGTGGCAGGTGATGGCGCGCCATCGTAACCTGAACCCACAGAACCGGCGGACGAAAGCTTACACAGTGTAACAATATTTTTCTCGCGGGCGGACGGTGCGTTATAATCCTGGTGGGAAGCATTAACCTCAGGACTTATAGACCGCATGTCCAACAACCGCATCGAACGCACGCGCATCAGCCAGCTCACCTCGACCTACGGGCCGGATGAACCGCCGCGCCTGGCGCTGGATTTTGGCGATTATCTGTCCCTGCTGTGGCGGCTGGACAAACACGCCGATGAAGGCAGCAAGACTGCGTATTACCGCCGCTGCGCGCTGGCGCTGGCAGACGGGCTGCGTTTGAAAGAGCGCAGTGTCGCCCGATTGGTGGAGCTAACCCCGCCGGGGCAGTTATACCAGCAGCTTCCTAACGCCCCCTATCGGGGGACAACCCGCCTGGTAGACGCCCAGGATCGTAAGGCGGCTATCGCCCAGTTGGCCCAACTGCGGCTGGATATCCTGCGTATCGGCACCTATCACGATCAGTGGCCGGTAAGCTGGCCGGGCAGCGGCATCCTCGATACGGAACTGCGCGAGCGCGTTTTTGCCGTCCTGTTCACCGCGCTTCAGGGTCAGTACGAAAACTTTGGCCGGCTGCTGCTGGTGGTGGATATCGTGCTGGCCGACCTCTTAATCGGGATGCACCAGATGGCGGAAATCTCGCTGTCAGACCTGATCGCCCGGCACAATTACCCGGACTTTGCCGACCCCAAAGTGCGCAGTGCTTACTACGGCGCATAACCCCGCATCAAACGGCGTTCGGTTTGAACACCCACCCGGCCAGCTTGAGCAACCCCAGGCTGGCCGGCAAATCGGTGGCGAACTGGCGCGCGTTGAGATGATTCTGGCTTGGCTCACCGCACTCCAGCGATACCCACCCCTGATAATCCACCTGTTTGAGCGTAACGGCGATCAGCGAAAAGTCCAGCAGGCCGCGCCCCGGCAGACGGCGGTTATGATCCGCCATATGAATGTAGCCGATGTCGGCGGCATGATCGCGCAGGGATTGCAGGATGTCAGTTTCTTCCAGCGCCATGTGGAACAGATCGGCGGTCAGTTTGATGTGTGGATGGTCTTTGATTTTGCGGCGGACGCGCGCGCCATCAGCGAGGGTGTTTAAGAAGCCGGTTTCGTAGCGGTTGATCGGTTCGATGTACAGATTGCAGCCCATCGCGTACACGTAATCAGACAGGCTGCGCAGGTGGTTGTGCAGCAGTTCGTATTCCAGCTGCGCCGCCGACTTATAGGGCGTGAGGTCGGGCAGGCTGGGCGGCCCGAAATGCGGCACAACGATGACGCCCTCCGCGCCGATGTCCACCGCGTTCACCACCGAGCGCCGCAGATCGGCCAGCGCAGACTCGCGGGCCGCCCGATCAGGATGGAGCAGATCGCCCTGTTTGCCATGATTGACCGCCGCCGCGACCAGACCGGTCTGGTGCAGCGCGGCCACCACTGCCGGCACACGTTCGGTCAGCCCATGCCCCCAGAACTCAATACCCTGAAACCCCAGCCGTTGGGCAAACTCGCATTTTTCCAGCAGCGAACGCCCCGGCAGCATATCCTCTTGAATGGCGAGTCGCAAGATTTCCTCTCCGGTGATGTTTATTGTATAAAATGGGAAGTATATGCGCGGGGAGGTGAGCCGTCAAACGGGGCAGCCCGGCAGCAGAGAAGTAACAAAAAGGGGCGAACCGTCCGGTTCACCCCTTGCTTGCAGGCATCCAGAAGTCAACCGAAGCCCTGGGGACAGGCCGGCGCGCGCCGCCGAACTGCCGGCCTTCGTCCTCCAGCACCCGGCGATCTGGTTTTACACGCGGCAGCGAGCCGAACAGTTGATGCGCGAACTTCCCCTGGACGAAACGGCCAGGTCAGCGGCCATCTCGCGTGGCAAGGCACGGGTTATGCCAGACGTGGTTAATGAAGTTACGAAGTCCCTGTTGTAGCGGCGTCAGTTATTCCCCAGCAGCCAGCGGACGGCCTCCTCGCGCCGGTCTGCCGAATAAAAACGCACGGCGATACCGTTGCTCATCTGCCAGCCGCGTATGAACAACTTGGTATGAGGATAATAGAAGTTGGAGCGGTGTAAAAACACGATACGCGCGGTATACAAATAACGGTTATCCGCGATCCAGCGATGCGCGGATTTAATCATGTAAGCCGCCGGAAGCGGCACAGATGCGGTTGACCGCACCAGATAGTACATCATCGTGCCGGGTTCGGTATTGCGCGTCAGCGCCTCTAGCTGCGCGAACCATTCATCAACGGCCTGACGTGAAGACTCGGTGAAGACAAATTCATGGATGCCGTTATCGTGTGGTCTGTACAAGCAGTGTGTCCCGCGAAAGGTATTAAGCATGGGCTGTACCCTCCCACCGTTCATCTTACAGCAAATTTCGTTTAATGGGGCGTGAGAATTTTGAAACTTTCGCGTCCGGCTTTCCTGTATTCTAGTCCCGGCGGCGGCGTGGTAGACTAAGGTCATCTACCCTTTCAAGTGCATTAGCGGCGGGCGCGGCGCTCCCGCACACAGGAGTTCTATCGGCATGGCACAAACCTATCTCATCACCGGAGGAGCCGGTTTTCTGGGCATAAATCTGGTGCGCTACCTGCTGGAGCGCGGCCATCAGGTTGTCTCGCTGGACATCGTGGACTTCGATTACCCGGAACGCAACCGGATCACCGAAATCAAGGGGGACATCCGCGACCGGGCGACGGTTGACCGGGCGATGCAGGGCGTAAACATCGTTATTCACACGGCGGCGGCGCTGCCGCTGTATAAGCCGGAGGACATCTATACGACCGATGTCGTCGGCACGCGCACCGTCATTGACTCCGCCTTTCAGCATGGCGTTGAACGGTTCATCCAGATTTCCTCAACCGCCGTTTACGGCATCCCCGACCATCACCCGCTCTACGAAACCGACAAACTGGATGGCGTAGGGCCTTACGGCAAGGCCAAAATCGAAGCCGAAGAAGTGTGCTTTGAATACCGGGCGAAAGGGATGTGCGTGCCGGTCATCCGGCCAAAATCGTTCATCGGGCCGGAGCGCCTGGGCGTGTTCGCCCTGTTTTACGACTGGGCCAAGGATGGCCGGGGTTTCCCCATGCTGGGCAGCGGCGACAATCGCTACCAACTGCTCGATGTGGAAGACCTGTGCGACGCCATTTACCTGTGCTGCACACTCGATAAAGATGTGGTAAACGACACCTTCAACATCGGCGCGAAGGAATTCACCACCATGAAAGAGGATTATCAGGCGGTGCTGGACTATGCCGGCTACGGCAAGAAGATCGTGCCGCTGCCTGCTGCGCCGGCCATCTTCGCCCTGCGCGTGCTGGAAGCCATGAAGCTGTCGCCGCTGTACAAGTGGGTCTACGAAACGGCCAGCAAGGACTCGTTTGTGTCCATCGAAAAAGCCGAAAAAATCCTCGGCTACCAGCCCAAGTATTCCAACAAACAGGCATTGGTTCGTAACTACCAGTGGTATCTGGACAATCTGCGCAGTTTCGAGGGGCAGTCGGGCGTTTCGCACCGCGTCCCCTGGAAGCAGGGCATCCTCAGCCTCGCCAAGCTGTTTTTCTAGAGTCACACAGGGGCAGCGTGTTCTGAAGCGCGCCGCCCCTGATCTGTTTTTTTAATTCTAACCCAAAATGTCACGCCCCCAGGAAGCGGCTGTAGAGCGGTTCTTTAGGCCGGTCATTCCGGTCAACCAGGCCGTAGCCGTTATGCATCCCGTCCGCCCAGGCGTACCAGGCCGCCGCTGCCACCTTGCCGGAATACAGCCGCTTCAGCCGGTCTATAAATCCGGTGGCATAGGTCGCCACGTCGCCCGCCGGGTCGTTCGGACGGTCAAGCACACCCCATTCGGTAATCCACACCGGCGCGCCGGCGATGACCTTGCCATAGGCTTCCACGTCGTCGTCAATTGCCCCGAATGGGCTGTACTTCGAGCCGACCGGCCCGCGCCCGTAGGAGTGGCAGGCCACGCCATCCGGCTGCGCGTCGGCAGCCTCCAGCGCCGCGCGGGCATAAGCCGGCCCATTGCCCGGCCCGCCGATATGTCCACCGGTGATGATGGTCGCGCGCACGTCGGCGCTGCGTATCGCTTTCACCGCCTCGCCCAGCAGATAACCGTAATCGCCGGCGGGCATGGACACCGCCGCGTTGGCGATCTCTTTCGGCGTATCCTGCTCGTTCCATATCTGGTAAACCAGCCCGCGCCCGGCGAAACGCGCCGCGATCTGCCGGACGATGTTGGCGTATTTGCCGGTCAGGTCGCGCCACTGGGGGGTGGTCATCTGCGGCCAGACGTAACCCGCCCCCTCGCCGAAAGTCTGGTGCGAAAAGATGAGGATGACCTTCAACCCGGCCTGCTGGCAGCGTTCGATGTATGGCGCGTACAGGTTATAAGCGGCGTTCAGGTCGGTAGAGCCGCGCCCCATCGAAACATTATAAGGGAAACGCACCCAACCCACACCCTTCATCCGCGCCGGGTCGGGTTTACCCAGCGGGTGCAGCAGATCGAGATTGATGCCGGTGAGTGTTGCGGCGCGCACACCATCAGTTTCGTCGGCGATCAGATATTCGGCAGCCGCAAAACCCTCGATGCCCTGCGGCGAACGTATCTTGATCCACTGCCCGCCCACGCCGACCTTGAGCAGCGTGCGCCCGTGTGGTTCGAGCGTTTCGGCGCGCTCCGATGATTTAAGTTGGCCGAGGATGCGGTAAATCGTCCCCGCGCGTTCGCGGATTCGCAGGCTGCTGGCGGTCGTCTTCAGCCGGAGTCCCTGCCAGTAGAACATCATAGTGGGGTCTACCACGTCCGGCAGGGGATAACCGGACAGCCCTTTGCCGGGCTGCTGCACCACGATTTTGATCTGATCCTGGCTCGACCGACCCAGCACATCCCCGGCGCTGACCGTCTGCCCGATGTTCACGGTGATGTCTCGCAGCAGCCCATAGGTGACGAGATAATTTTCGCCGCTGATGGCGCTGGCGATCTGCACGTACTGGCCGTAGCCGAGCGCCGTCGGCTGGCGGACGACGGTCGCCACCACGCCCGGCGCGGCGGCCCGCACAGTCGTGCCTTCCGGGGCATAAATATCCACACCCTCGTGTTTGCGCCCGCCGGGCGGTTGGTTATCGAACGGGCGCGTGATGCGCGCCGGGCGCGCGTCGGACGGCCACTCCAGCGTAAAGCGGTCGTGCAGGTGGCCGTCATTCCAGCTTTCACCGTAGCGGTCGTTCCGGTCTATACGCTGCTGAAGGATGGCCGCCAGGTCAGCCGGGGAATTGGCGCGAATCACGTCCACGCGCACCACCATCGGGTAGATGCGCCGGATGTGCGCCAGCGCGTCGTCCCGCACCCACACGCCGGGCGACTGAACGGCGCTCACGTCCCGGAAGCGGTTCAGGTCATTGCCGGTCGGAGCGCGGACGACGGCCACCCGCTCGAACTTTTTGGTATACAGATCGGTGGCGCGCAGCCACACCAGGAAGTCTTTATCCGGCAGAACCAGCGCGTGGGAAATCGGTTGAGCCATCAGCACGTCCTCCAGGGGCAAGAGCCGGTTGTTAACAGGCCATTATAACCCAGGCTGGGGATGCTTGACAGCGGCGCCGAAAGCGCCTACGTTAAGAGTGACGCTGACTCACAACTGCTTTCCCGAAAGGCAAAACACGCTCATGCTGAAACGTTTTTACCTGCTGGCCGCCGTCGTCGGCACGATTATCCCCTGGTTATTTTTCGCCGGCTTCTTCAGCGCCGAGGGTATAAACATTCCGTCATTTGTGAGCAGCCTGTTCGTCAACGGCGCGGCAGGCGGTTTTTCGGCGGACGTGCTAATTTCCATCGTCGTCTTTCTGGTCTGGTCGTACACCGACGCGAAACAGCACGGCCTCAAACGCTGGTGGCTGGTGCTGCCGGCGTGTTTCGCGGTCGGGCTGTCGCTGGCGCTGCCGCTGTATCTCTACCTGCGCGAAGATGGTGGATGAAGGCGGGAAAACAATCATGTCATCAGTTCACTTTATTACTGCATATCCGCTGAAAGAGCGTAAGGGTAAACCAGATGATTCGGGAACTTGAACGGGTGGCTTTAACGGTTGATCTGCCGGAGTATCGCCTCAAAGCCGGTGATATGGGGACAGTGGTGGATATTACCAGCGACGATCTGGAATACACAATTGAGTTTTTTACTCTGGACGGCGAAACTTTCGCCGTAGTCCCGGTACAGGCTTCGCAGATTCGGCGGGTAGGAAGCCGTGAAATCGCCCATGCGCGGATGATGGAAACCTGAAATCCGCAGCGGATAGACGCGGTGGTTTCCAGTTCAGGGTTTTTGCGCTATGCTGGCGGCAGTGTATTTATTCCCAAGTGAGGCACAATGCTATGGACATTCAAGCCGTTGTGGGCAGGCTGGAATCGCTGGCCGCCGACGCGATTATTCTGAATCTGTTTGAAACCGTAACCGAACCCGGCGGCGCGACCGGCACGGTAGACAAAGCCCTGGGCGGCGCGATCAGCAGCCTGATCGCCGGTGGCGACTTCACCGGCCAGGCCGGGCAGGTAGCCATCCTCTACCCGATGGGCAGCATCCCCGCCAAACGTATCATCCTGGTCGGCTTAGGCGCGCAGGACAAACTGACGCTGGACGGCGTGCGGCGGGCAGCCGCGCAGGCCATCCTCAAAGCGCGCGACCTGAAGGTGAAACACGCCGCCACCGTTCTGCATGGGACGGGCGCGGGCGGACTCGACATTCAGGAGGCAGCGCAGGCCATCACCGAAGGCAGCCTGCTGGCGCTGTACGACTATCACGGCCAGAAGACCGCTGCCAGGCCGGAAGCCCTGCCGCAGCGGCTTGACCTGGTGATTTTTGACGAACACGACACCCGCGTCGCCAACGGTATCCAGGCGGGCGTGGCCGTTGCCGCCGGGGTGCAGGTGGCGCGCGATCTGGCGAATCTGCCGCCCAACGTCTGCACGCCGGCCTACATGGCGAAGGTGGCTGCTGAACTGGCGCAAACGGTCGGGCTGAAGATCGAGGTGCTGGAAAAAACGCAGATGGAAGCCCTGAAGATGGGCGCGCTGCTGGGCGTGGCCCAGGGCAGCGAGACTCCGCCGCGTTTTATCATCCTGGAACACAACGCCGGGCGCGACGATCTGGATACGGTGGTGCTGATCGGCAAGGGTGTGACCTTCGACACCGGCGGTTATTCGCTCAAACCCAGCGAAAACATGGCAACCATGAAGGGCGACATGTCCGGCGGGGCGGCGGTGATCGGGGCGCTGGGCGCGATTGCCGGGCTGAAAATCCCGCTGCATGTGGTCGGCCTCGTCCCGGCGGCGGATAATATGATTAACGGGCGCGCCTACCGCCCGCAGGATGTTTTAACCGCCAGCAACGGCGTCACCATCGAAATCATCAGCACCGACGCCGAAGGGCGGCTGCTGCTGGCCGATGCGCTGGTATACGCCAGCCGCTACAAACCATCGGCAGTAGTGGACATCGCCACGCTGACCGGCGCATGCGTGGTCGCCCTGGGCGAAGGCGTGGCGGCGGGGTTGTTCGCCACCGATGACCGCCTGCGGGATACCCTGCTGGCGGCAGCAGACTCTACTGCCGAAAAACTGTGGCCGCTGCCCCTGTTCCCCGATTACGAAAAAGCCATCGAGTCCGACACAGCGGACGTCAAAAACAGCGGCGGGCGTAAAGGTGGTGTGGGGTCGTCGGCCATCTTCCTCAAACATTTCGCGGATTACCCGGCCTGGGCGCACGTTGATATGGCCGGCATGATGCTGACGGTCGGTGACTCTCCCTATGTGCCGAAAGGCGCGACCGGCTACGGTGTTCGCCTGCTGACCGATTTCGTCCGGCGCTGGGCGGAGAAAAAAGGTTAGACGCGGCACAGCTTATACTTATAAACGAATAAGGACAGACAGGGGCGCAGTGTATTGCGCCCCATTTCGCGCCGCCTCAGGCCGGGCGCAGCACGAACACACCCCAGCCAAAGTAACGCCGCCCGTATTGCAGATACGCACGCCGGTTTTTGTCGAACCAGGCGCGCAGTTCGGCGGCTTTGGCATAGTCGGGGTTCTGGCGCAGAAAGTCCGAAAGTGTCATCCACTGGGAAGCCTCGTAACGATCCCAGGTGTCCGGGTTCGCCAGCACCATCTCCAGCAGTTCCAGCCCCGCCGACCGGATACGCTCCACCGTGCCGGCCAGCGTGGTGTAATCATTCTCGCCCACGCCCAGGGCGGCATAGGCTTCCGGCGGCGGTGTGTCAATCCAGTACGGCTCGCCCACCAGCAGCAGGCTGTCGCGGCTTTTAAGCGCCGGTTTCATCAGTTCCAGCGTGCCGACCAGCCCGTTACCGATCCAGGTTGCGCCGATGCAGCTTACGATGTCAAACTCGTGATAATCCTGCGGATATTTGCCGGCGTCCCCTTCGACAAAAGTCAGCTTATCTTCCACGCTCAGTTCGCGGGCGCGCTGCCGGGCCGCTTCCAGGAACACATTGCTGATGTCCACGCCCACGCCGGAAATACCCCAGCGTTCCGACCAGCGACATAACATCTCGCCTTTGCCGCAGGCCAGGTCAAGCTGGGACAGTCCGGGCTGAAGGCGGCACAGTTCGCCCAGCAGCAGCAGTTTATCCTCGGTGAACGGGTTGAGGATGCGGTGACTACCCTCGGCGATTTCGTGAAATTCCAGTAACAAGGTTATTCCCCTTTCGGTAGAAAGTTAAAGCGGCTCATAACATCACCTTGCCGCCATCCACATTGATGGCCTGGCCGGTCAGGTAGCGCGCCGCATCCGAACACAGGAACAGCACCAGGCCGACCACTTCTTCCGGCAGGCCGAGGCGCTGCATGGGGATGTCCGCCAGCCATTTCGCCATCTGCTCCGGGTTGGCGCGGGAATGCGCGGTCATTTCGGTTTCGATCACGCCGGGGCAGACGGCGTTGACGCGGATGCCATAGGCGGCGAACTCCCGCGCGCATTCCCGCGTGAAGCCGACCAGCCCGGCTTTGCTGGCGACATACGCCGCCCGGTCTTTGAGCGGGATGTTATGCCCGGCAATCGAGCCGATGTTGACGATGACGCCTGCGCCCGCCGCGCGCATCACCCATCCGGCGGCCTGGCTGGCATAAAAAATCGCGCTCAGGTTCACGTCCAGCGTGCGCTGCCAGTCGGCGACGGCCATCTCCAGGATGGAGACTTTCGGCTCGATGCCGGCGTTATTGACCAGAAAATCCAGCCGGCCAAAATCGGCCACCACCTGCTCGACCATCTGCTGTACGGCGCTTGAGTCGGACACGTCCACCGGGTAAGCATTGGCCTCGCCTGCCAGCGTCCCGGCAGTGAGCGCCGCCGCCGCCGCGTCTATATCGTTGACGGCCACGCGCGCCCCGCTGTCGGCAAAACCCTGGGCGATGGCCTTGCCGATGCCGCGTCCCGCGCCGGTTATCAACGCCACACGCCCGGCCAGATTGACGGAGAACATGAACACCTCGACTTTCGTTTATTCTGTGAAGATATAACAGTCCCTTAAACATGTTAAGGGCTGAAAGGGTTTAAGATCGAATTATAACAGCCTCTCACGCAAGGATTATAATGTGATGTCACAGGAAAACCACCCCACCGGATCGCCTCGCCTGCCCCGCGCGCCCCGACCGGCACCGCCGGAAAAACCACGCGCCGAACGCCGGCGCGGCTGCCTGTTCAGCACGCCGTTTCTGGTGTTCATCGGCACGCTGGCCGGGTCGCTGCTGGGCGTAGGCGCGAATATCGCCGACATCATCGGCGCGACCGAAACCATCCAGGACTGGCTGAACCCGCCTGTCGAGCTGTGCATCGCCGGCAGCAATACCATCCTGGGCGAAGGCATTAACGTGGCCGCCGATTGGAAAACAAGCTTCGAGGAACTGCACAACGTCAGCGTGCGAATCGAGGGAGTCGGCTCGGTGCGCGGTGTGGAGATGGCCGCGCGTGGCGAGTGTGTTCATGTGCTGGCGATGTCCGAGCCGATGACGGACGTACAGTATAACCAGCTCACCGGCGCGGGCGTCCAGGTGCAGTGCGCCGCCGAAATCGGCTATGATGTGGTCGCGTTCGTCACCGATATTGAAAACACACTTTCGACCATCAATATCCGCGACCTGGATAATATCCTGATTGGCAGCATTCGGGAGTGGGGCGAACTGCCGGGCAGCCGCCGCACCGATCAGTCCCGACCGATTTATCTGCTGGCGCGGCCCGGCAGCGGCACGACCGAATTTGTTCTCATCAACGTCGCCCGGTATACCGACCCCGACCCGAACGATAATCAATACTTCCCGCCAGATGCGAACTACATTCCGTGTCCCTCCAACGACGCCTGTCTGGATTTAACCCTTAGCACGCTGGGTTCGCTGTACTGGGTCAGTTCCGCCTGGATGCGCACGCAGCCGCCGGAGTATCTCCGTATCATCCCAATTTTGCAGGGTGACGAAGCGCCGATTAACCCGCTGACGCAGGATGTTGACCTGGACGAATATCCGGTGCAGCTCATCCGTCCGCTGTATCTGTATGTGCTGGGCGGCGGAAACATCAACCCCCAGGTGTCGGAACTGGCGAACGAATTCCTGACCTATGTACGCAGCGTGCGCGGCCAGCAGGTGTTGGAGAAATACTACTTTTACACACATTTCGATAAACCGGCGGAAATCGCTATTCCGCTGCCGCCCGGTTTTGAAATCCCGGCTTACGGCCCGCGCACGATCTGCAAATAGGACGGCGCGCCTCTGTTCATACTCAGGGGCGACCCGATGTGGTCGCCCCAACTTTTTAGGCGCTCGCTCTGAATGCATTGAGCCGGAGCAGCATTCTGCACCTCTTTAGAAACGGCGAATATGTTAAAATGCAGACTCACCCGATTCTCATCGCGTCGGGGCTGTTCCTGGCTATAATACACTTGTGTCTTTTATAACAAACTGAATGTTGTGAACGATGGCCTATAAACGACTCACCGAGTTCCTTGACCGGCTGGAAACCGCCGGCGAACTGATTCGCGTCCAGACCCCGGTCAGCGCCGAACTGGAAATCACCGAAATCACCGACCGCATTTCCAAGCAGCCGCCCGACCGGAACAAAGCCCTGTTGTTTGAGCAGGTCGAAGGCAGCGCTTTTCCGCTGGTCATCAACCTATTCGGCGGCCCGCGCCGCATGGCCTGGGCGCTGGGCGTGGAAGACCTGGACGAACTCAACCAACGGCTGGGCAGGCTGATTGACCTGAAACTGCCGAAAGGCATGAACGCCATCATCGCCCGCGCCGGCGAAATGTTAGGCGCGCTGCGCAGCGTCGGCCTGGGGCCGAGCGTGACGAAAAAAGCGCCGGTGCAGGACGTGGTCATCGCCGAAAATACCGATGTGAACATCCTGCCCATCCTCAAGTGCTGGCCGGATGACGGCGGCAGATACATCACCATGACGGCGGTCATCACCCGCGAACCGGGCAGCGGCACGCGCAACGTCGGCATGTACCGCGTGCAGGTCTACGACGGGCAGACGTTGGGACTGCACTGGCAGCGGCACAAGGGCGGCAGGGAACACCAGGACGCCGGGCGCGAACAGCAGCAGCAGAAAATCCCGGTGGCGATTGTGCTGGGCGGCGACCCGGCGGCCATGTGGTGCGCCTCCGCGCCGCTGCCGCCCGGTATAGACGAATACCTGCTGGCGGGCTGGCTGCGCGGCAGACCGGTCGAATTTGTGAAGTGTATCACCCAGGATTTAGAAGTACCTGCCGACGCCGAAATCGTCATCGAAGGCTGGTTCGACCCCAACGAACACCGCATGGAAGGGCCGTTCGGCGACCACACCGGCTTTTACACCCCGCCCGACCTGTTCCCGGTGATGCACGTCACGGCCATCACCCACCGCGCCGATGCGATTTACCCGACGACGATTGTCGGCAAACCGCCGATGGAAGATGTCTGGATGGGCAAGGCCACCGAGCGCCTGTTCCTGCCGCTGATGAAGCTGTTCATGGGCGAAGTGGCCGACGTAAACATGCCGCCGGAAGGTGTCTTTCATAACCTGGTGATCGTCAGCATCAAAAAACGCTATCCCGGCCACGCGCAGAAGGTCATGTATGGCCTGTGGGGATTAGGACTGATGATGCTGTCGAAAGCCATCATCGTGGTTGACCAGGACGTGCCGGTGCAGGACGTGGCCGCCGTCGCGGCGCGCGTGCTGGAAACGGTGGACTGGCGGCGCGACGTAACCATCGTGGACGGCGCGGTAGACCAGCTTGACCATTCCGCCATCCTGGACTCCTACGGCGGCAAAATCGGCGTAGACGCCACCCGCAAACCCGACCGCGCGCCCTACCTGCCGAACGCGCCGGTTGAGCCGGCGCGCATCGCCGCCGCGCTGGGGGGCGACAACTGGCACATCTGGAACAACGCGGTTCTCATCGCCGGGGTGGATTCCGCAAACGGCGCAAAGCGGGATATCCTGGCCGCTTTGTGGCAGGCCGCGCCGGGGTATAATATTGTTTTGCTCGACCACACCGCCGATGCACGTAATCTATCGGATGTGGCCTGGCGGGCGCTCGGCAATGTGGACTGGCGGCGCGATGTGGTGATCCCCGGCGGGCCGGTTAACCCTTACCCGCAGGGCGACCAGCCGCGCAGCCCGATTGGCATAGACGCCACCAGCAAAAACGCGGCAGACGGCCATCCGCGCGGCTGGCCGCAGGAAGTTGCCATGTCGCCGGAGGTGGCGACGCGCGTCAGCGAGCGGTGGGGCGAGTACGGGATCGAATAATTCTGAACCGCACCGGAGAAAACTTTTATGACATACGCACGCGCGCGTCTTTACCTGGGCATCGTCAGCGTCGGCTTCTGGGTGGTGGTATCGGTGGTTGGGCTGCTGGTCAACCTGCCGGAAACGCTGTTCCCCACCATAGACACCGACCCCAACGAAACCTCTACTCGCCTGGCGCTGATTGTCGGCGGGTACATCCTGCTCAGCCTGCCATTCGATCTGGTAGGCGGTTTCATTCTGCCGCGCCGGTTCAAGCGGCCCGCGCCGGAGCTGCCGCAGTATCTCATCCGCTGGCTGCGGGGGGTGCTGGTGCAGGGCGTGGTGATGTACCTGACCGGGATGCTGCTGGTGGCGGCAGGCAAACAGTCGCGCAGCGTCTTTCTGGCGGCGGTGCTGGTGGGCATCGAAATGGCGATTCTGCTGGCCGCGCAGGACTGGTTCGCGCGGCTGATGAGCGGCTTCCGCCGGCTGACGGTTGACCTGAAACCCTACGCCACCATCCTCAAACGCTGGGGGCTGGAACTGCCGGAAAACACGGTTGTTTACGAACACCACGACCCGGCATTCGTCGGGGCGCTGGCCGGGCCGACCGGCATGGAAAAACTCATCCTGCCCGCCAAATGGTTCACGGCGCTGACGCCGGAGCAGCTTGCGGCGCAGATAGCGCGGCGCATTGGGGCGCTGCACCGGGAAAGCCGCTCGCGCGGGGTGTGGCTGGCGCTGATCTGGAACTTTGCCGGCTTCTGGATTGCGGCCTCGCTGGCCGGCGGCGCGGTGGCGGTCAGCAGCGCGCGCGGCCTGCTGGAAACCATCTTCTATTTTAACCTGTGGGCCTTCCTGGGGCTGCTGGCGCTGCCGTCGCTCAACCGGCCCGGCGTCTACGAACTCGACCGATTCGCGCGCGAGAAGGGTGTGCCGGAAGACCTGCTCGGCCAGACCATCGAAGAACTGGATAAACTTCAGGACGACGAGCCGTCTCGTTCCCGGTTGGTGGAAACCATCTTCCATCCCATTCCGTCAGTCAGCAACCGGCAGTTAAAGCTGTCCCGCAAGCATGTGAGCGGAGCAGGCTTCGGCGCATGGCAGGGGGCGCGTATGGCGCTGTACCTGTCGTGGCCGTGCATGAGCTTCCTAGCGCGCGCCGTCCACTGCAACAGCGGCAAAACCGAACTGTGGGTGATGCTGCCGGGAGATTGAGCGAAAAAACGCAACCGGCGTAGGGGCGAGTTTCTAAACCCGCCCCTACACACAACCGCACTGGTTAGATTTATGGCAGATGTTTCATCCCAACCAACTCACAAACCCGGTTCGCTGTGGGCGCGAATCCGCCTGTTCCTGGAACTGATTAAGTTCGAGCATACGATCTTCGCGCTGCCGTTCGCCTACCTGGGTATGACGCTGGCGGCGGGCGGCCTGCCGACCCTGCACCAGTTTGTGTGGGTGACGGTGGCGATGGCTTCGGCGCGCACGCTGGCGTTTACCGTCAACCGGCTGGTAGACCGGCGCTTCGACGCTACCAACCCACGCACGGCCCGGCGTCCTTCCGTGACCGGCGCGATCAGCCCACAGACGATGGCCGCCTTTGCGATTCTTTCGCTGCTGCTGCTGGCGCTGGCGGCGGCACTGCTCAACCCGCTGGCGCTGGCGCTGTTGCCACTGGCGCTGGTATTTTTGATCGGTTATTCGTACACTAAACGATTCACCAGCCTGTGCCATTGGGCGCTGGGTTTCACCGATGGGCTGGCGGCGGCGGGCGGCTGGATCGCGGTGCGTGGCAGCATCTTCACGGCGGACGATCTGCCGGCCTACCTGCTGACTTTGGCCGTCACCTTCTGGATCGCCGGCTTCGACCTGATTTACGCCTGTCAGGACGTGGAACACGACCGGCGTGAAGGGCTGTTCTCCTGGCCGAGCCGCGCCGGAATCGCCAGTGCGCTGCGGCTGGCAAGGGTCAGCCACGTCCTGACGGTGCTGCTGTTCGCGCTGCTGGGGCTGGTCGAAGGGCTGGCCTGGCCGTTCTGGGTGGGGCTGGTGATCGCCGCCGGGCTGCTGGCCTACGAAAACAGCATCGTCAAACCTGACGACCTGTCACGCATCAACCTGGCGTTTTTTAACATCAACTCGTATATCGCCGTGACGCTGTTCGCGGGGACGTTTCTGGCATTGTTGATCTGAGCCGCCAGGAACGCCAGGCGTTAAAGCCTTTTCTTGGCGTTCTCTGTGTCCTGGCGGTTAGTGTAATTGGATGAGCATGGCACATTTGACCGGAGAAGCGCGCGCGGCCTACGTTCAGGACATGTTCGGACGTATCGCCGGGCGCTATAACCTGATGAACCGGCTAATGACCGGCGGGCAGGATGTCCGCTGGCGGCGTTTTGTCGTGCGGCAGGCGCGGCTGAAACCCGGCGACCGGCTGCTCGACCTGGCGACCGGCACGGGCGATATTGCCTTTGAAGCGCTCAAGGCCATGCCGGGCATTCAGGCCGTCGGAGGCGATTTTTCGCTGCCGATGATGCGCGTCGGCCAGGCTTTGCCGCTCGGCGAGCAGGTCGGCTGGACGGGCGCGGACGCGCTGAACCTGCCCTTCCCGGACGGCGCCTTCGACGCTGTGACTTCCGGCTACCTCGTTCGCAACGTGGTGGACATCCCGCGCTGTTTCGCGGAACAGCTTCGCGTCTTAAAACCCGGCGGGCGCATCGTCGTGCTGGACAGTTCGCCGCCGAAAGACAATCTGCTGCGCCCGTTCATCAAAATCCATCTGCGCTACATCATCCCGGCGCTGGGGCGTATCATCGCCGGGGAAAACGGCGCAGACGCTTATCGTTACCTGCCGAGTTCAACGCAAGCCTTCAAAACGCCGGACGAACTGGCCGCGCTGATGCGGCAGGCCGGCGTCCGCAGTGTGCAGTACCGGACGTTCATGTTCGGCACGATGGCCGTCCACTGGGGGGAGAAGTGAGGGACTGTTCGCCTGATCGAAATGAAATCGAATAAAATGTTCATTATAGTTGGTTGGCACTGGTAAATCGCCCAATGAGCGTACCGCATCCTATCCCTTACCAGGGAAGCAAGCGACACCTTGCCGGACAAATCCTGTCTTTCTTTCCCTCTGGCGCTGGCCGCCTGATTGAACCATTTGCAGGCTCGGCGGCTGTATCGTTAGCGGCTCTACAAAATGGACTTGTAAAGCAGGTGGTCATCGGGGACAGCGATACGGCACTGATAGCCTTGTGGAATAAAATCGTCTCTGCTCCGACTGAACTTGCCGAGGCATATGCTGCCCTCTGGTTTCAGCAGATCGGCAGGGAGCGCGAATACTATGACTACATCCGGGCTGAATTCAACGAAAGCCGCCGTCCCGAACATTTCCTGTACCTGCTGGTGCGCTGCGTAAAAGCTGCCGTTCGTTATAACGCCGCCGGTGAATTTAATCAAAGCCCGGATAACCGCAGAAAAGGGACTCGACCCGATACGCTGCGAAAACATCTGCTGGCCGCCTCCGGGCTTTTGCGTGGCCGGTGTCAAATCCGGGACAGCGATTATCAGGTTTTGCTGGATGAAGCCACGCCGGATGATGTGGTTTATCTGGACCCGCCCTATCAGGGCATCTGCAACAATCGTGACCCCCGCTATAAGCAAAGAGTTCAGTTCGACACGTTTGTAGAAACCTTGGATGCTCTCAACCGCCGTAGTATAGCCTATATCGTCAGTTACGATGGGCGCACCGGCAGGAGAAGACACGGCGAATTTTTGCCCGATTTTCTCAACTTGGAGCGTATCGAATTGCCTGCTGGGCGTTCGACCCAGGCCACCCTGCTGGGCCGTAACGAAACAACGTTCGAGTCGCTTTATCTATCGCCGGCTCTAATGCTGCATTCAGATCAACCTGTGCCGCTGCGGGCTTCCATGCCAATGCAGATGACCTTATTCGGGTGACAGCCATGCCAGACTATCCCGATTGGTTTATCCGGCGCATCAAGGCTATCAGGAATAAAAGGCCGCGCGTTGTGGCCGAACATATCCTGGCGCATGGCTCGATTACAACCGAAGAATTAACGACGCTGTACGGCTATAACCACCCTCCCAGGGCCGCCCGCGACTTAAGGGAAACCGGCATTCCATTAGAAACCTTTCGCGTCAAAAATGCCGAAGGGCGCACGATTGCCGCATATCGGTTTGGCAATACCGAGGCTATCAGAGCGGATAGATTGGCCGGGTGGACGACTTTCCCAAAACAGTTCAAACAGCAGTTAATTGAGCGTGACGGCGCTAAATGTTCGATTTGCCAATCGCGTTTCGAGGGGCGCTACCTGCAAATAGACCATCGCATTCCTTATGAAGTGGTGAGCGATTCAGAAACCCCGGAAGAACGAAAAATCGAGAATTACATGCTCATCTGCGGAACATGCAATCGAGCCAAGTCATGGTCATGCGAACACTGTCCAAACTGGATTCAAGCCAAAGACCCACAGGTTTGTGTGAACTGTTATTGGGCCACGCCAGAGTCTTATATCCACATCGCGCTGCGCCATATCCGCCGGGTTGAGGTGGTTTGGGAAGAAACAGAAATCACTCTCTACGAAAATCTCAAAAAACAGGCAGAGACGTTAAATCTGTCCATGCCCGAATATGTCAAAAAACTCGTGAATAAACTGGTCAGTAAAGATTAGAATGCCCTATATGTGCCGAAGGTTATCGGCTAATGACCGCTCATCCCATCGGCACGCAGAGGGTTACACCGGTTGGTTATGGAGAAACAGCAATAAATGAGTGAAGAACAGCCAATCTGGGAACTGCGGCAGGGCGAAACCATTATCGGCGCGCTGACGGTCTATGATGAAGATATGGGCTGGTATTCGGCGCACTTTGAGGCGACGCCCGCATTTGACCGGCACCGCGCGCTGTTCACGGAAGGCACGCAGGTTCGCGTTGGCGAGGACGCCGAATGCTGGCAGGACTGGCACGCGCGCGTCCGGCAGTTGGAGCTGCAGCTGGTTCGGCTGGCCGACAGCGCCAGCACCGGCGATTTTCTGCTGTATATTGATGGCCGGGACGCCGACTTTCGTCCCAAAATGTGAACACAAAACCGGGACGCCGTGCCGGCTCACCCCCGCGACATTCCCGGATGACTAATGACCAGAGACGAACGACTGATGGCTCAACGACTGATAATCGGCATTTCCGGCGCGTCCGGCGTCATCTACGGCATACGGCTGCTGGAAACGCTGGCGCAGGACAAAACCATCGAAACGCACCTGATACTCAGCCCGGCGGCGCGTGCAACGATCACGCAGGAAACAGCGTGGAAAGTGAGCGACGTGGAAAAGCTGGCCGATGTGGCGCATAAACCCGGCGACATCGGGGCCAGCATCGCCAGCGGCTCGTTTGCCACGCTGGGCATGATCGTTGCGCCGTGCAGCATCAAAACGCTGTCGGCCATCGCCAACAGCTACTCGGCGGATCTGATGAGCCGCGCCGCCGACGTGCAGTTGAAGGAAGGCCGTCCGGTGCTGCTGCTGGTGCGTGAAACGCCGCTGCACATCGGCCACCTGCGGCTGATGACGCAGGCTGCCGAAAGCGGCGCGATCATCATGCCGCCCGTCCCGGCTTTTTACGGCAGCCCGCAGACGGTGGATGATCTGGTCAACGGCACGGTTGGCCGGGCGCTGGCGCGCATCGGCATCCATAATGATCTGTATGCGGAATGGCTGGGACTGAACGGCCAGATCAGCCCGCCGCCAGAAGACTAAAACCGCGCGCTGATTGATCGTAGGCGCATAAAATGGCATAATAGGTCTGGTTCGGCCTGCCCATACGAGAGAGCGTCTATGCAAACCAATCCCCTGAACGTCTTTATCACCGGGGCGACGACCGCCCTCGGACGCGCCGTCACCCGCCGGTTGGTCGCGCGCGGCCATCGCGTCACCGGCCTGACGCCCGACTCGGCTCATGCAACCCTGGCGCGTCAGGACGGCGCGATCCCGGCTTTCATCACCGACCCGTTCCGCGCCGGCGAACTCAAAAGCCTGCTGCGCGCCGCCGAGGCTGACGTGGTGCTGCACCTGACGCCGCAGTTGGTGAACGGCTTTCCCCGGCGCGGCCTGGACTGGGCGCAGAATGACCGGGCGCTGCGCGAAGGGCTGCCGGCGCTGCACCGCGCCGCCATTGAAGCCGGTGTAAAGTTTTTCGTCCTTCCCAGTTATACGTTTCTGTACGGAGACCTGCATGGCGAATGGGCCGACGAAACCACGCCCCGCCAGGAATCACCCCTGTGGGCGGCGGCGCTGAATGCCGAAGACCGCGTGCTGGACGACGCGCTGCCGGCCTGCGTCATCCGGGCAGGGACAGTGTACGGGCCACATGAAGACGGCACCGAAACATTGATCGAGGCGCTCAAACGCGGGCGCGGCGTGTATACCGGCGACGAAAACGCCCTGTCGGCCTGGATACATGTGGACGATCTGGCGGCGGCGCTCGTCCTGGCCGCCGAGGTGATGCCGGACAACCAGCTGTTTAATGCAGCGGATGACATGCCGGCAAGCGCCGCCGCGTTCGTCGGCTATCTGGCGAATAACCTGGGGATGCCCGCGCCCGGCGCGCCGCCCGCTTTCCTCCGGCGCGCGCTGACCGACGAGATGCAGCAGGCTCGCCTGACCGCTTCGCACCGGATTCGCAGCGAGAAGCTCAAAACGGCGTTGGGATGGACGCCCCGTCACGCGAACTATCGCGCCGGGATTGACCATACCCTGCTGATCGCCCGCGCGGAGTCGGCGCAGCGTTAGTCCCATGCAGTTGATGGGCCGTCACGCTTTATAGAGATAACAGACAAAACGATGGAAGCTGCAAAAACCTTAAAAGCGGTCTTGTTCGACCTGGACGATACCCTGCTGGACTGGAGCGAAGTCAACCTGGAGTGGATGGCCTACGAAGCGCATTTCCTCCGGCGCGTGTTCACCTACATCACTCAGGAAGTCCACCCCCTGTCCGACGAACAGGCTTTCGTGCAGGAGTTTTACCGTCGCACGCGCGACGGGTGGAACAAAGGACGCACCAGTTTTATCGCCCCACACCTGGGCGCGATCCTGGTACAGACGGCGGAAGCGTTGGGCGTGCCGCCCGGCCAGCTCGATAACCGGCGCTGCCTGGAAGTCTACGGGTGGGGCATCGTCCCCGGCAGCCGCATCTTCCCCGAAGTGCCGGAAGTGCTGTCCCTGCTGCACGAAAACGGTATTAAGGTCGGTATCGTCACCAATGCCTACCAGCCGATGTGGCTGCGCGACATCGAAATTGACCAGCACGGCCTGCTGCGCTACTTCCCCGATTGCCGCATCTCGGCGGCAGATGTCGGTTATCTCAAGCCACACCCGGCCATTTTCCAGGCCGCGCTGGACGGCCTGGGCGTGCAGCCGGAGGAAGCGGTTTTCGTCGGCGATAACCCGACGGCGGACATCGCCGGGGCGCAGGCCGCCGGGCTGCAAGCCATCCTGCGCGTCACGCAGCCCGCGCCGCCCATGCTCAGCGGGCTGATCGTCCCGGATGCCGCGCTCAACACTCTGCTGGAACTGCCGGGTATCCTGGACGGCTGGTTTCCAGGCTGGCGCGCATGACAATGCTGCTCCTGCCCGCCGACCAAAACCTGATCCTGACCGGCTATACCGGCCCGCACCAACCGCTGGTCGGCCAGCAGGTGGCCGAACGGCTTAAACTGCGTTACGTTAATGTGGATCGGCAGATCGAAGACCGTGCCGGGCTGCCGGTCGAAGAACTGCGCAGCCGCTACGGCCAAACCCTGCTGAAAACGGTGGAAACCGAAGTCATGCGGGATGTGCTGCTCTATCGCGGAGCGATCATCCGCATCAGCGGCCAGACGCTGCAACACGGCGAGTATGCCCACCGCATGGCCGAAATCGGGACAATCATCTGCTTGGTGGCGGCGCTGGACGCCGTACTGCGCCGCTTGCATCTGGCTATGGGGGCGCGTTATCATAATCCTCACGAACGCGCTCTGGCAATCGGCAATCTAAAACGTGAATGGGCCATCCGCAAATTCGACTTCGTTCACGTGCTGGACACCACCTATCTTGACGATGCCGAAATCGCGGACGCTGTAATGACCCTGTGGCAGCGAGTGGCCGTCTGATGGTTACGGGCAGGTCTTGAACTCGCCCCGATACAGGGCTGCATCAAGGGGAACTCAAGTGGCAAAACTGGTTATCAGCCTTGCACAGATGACGATTTCCCTGGGCGATGAACGCAAGAACATCGCCCAGATGGAACGCTGGACAGCCGAAGCCGCCCGGCGCGGCTCGCATATGATCGTGCTGCCGGAGCTGTGGTCAACCGGCTACGCGCTGGAACAGAGCAAGGAACTGTCGCACGTCCTCAATACCGGCCTGTTCAGCCATATGAGCAGCGTCGCCCAGCAGGCCAAAGTTTCGATGGTCGGCTCAATCCTGGAAAAACGCGGGCAGGAAATCGCCAACAGCGCCCCGTTTTTCGCCCCCAACGGACGGATGCTGGGCATTTACCGCAAGCTGCACCTGTTCCGCCTGATGGACGAAGACAAGTGGCTGCAAGCGGGACAGTCGCCACTGGCGCTGGACTTACCCTGGGGCAGCACCGCGCTGGCGATCTGCTACGACCTGCGCTTCCCGGAACTGTTCCGGCGCTACGCCGTCGAGGGCGCGCGGCTCATCATCATCCCGGCGGAGTGGCCGTTGGAACGCATCGAACACTGGCGGGCGCTGCTGCGGGCGCGGGCTATCGAAAACCAGTGTTACATCGTCGGCTGCAACGCCGCCGGCCTGACCGGCGATACGGTCTTCGGCGGCCATTCGATGATTATTGACCCGTGGGGCAAAACCGTCATCGAAGGCGGCGAATCGCCCATGCTGCTGACCGCCGAAATCGAACTTGACCTGGTGGACGAAGTGCGCCAGCGCATCCCCATCTTCGAGGATCGACGCACAGACATCTACTAGCCCACAGGAAAGCCGCAGAAGCCTTCAGCCCTTCCCCCTTGAATTCGGGGGAGAAGGTTGGGATGAGGGGGTCTGACCGGCGCGCGGACATCTACTCATGTCCCTGCCGCTGCGCCAGAGTCGTATCCGGCGCGGTGGCGGCGCGGTTTAAGAATGTCTCGGCAAAGGCCATAAACCGGTATACATCGGCAAAGTTTGATACGATGCCCAGCGAAATCCGCACTGCGCCGGTCGCTTTGCCGTCCATCACCATCAAAAACTGCTCGAAGGTCATACGCTCGTCGTTTTGAAAACACTCGCGCATGTCGGCGGCAGTCAGGCTGTTAATCACTTCGCCCGCGCCGGGGTTGCAAAAACAGCCGGTTCGCAGCGAGATGTTGTGTTTATTGGCTTCCGCCTCCACCAGCCGGAAGTCAAAGTCCTGCCCGTCCGGGTCGAAAAAGTTGACCGTCACTGTGCCGCCCCGGTCGCGCGTCTCCACCGGGCCGTACAGCCGGATCAGCGGCATTCCGTTCTGGTGGCGCAGCCCCATCAACTGCTCGATCAACCAGCCCGTCAGCGCCATCACCCGCTCGTGAATGACGTTCACGCCGATAGCAGCGATATGTTTGAGGCCGATCTCCACCGCTGGGATATTCAGGTAGTTGATCGTGCCGTCCTCGAACGCCGCTTCGCCTTCGGCCAGGTAGTAACCATCGCCCTGCACCGAGGCAATCGTAATCGTGCCGCCGGCGAACCAGGGGCGGCGCAGTTTCGCCAGGGCGGCCTTGCGGGCGATCAGGCAGCCGATGCCGGTTGGGTAGCCGAAGATTTTGTAGAACGATAAATCCACAAAATCGGGCTTCCAGCGGCCCAGGTCTACAGGATTGGTTGGTGCGTAGGCAGCAAAGTCCACTGCCACGTCCCACCCTTTGGCCTGCGCCAGCGCGATCCATTCCAGCGAATGCTGGACGCCGGAGAAGTTGGACTGCGCCGGGTAGGCGAACAGGGTTTTGCGCCCCGGCTCGGTGGCATCCAGCAGCTCGTACAGCCGGCTTTCGTCCACGCGCAAGTCCGGCGGCACAACCGGGATATAAATCACCTCCGCGCCCCTGGCGCGAGCGAACTCCCGGATACCGTTAACCGAGTTATGGTTGTCGAAAGTCAGAATGAAGCGGTCGCCGGGCGCGAACGGGTAGGATTCCCCCACCAGCTTGAGCGCGCCGCTGGCGTTCTGGGTGAAGATGCACACGTACTCGTCCGGCGAAGCGTTAAAATATTCCAGCACATAGCGGCGGGCGTGTTCGTCAAGCTGTGTAGCGGCCATCGAGGTCGGATTGCTGGAGTGCGGGTTGCCGAACACCCCGCGTTGAAGCATGGTCATATGGGCCGTTAGCTGGCTGTCGGCGTACAGGCTGCCACCGGTGTAATCCAGATAAATGTGTCCCTGTTCGTCCAGGCGGCTGTACTGGCGCGCGCGCAGGTCGTCTAGTGACAAGGTATCCCGATAGGCCGGGTAAGCCTGCAAAAATTCCTGGTAAGTCCGTTCCAGGTTTTCGAGTGCATAACGCATGGTTCACCCCTCAACACGGCGTCTCAGATAACTCTGCCTCCAGTTTAGCAGGGGGATGCGCGTGAACAAAGTATTCATGGCCGAACAGCGGCAGGCAGGATAAACAAAACGAGGCGTTTGATACGCCTCGCTTTCTGGCTAACGACCGGCGGCTGCAAACTTCCGGCTTTTACCCAAAGCGCCCGGAGATATAATCCGCCGTTTCGGCATTCTGCGGCTGGGTGAAAATCTGCTGTGTCTCGCCAAATTCCACCAGCTCGCCCCAGCGGGTTTCTTCCTTGCCTTCGCCGGATTTACGGATGCTGTAGAAGGCCGTATAGTCAGAAACGCGTATGGCCTGCTGCATATTGTGGGTGACGATGATGATGGTGTACTGCGACACAAGCTCCTGCATCAGCTCTTCGATGTGCTGCGTCGAGATCGGGTCAAGCGCCGAACACGGCTCGTCCATCAAAATCACATCCGGCTCGACGGCGATGGTGCGGGCGATGCACAAACGCTGCTGCTGGCCGCCGGAAAGCGCCAGGCCGGATTTATCGAGGTCGTTTTTCACTTCGTCCCACAGAGCGGCCTGCTTGAGGCTGGACTCAACAATCTCCTTGAGCGTGTTTTTGTCGCGCACGCCCAGCAGGCGCGGGCCGTAGGCCACGTTCTCGAAGATGCTCTTGGGGAACGGGTTCGGCTTCTGGAACACCATGCCGATGCGGCGGCGCACCTCCACCGGGTCTACATCCGGGGCGTACAGGTTGCGGCCATGATAGAGGATTTGCCCCTCCACGCGCGCGCCGGGAACCAGATCGTTCATGCGGTTGATGGCGCGCAGAACGGTGCTTTTGCCGCAGCCGGACGGGCCGATGAAGGCGGTGATTTTGTTTTTCTCCACCGGGATGCTCACGTCTCTAACGGCGCGGTAGCTGCCGTAATAAACGCTGATGTTCTGAATATCTACCGCTCTGGGATGGTGTCCGTTTTGGGTCATACCTGTAGTCTCCTGCGCGCCTGATTTCGCAGAACAAACGCAATCGTGTTAATCGCAACCAGCAAAACGAGAAGGATGATGATGGCCGCCGCCGCCAGTTCGCGGAAACCGGCCTGCGGGCGGGAAGTCCAGTTGTAAATCTGGATCGGCAGCGCCGTAAAGCGCGTGAACAGGCCGGGATCCTGCACGATGAAGGTCGAAGCGCCGACCACCACCAGCGGCGCGGTTTCGCCCACCGCCCGCGACAGCGACAGGATGATGCCGGTCAGGATACCTGGCAGCGCCGAAGGCAGCACCGTTCGCCAGATGGTTTGCCACTTGGTCGCGCCCAGGCCGTAGCTGGCGTCCCGGTACGAGGGCGGCACGGCGCGGATGGATTCCTGCGCGTTGATGATGACCACCGGCAGCACCAGCAGCGAAAGCGTTAACCCGGCGGTGATGATATTGCGCCCGGTGCCGTCAATGATGCCGAAAGCCTGGCCGCTGGTCAGCCCCAGGCCGCCGGTAGCGGGGTCGCCCATAAAACGCACCAGAAGCTGCAAGCCGAGCAAACCGTAGATGATAGACGGCACGCCCGCCAGGTTGCGGATGTTGGTTTCGATCAGGCGGTTATACCACTTGTTCGGGTCGGCATATTCTTCCAGGTAAATCGCCGCCGCGATGCCGACCGGAAACGCCGTCAGCACCACGATGATGAGCAGATAAACCGTGCCAAGCAGCGCCGTCCGCACCCCGGACACCAGCGGATTGCTGTCCATCGGTTTGGTCAGCATCTCCAGTCGCAGCCACGATTTAAAGCGCAGTTCCGGGCGCGTAATTTCGTCCGGGAAAAGTTCGACCAGCCGCTCCTCAATCGCCCGCCGGTTGAACAATCCCTCAAATAACGGCCAGCTTTCCGACACAGTAGGCTGGAGGATAGCCGCTTCGATCAGTTCCAGGATTTGTTCCTGCGTCAGGTTATCGGCCAGGATTTGCCCCATCACGGACGCACGCTCGTCGGTGGGAATGTCCGCCGGTGTTTTGTCGGCGTATTCGGCAGGGATTTGTTTGCCGGCCAGCGAGTCCTTGAGCGACGCGCGGGCGAAGGTCTGCAAATCCATCGGCGAGAGCGCGTCGGAAACCATCTTGGGAAGCTGACCTGGCGCTTTTTCGACCAGCAGCGCGACCAGCTCGGTTTCGTTCAGTTCGGCCAGCGGGCGGTCGCTAATGGTTTCCGGCTCGATTTTATAGACCAGCGCCACATAACCAAAAGCCTCATTGGTGATGGTTAACGCCAGCAGCACCAGTGCCAGGATCGCCAGACCGAAGGAGGCCGCGTACAGGCGGCGCATGGTTAGGCCTTTGTCCTGGCGGCCAATTAACATACTGCGAAATACGCCCTCTTCGATGCGTGTCATTATTCATACATCTCCCGGAACCGCCGCGTGATGTAGGTGCTGACCTGTGTCAGAAGGAAGGTGATGATGAACAGGGTCAGACCGATTGAAAAGATACTGCTGTAGTCTACCGACTGGTAGCTCAGGTCGCCGCCGCTGATGCGGGCGATGTGGCCGGTCATGGTTTCGGCGCCGACCGTGAAATTGGGCGGGAATGTCCAGTTTGGACCGGCACCCGCCGCAATCGCCACAATCATCGTCTCGCCGACCGCGCGCGAGATGCCCAGGATGACGGCAGCCACCACGCCGGACAGTGACGCCGGCAGTACCACTTTAGCGATGGTTTCCAGTTTGGTCGCGCCCAGGCCGTAGCTGGCTTCACGCAGGCCGCGCGGCACCGACCCCATGGCGTCCAGGCTCATCGAAGCGATGGTCGGCACGATCATGATGCCGACGACCAGCCCGGCGGACAGCGTGTTGTAGATGTCCACGCCGAACAGCGGGCGCAGCACACCGATGGTCACGAACTGCAAGGCAAAAAAGCCAAAAACGACCGTCGGCACACCCACCAGAATTTCCAGGATGGGATTCAAAATGGCGCGCACACGCTGTGTGGCATATTCACTGAGGTAGATGGCCGCCGCCAGACCCACCGGCAGCGCCGTCAGGATGGCGATAAAAGTGGTCATAAAAGTGGATTCGACCAGCGGCAGCACGCCAAAGTCGCCTGTCTGCGGCTGCCAGCGCGTGCCGGTCAGGTATGTCAGCAGAGTCGGGCGGCGCTCGACCTGCACGACTGTATTGGCAGGGTAAGCCCGCACCGGTGTGTCTTCCAAGCCACGCTCAACGACCAGGCTGCTGCCTTCAATGGCAGCGATACGCATCGTTTCCGTTTCCAGGTGGATCATGTCGCCGACTGCGAACGAGTCCGCCACATCTTCCGGCAGTGCAATTCGAACGTCTTCTTCCCCTAGCGCTTCGGTTATTTTAACCGTATCTTCTTTCAGCGCCAGGATGGGCAAACCGGCTTCGTGCGCCACCGCCTCCGTGCCATCGTACCCGCGTTCGACGATGATCGAGCGCTCACGGCGTTCGACCACCCGCATGATTTCGTCGCCGATCTGGATGAGCGTCCCTGGGATAAGCGGCACGCGCGGTTGATCGCCCAGATCAAGCAGCAGGCTGGTATCGGTGGACGTAACCGCGCCCTCGGCGTCGCTGCGCAGGCTGACCGGCGGAACGGCCTGGTCTACCACAGTCATTTTGGCGTAAATCCAGGCGCGCGACTGGAAAAAACCGACCGCTTCGGTGCCCAGGAAGATAACAATAAAGGCAGTCGTAAAAATCGAAAGCAGCCCGGCAGCGAACAGCAGGATTAGGATGATCCGCTCGCCAGGACGAGCGCGTTTCCCGATGTCGGTGCGTTCGGCGCGTTTACCCAATGCCTCGGTAAGCAGCCGACTTCTTTCGTTGGAATAAGAAGTCCCTTCAATGGCCTGTTCCATGCAACAACCCTTCGGTTATGCGTTTTCGTGAGGTATAATACCACGATCCGTTTAAGCCTGTGTTAAGATTACGCATCATTTCCTGAAACAAATCGAGGGGAGAGTGTTCTCCCCTCGTGTCTTGCAAGCTCTTTCCAGAGCGGAATTACATACCGGGCATGACCGACAGGATGTTCAGTTTAGCCAGGTTCAGCGCGAAGGCGCTGGGCGGGAAGTAACCGACGTTGGCACATTCTTCGACGGTATTGGTCAGATAGAAGCTGATGAAGCTGCCAACCTGCGGTTTGGCGGCGATGATGCCGGCATCGCTGTAGATGAACAGCGGGCGCGCCAGCAGGTAGCTGCCGTCTTCGACCGACGTGGCGTTCGGCGCCACGCCGTTGATCGCAACGGTACGCAGCTTTTCGCCTTCATTGATGTAGTAGGCATAACCGAAGAAACCGATGGCATACGGGCTGCTCTCAACGCCCTGCACCAGCACGTTGTCATCTTCGCTGAGCTGGGTGTTGGCGGCGGCCAGGATGGGAGCTTCGTCTTCGTCAAAAACAGCTTCCACGAAGTAATCGAAGGTGCCGCTGTCGGTGCCGGGGATGAAGCGCAGGATCGGTTCAGCCGGCCACTCGGGGCGCACGTCCGACCAGTTCTGAGCGGTGCTGAAGATGACGGCCAGTTCTTCGGCGGTCACGTCCTGCACGAAGTCGTTTTCGGCGCTCACCACAACGGCCAGGCCGTCGGTGCCGACGCGGAATTCAAGCGGGCTGCGGGCGGGGGTCAGCGCAGCGCAGGAGTCAACTTCTGCCTGCTTGATGGCGCGGCTGGCGTTGGAGATGTCGGTTTCGCCGTTGACGCAGAAGCGTTCAAACCCGGCGCCGGTGCCGATGCTGTCCACCGTGATGGTGCCGGTGTAACCTTCGGCATTGAAACGAGCGGCCATCGCTTCCGTCAGCGGGAAAACGGTGGAGCTGCCGGCGGTGATGATGTCGCCTTCGACCGTCAGCGGGTCAACGGCGGGCAGTTCGACGTCGGGCAGGATCACCGCGTCAATGACATGGATAACACCATTGCTGGCTTCCACGTCGGCGGTCACAACATTAGCGTTTTCAACATGCACGCCCATATCATCCACCACGATGCTGATGGCGTCGCCTTCAACCGAGGCCACATCGCCGGTCGCCACATCAGCCGACATCACCTTGCCGGCCACGACATGGTAGGTCAGGATGCTGGTCAGGGTGTCCTTGCCAGCTTCGCTGGTCAGGTAGGCAACGATGTTGGCGGGCAGAGCCGCGAACGCATCATTGGTGGGGGCGAACACCGTGAAGGGGCCTTCACCGGCCAGCGTTTCCGCCAGGCCAGCCGCCGTCACCAGTTCAACCAGGGTCGAAAAATCGGCGTTACCGGCGGCGATGTCCACGATGGTCTGATCCTGAGCGGCAACGCCCACGAACGGAACGAGCAGCATCACTACGGCGACCAGAAGCAAAAGGCGGTTCTTCATACGTGTTTATCTCCTCATAAGTTGGCGATCTTGGAAATGCCTGGGGCATTTCGGATAAGATGTTAATCCCGGAGTTTTAACATACGAGATTCGTCGTGTTATGAGGACGTTTCGTTAAGATTAAAATAGTTTTATTAAATTGTTAAGTAAAAATTAAAAACGTTAAGAAGCCCCTTTGGGACTAAAACCCTATGGGGATGCTTGAAGGCAGTGAGGATAATTGTCAAATATAATGAAGATGGGGCGGCCTGTAATCGTTCATATTGCCTGAATAGCTCCTTCAAAATATTATCTATGAGATATAGCAGCGAGTCTTTATCCCAATGAGCGCCAGACCTATACAACAAAATACCAGGCGGTTATGGTTCGCGCTGCTGCTGGCATCGGCTGTCGGCTGTGCGGGCGCGATTTTTTATGCCGGCGCGAGGTTGTTCGAGCAGGCCTATTACCTGATCGAACTGCCTGCCGAGCCGCTGGGAATGGCCGTCCGGCGGCAGGGCAGCGATGCCTTTTATGCCCTGCTGGCTGCGGCGGGATTTTTGCTGCTGCTGCTGATTTTGGGCTTCCTGCTTACACGCAGGCCGCGCGCCGCCCAGCCGACGAAGCTGAACGGCGCGGACGTAGGCCAACCGGGCCGGGACGTGGCGCGTTTAAAAACCATCCTGGATGGAATGCAGGAAGGCATCATTTACACGGAAGCTAATCTGATTCGTTACGCCAACCGCACCATCGCGCAGATGATCGGCTACGACGGCGATTCGTTGAACGATGCCGATACCCAGACCCGGCTGGCCGGTCTGTACCGTTCGCTGTCGTCGCTCATCGGCCAGAACGGCACCAGCCAGGGAGTCTTCACCATCCGCCGCAAGGACGGCAGTGAATTCGATGCGCGGGTGAGCCACACACACCTGGAAGACGAAGCCGGCGGAGTTATCACTATCATTCAGGACAACAGCCAGGAAAAAAACCTCCAGGCGCAAAAGCTGCGGTTTGTGTCCAACGCCTCGCACGAACTGCGCACGCCGGTCGCCAACCTCAAAACACGCCTGTACCTGCTGCGCCGCCAGCCGGAGAAGCTGGCCGAACACCTGGACGTGATGGAAAAAGTGGTCGGCAAACTCCAATCCCTGATCGAAGAAATGTTCGACTTCGCCGAGATCGAGCGCGGCACGATGCTGCTGGAACGCCAGGAAGTCGCCCTGCAAGACCTGATTCTGGAAGTGATCGCCGGCTACCAGGCCAAAGCCGAACTGCGCGCCATCACCCTGTCCTGCGATCTGCCCGACGAGCCGCTGCATGTGTTCGTGGATCGTAAACGCCTCGCGCAGGTGATCGCCAACCTGGTTTCCAATGCCATGAGCCACACCCGTGAAAGCGGCAGCGTGCAGGTGCGCCTGGCGCGCGATAAAAAGCAGGCCATCATCCAGGTGCAGGATAACGGCGTCGGCATCGCCCAGAACGTGCTGGAGCAGGTCTTCCACCCGTTTTCACTCGCTAAACACGGCGAAGTCGGCGGCACGGCCCTGGGGCTGTCCATCTCGAAGGAAATCATCGAGCTGCACGACGGCGAAATCACGGTTGAAAGCGAAGCCGGCAAAGGCACACTGTTCATCATCCGCCTGCCGCTGTCGGCATAAGTGTGCGGCAACCCTGACCGAACCGCTCAGACGGTTTCCAGTAGATCGGTGAAGGCCGTCCCCAGCAGCGTTTCGAGGTGCGGCGTCACATGCCAGAAGGCTTTCAGATCAACATACTCGCGCACGAAGGCCGGGGCGCCAGGGGCGGCCCGCCGGACGGCGCGAATCATCAGGTTACGGTCGGTGTGTTCCGAGGCCACGAACTCCACCACGTCGGTTTTGTAGCCCATGATGCGCAGGATGAGGGCGCGGAACGAATCGGTCAGGATGTCGGCCAGCCGGTTTTTAAGGATGCCATGACGCATCACCGGCTGCATGGGCGGGCGTGTCTCAAGCTGGGCATTCAGGTGATGGTGGCAGCAGGGCGCGGCCAGAATCAGCCCCGCCTGCGCGGTGATACCCAGCGCCAGCGCCTCATCGGTGGCCGTATCGCAGGCGTGCAGTGCGATCACGATGTCCGGCGGTATCTCCGGCTGGAAGGCCGCAATGCTCGACCGGCAGAAAACCGCGTCGTCCAGGCGCATTTCCTGGCTCAGCCGACTGCTCTGTTGGATCAGCTTTTCGTTCACGTCCACGCCCACCAGCCGCGCCGGAATCCCGCGCAGATTGTTTAAGTAGTGATAAACGGCGAAACTGAGGTACGACGCGCCGCAGCCGCAGTCCAGCACGTTCAGCGGGCGGCCAGGGGCAAGCGTTTCCAGCGCACCGGTATGTTCCATCAGCTTCAGAAATTCGTTGATCTGCGCCAGCTTGCCCCGCCTGTCAGCTTTAACTCGGCCATCGGCGGTTTGCAGCCCAAGCGCCTGCAAAAATGAATCGGGGCGGTCGGCGGGCATGGGTATCGTCTTGGCCGCATCGTGCGCCAGTTCCGGCGGAGGCGCTGCGCCGTCTCGCGCCTGCCGGTGTAGAATGGCGCGGCCTTTTTTGGTGATCTGCACGTGCAGGTCTTCGTCTATCGAACGCACCAGAAGGCTGCCGAACGGCAGCGCCAGCGCCTCGTCCAGCGGCGTTTCGGCCTCCGCCAGCGGGTAGTTCTGCGTGAAATCCTGTTTGTCGGTAAAACGCGAAAACTGCAAATGCCGTCGGTTTTTGATCTGCACCGGGCGCACGACGATCATACGCCAGGGGCTTTCGGCCTGGCCGCGCAGCACACCCTTCAGCGTCATCTGGACGAAGGTAGCTTCGTCCAGCACCCGTCGTTTGACGATCTCGCGGTAATCTTCGGCCATCGCGTTTTCTCGCGCTTGTTGGATGGCCGCATTATACAATGCGACGGCCTGCCCTTGTAGGATGTTCCGGGGGGCGGGCGCATCATTCGCCCGCAGTCGGTCTACACCGGCACTAAGACTCGCCGCCGGATACCACCCGCGGCGCGGTAGGCTCGGCCAGAAACGCCTGCACGGCGTCTAGATAGGCCAGGGGCTGCTCGGTCATCGGGATGTGGCCGCAGTCGTCCAGCAGCACCAGGCGGCTGTTCGGGATGCGCCGGTGCGCCAGATGCCCGTTTTCCACCGGCACCGTGCCGTCGGATTTACCGAACAGCACCAGCGTCGGGGCCTGCACCCGCGCCAGCGCCTCGGTCAGGTCGAGCGCCGCAATAGCCTGCAAATCACGGTAAGCCGGGATTTCGTTGCCCGGCATCAGCGCCATCTGCCGGTCTTCGCTTTCGACCGGCTCGAACGCCCGACGCGGGTCGGCATACAGCGCCCGGTCGTAGGTAATAGCATACCAGCGCCAGCGCATCGCCACGCGGGAAAACGACCAGATGGCCGGGAAGATCGCCCCGGTCGCGTAGATCGGCGTCAGCAGGCGGCGCACGTAAGGCGACAGCCGCCCGTTTGCCACGCCCGATACGTCTATCAATCGCGTCACCCGTTCCGGCGCGGCGGTCGAGGCGATGTACAGGCCGATCATGCCGCCCATCGAATGTCCCATATAAGCGAATGTGTCCAGACCAAGCGCGTCGGCCAGCCGCAGCACACGCGCCGCCTGCGCCGGGATGCTGTAGTCCCCGTCGGGCGGTTTGTCGCTGAAGCCGTGTCCCAGCAGGTCAAGCGCCACGCAGTAGTGGCTGTCGCGCAGGGCGTCCAGCGTTTGCCGCCAGATGCGCGCGTGCGAAAGCCAGCCATGCACCATCACGACCGGCGGCGCGGACGGGTCGCCGGCGGTGACATAAGCCAGCCGGTATCCATCTACGGTAACGAACTGCCTGCTGCTGCCATTGGCGCTGAACATGCCCTTCTCCCCAATGATACAAAAACGTTATACCCTTTTTTACACCCATTTGTTTTTTCGCTCAATTCAGCTTGATACCGCGCCCGTTGATCGTATAATACATAAGCATGAGGGGTGCTACCAAAATTCGAGGGAAAGCCGGTATGTCTCAAATCGCCAGCATCGTCTATAAACCGATTGGCGTCCCCGAACCGCCGGACGCATTTCTGCGCGTAGACCTGGATGAAGCGCTTCTGATCGAAGGTTATGGCATCGAAGGCGACGCCAAAGGCGGCCATCCCAACCGCCAGTTGAACCTCATGTCTTACGAAACGCTCACCAACCTGCGCGCGCTGGGCTTTTATACCGAACCGGGGCAGATGGGCGAACAGATTGTGATCCACCAGCTTGATGTAGACCACCTGCCATCCGGTACGCGCCTGCAAATCGGCGCGCAGGCCGTGGTAGAAGTGATTAAACCACGCACCGGCTGCGACCATTTTTCTGCCATCCAGCGCAAGCCGCTCAGTATGGTGGAAGACCAGATGGGCGTGATCGCTACAGTGATCGCCGGCGGGATGATTCGTGTCGGCGACCCGGTGAAGGTGCTGCCGCAGCATGTCTGAATACATCACCATCGAAACCCGCGCCACCGGCGACCCGGACGTGCTGGAAATCGTTACTAATCAACAACTGACGGACGCCGGCGTGGAAGTCTACAGCAGCTTTGAGGAAGGCGATCAGGGGTCGCCCATCGCGCAAATGCTGTTCAGCGGCGTTGAGGGCATCACTGCCCTCACCATCACCGGCGGCACGCTCACCATCACCCGCCAGCCCGACGCCCCCTGGGAAGCCCTGGTTGACGACGTGCGCGACGCGCTGCGCGATTTTTTCCTGTAGGACGCAGTTCGCAAATCCCCGGTGCAGTTTCAGACCATCGAGATTGAGTCTCGTGGTCGATGATGCGGCTGTCTATTTTCCAGAAAAACCACAGCAGACCATTCTGATTCGTCTTTTGACCGATGGCTGAAGACTGCGCTGCCGCCGGCGGTTTTAACATTTTCATAAACTGCTTATACCTTTTTCGGTTTTGTCTCATTTTTGTCCAGCATTATCCTGAACATGCTTTGCGCAACATCTATTCAATATATGAACAATAGGAGTATAGGAAATGCGTAAGATCATTCTGATCGTTCTGGCGATGCTGCTGGTGGCGGTACCGGCCTTCGCCCAGATGTCCGAAAAGACGATTGCTGACATCGTGGTCGAGTCGGCGGGCGCAGAAACGCCTGAGTTCGCCACCCTGCTGGCCGCCGTCAGCGCCGCCGACCCCGCCGTGCTGGAAGCCCTGTCGAACCCTGAATCGGAACTGACCGTCTTCGCCCCCACCGATGCCGCTTTCGCCGCGCTGGCCGAAGCCCTGGGTGAGGAAGCCTTCAACGGCGTGCTGGCCGACCAGGCCGCGCTGACCAATATCCTGCTGTTCCATGTGACTGCGGGCAAGGTCATGTCGGCTGATGTGGTCGCGGCGCTGGAAGCTAACGAAGGCGCGTTCGCCGTCCCCAGCCTGCAAGGGCAGTACATCGACATCACCAGCGATGACATGGGCGTTTACATCAACGGCGCGGCGCTGAACCTGGAAATGGTGGACATCGAAGCCAGCAACGGCGTCATTCATGTGATCGAATCGGTCATCCTGCCGGAGAGTCGGACGATTGCCGACATCGTGGTCGAATCGGCGGGCGCGGAAACGCCTGAGTTCAGCACCCTGCTGGCCGCCGTCAGCGCCGCCGACCCCGCCGTGCTGGAAACGTTGTCCAACGCCGAAGCTGAGCTGACCGTCTTCGCCCCCACCGATGCCGCTTTCGCCGCCCTGGCCGAAGCTCTGGGCGAGGAAGCCTTCAACGGCGTGCTGGCCGACCAGGCCGCGCTGACCAACATCCTGCTCTACCACGTCGTGCCGTCGGTGGTGCGCTCCGGCGATCTGAGCGCGCTGCTTGAGGAACATATGAGCATGAGCGAAGAGCCGCTGATGGTGGATACCGCCCTGGACGGCGCGCAGGTGGCCTTCATGGTGGCTGAAGATGGCAGCGTCAAGATCAACGATGCGACCATCGTTATCACCGACATTGACGCGGCCAACGGTGTCATCCACGTCATTGACGCGGTGATCCTGCCGCCCAGCGAATAAGCCTCAACAGGCTTGATAAACAGCAGAACCGGGTTCGCCCCGGTTCTGTTTTTTTCTGGACGTATACAGCAATCGCGCCGGTGTCTACCAGCGCGATTCTTGGTATTGCTTCGGGTTTTCCCAGGCTTCCTACCGGAAACCATTTCCCTGACTTAAGCAGGGAACCCTTTACTTCCGATATAAGGTTGTGCTTCAGTTTGCATCAAGTGCGTCCCTTTCTCCAACCTTACATCTTATATCTACATGTTAACGGCTTGCGCGATTCTTGTCAATCACTTAAACATTAAAGAATCGGCGGCGGTCTCACGTTTCGAGCCGCACCTACAGAATTTTGCTCAGAAACAGTTTCAACCGTTCGTGGCTGGGGTTGGTGAACAGATCGGACGGCGTGGTTTCTTCCAGCTTTTCGCCCTTGTCCATAAACACCACCCGGTCGGCGGCAGCGCGCGCAAAGCCCATCTCGTGCGTGACGACGGCCATCGTCATCCCCTCTTTTGCCAGATTAAGCATCACATCCAGCACCTCTTTAATCATCTCCGGGTCGAGGGCGGAAGTCGGCTCATCAAACAGCATGATCTTGGGGTTCATCGCCAGTGCGCGGGCGATTGCCACGCGCTGCTGCTGTCCGCCGGAAAGTTTGGCGGTATACACATCGGCTTTTTCCGGGATGCCCACTTTTTCAAGCTGCTCTCTGGCGATGCGTTCGCATTCGGCATAGGGACGCTTTCGCACCACGCGCTGCGCCAGCATCACATTTTCGATGGCCGTCAGGTTGGGGAACAGATTAAACTGCTGGAAGACCATGCCGACCTCGGCCCGAACCTTGTTGATGTCGGTCGCTTTGTGGCTGAGATGAATGCCATCCACCCATATATCGCCCTGCTCGTAGGATTCCAGGCGGTTGATACAGCGCAGCAGCGTACTTTTGCCGCTGCCGCTCGGCCCGATGATGACGACGACTTCACGCGGGTAAATGTCCAGGCTCACATTACGCAGCGCCCGCACGCGACCAAATGATTTCGATACATTCTGAATCCGAATGATGGGTTCACGCTCGACCATTATAAACCATCAACTTTCCCTGCGATCCGCATGAAGGCGCGTTTCGAGATAATAGGCACCCATTGACAGAATAATCGTGAGGTTGGCATAGATGAACGACAGCACCAGCAGCCCTTCCGGGTATCGAAAGCGGTTGCTGGAATACTGGCGTGTCAGATACGAAATCTCGCTGACCGCGACGACCGAGGCCAGGGAGGTATCCTTGAGCAGAAAAACGAAATTATTCGCCAGCGCCGGCAAAACATTGCGAATCGCCTGCGGCAAAATCACGTACCGCATGGCCTGAAAATACGTCATGCCCAGCGATCGTGCCGCTTCCATCTGCCCGCGACCGATGCTTTCGATGCCGGCGCGAAAGACCTCCGACATAAACGCGCCATAAGTCAGCGCGAAAGCGAACATGATACGCCAGAGCGGGTCAATATCGCGGGAGCGCAGCGCGGTGGTGGCGACATCCTCTTCCGGTATGCCGATGAGGCGCTGGATAAAATCATCGAGAAACGGCAGGCCGGTAGCCTGACCGGTGCTGTCACTGCCAGAAATCCAATCCACCACTCCGGGTGTCACAACAAAGGCAAAAATCAGGATAATCACCAGCAGGGGCAGGCCGCGAAACAGCTCGACATACAGCGTGGACACATTATAGATGATGATGTTTTTGGAAATGCGACCAAAAGCGGTGATGATGCCGATCACTATTGCCAGCAAAAACGCGACGATAGTGATCTGAATTGTGACCGAGATACCTATCTGAATGTAGTCCCAGGTTTCGATCAGTATCGGGTCGGTTTGTATGGCGCGGATAATCAGCAGGTCGAGGAGGATGAAGGCGATAAACCAGCTCTGTCGCTGAACCAGATTGCGCGCCAGCGGGCGAATATCCAGCCAGCGGCGCGTTTCGCCGCCTGTCTGCGGATGCACATCAGAAGCCATAAGCATTTCCCTCCAGGGGCGAAACAAGCGAGGTGAGTTTGTGTACAGCACTCACCTCGCAAAAACACGTTAAGACCGGCGGCGGTTATTCAGTCTCAAACCACTTGATGTACACTTCGTCCCAGCGGCCACTCGCCATCAGCGCAGCCATCGCCGCGTTGAAGGGATGAACCAGATCGCTGCCGGGGGGGAAGGCAAACGCCAGCCCTTGAATGCCGGAGAGGGACTCGGCAAGCGTTTTCATCGCGCCGCGCTCGGCAATGTAACCCTCTGCCGCCGGACGATCCACCACAACGGCGTCCACATCCTCATTCAGCAGGGCTTCAATCGCCGCACCGAATACATCGTAGCTCTGCACCCGTTCGGGGTCGAACAGTTCGCGGGCGGTGATTTCGTTGGTCGTACCGATCTGCGTCGCCACCAGATAATCCGGCAGCGCCTTCAGTTCTTCGACGGTCGTAAACCGGTCTTCATCCTCGCGCACCAGCAGCGTTTCGTCATACGCCTGGTACAGCATCGAGAAATCAACGCTCTCGTCGCGCTCTTTGGTATAGGTAATGCCGTCGGCTGCGACATCGAATTCGCCGTTGGCGACGGCGATCAACATGCTGTCCCAGGTGGTCTGGATGAATACCGGCTTGCAATTGAGGAGCAGGCATATGTCGTTCAGCGTGTCATAGTCCCAACCAACCCCTTCACCCTGCTCGTTGATGAAGTTGTAGGGGGGGTAGGCGTTTTCGATAGCGACAGTAATTTCACGGCCTCCGAGATCAGGCCATACCACCTTGTCGCTTGCGGCATCCTGCGCCAGCACGCCGACCACCGGCAGCAGCAGAAGCAGAACAAACACAAACCCGAATCTACCACGCAGCACTCGCATTGTCTGTACCTCCTTATTTCAAGAGATGGTTAAAATATTAAGCACTCTCCCAAAGTGTAACAAGCGTGGCAAGGGTTGACAAGCATCTGGGCAGTTTTTTTGGGGCAGCTTAAGCCGTCGTCCAGCGGCGGCGCGCAAAAATTCGATGATCAAACATTAAGATTTGTATACTTCTTATGGTTAAAACGCTGGCATTAGTGTTACAGTTAGTGTATATTCGTTACAAATATTGAGATGTTTGGATGATCGAAAAGAGGGTCAGCATGAATAAAACCAAAGTCCTCGTGGTCGAGGACGAGGTCAATATTTGCAAGCTCATCAGCGACTACATGACGGCGCACGGTTACGACGTGACCACCGTCCAGGACGGGCCGGAAGCCATCGAGTACGTGAAACAGCGCGGGCTGCCGCACATCGCACTGATTGACCTGGCGCTCCCAACCATGCATGGGTTCGAGTTGAGCAGCAAACTCAAATCTATGGCTGACGTGCCGATCATCTTCGTCACCTCGACGGGTGATACCGATACCATCGTGCAGGGCTTAAAACGTTATGCCGAGGATTTCATCGTCAAGCCGTTTGATCTGCGCGAACTGGAAGCCCGCGTCCAGGCGGTGCTGGCGCGGATGCCCAGCCTGGATTACGCCAGCGAGCCGGTCGTCCGTATTGACGAATATCTCTCGGTGGATTTCGCCCACAACCGGCTGACGGTGGGGAACAAAACCTTTGGCCTGACGCCGACCGAATCGATTCTGCTGCACGTCCTACTGCGTAATGCAGGCCGCGTGGTGGAAAACCGCATGTTGATCGCCCGCGTATGGCCGTCGGAGGATGTATTTGAAGACACGCTGCGCGTCCACATGCACCGGCTGCGCCGCAAACTGGAAGCGGACTCGCACCACCCGCACTACATTCGCACCGAGCGCGGCGTCGGTTATATGTTCACCATCCGTCCGCCGGAGGGCAGCAGCCACGCCGCCGACGAGCCGGACGAGGAAGAAGCGGCAGAATAAAACATTATGCCCGCCGCGTTTCAGGCCGAATTAAGCCCGCGCGCTGCCCAACTGCGCCGCATCCTGGAAGCCATCGCCCAGGAGAATCTGACGCAGGTAGTGCGTGTCTACACGTATTACCGCTATCTGCACCGATTGGAAACCATCGCGGAGTACAGCGCCGCGCCGGTCACAATCGCCGCTTCCGACCATCTGCGGCAGCTGCTCGAAAGCCGGCTTCCGGTCACATCCGACGAGGTTTTTTTCCTTTCGCCGCAAGACCTGGCGGATACCGGCTTCCGGTCGGGGCTGGTTTTCCCGCTGATGATGAACAGCGACCTGATCGGCCTGCTGGTTTTGCTGGCAGATACACCCACCGCGTATTCCCCGGAGCAGGTCGCGCCGCTTGAGCGTTGGGTGAGCATGGCGCAGGTCATTGTCGAAAATAAACGTCTGTCGGAAAATCAGGCCGCTGCGCGCGCCATTCAGGCGGCGGCGCGGTTCATCAACGACCAGTCCTCGCCTCAGCAGATCATCAACATCGTGCATGACCACCTGTGCGGGCCGCAGGTGGCGGTATGCCTGCTGATGTTTTACGGGCCGCAGCACGAAAATCGCCCCGGCAACCGGTTTGATTACCTGGAAATCCAGGGGAGTTGGCTGCGGCGCTACGGCCAGGGCATCGGTGTGGGCGTGCGGTTTTATCTGGATCAGTATGCCGACCTGCTGGCCGAACTTGACAGCAGCCAGGTGCTGACGTTCTCCAATGTCAAACCGCTCAAATCGCGGCTCGATCCGCTGGCGCGAGCTTTCATTCGTGGGGAGCGCGTACACTCCCTGACGCTGATCGCGCTGCACGCCGGCCAGCGCCGCCTGGGTGTGATCGCTATCGCCACCAACCGGCCATACCAGTTCACGCCCCTGGAACTGGACAATTACCGCGCTGTCAGCGAATTTCTGGCCGTCGGCACGATGGCGCGCGTGCTTCAGCAGCAGCACGACCTGGTACAGCGCGCCCGCTCCGCCCTGCTGGACGCCGTAACCGACGGCGTGGTGATGGTGCTGCCGAACCCGCTCAACGCAACCGTGCTGACCGTCAACGCATGTTTCGCCGATATGTTCCAGACCGGTGTGGAGGAAACACGGGGGCTGTCGCTGAAAAAACTGCTGGAACGGATGCAGATCCCCGACGATGTGCGCCAGGAACTGCGGAAGCGCTGGTTAAGTTTTCCCTTCGCGGATACCGCCGTTCACCGGGGTGAATTCGAGATGGTTCACCCGGAAGGCTATCACGCCACCATCACCTGGTACAGCGCGCCGGTCTACCAGGAAAACCGGGTAATGGGGCGAATCTACATCTTCCATAATGCCTCGGCGGAGCGCGCGTCGGCGGCGCTGCGGGCGAATTTCGTTTCATGGGTATCGCACGAACTGCGCACGCCGCTGACCTCGATTCGAGGGTTCGCCGAATTCGTCCTGGAAACCGCCGGCAGCCAGCTTCCCGACACGGCGCGTGAATACGTCGAAATCATCCACCAGAGCGCCGTACACCTCAACCGCGTCTTCTCGGACATCATCGAAAT
>JACAES010000142.1 GCA_013388735.1 Chloroflexota bacterium | reverse complement strand
GAGTGACACACCCGTGCCGCCCACCAACACGCCCGCGCCGAGTGACACACCCGTGCCGCCCACCAACACGCCCGCGCCGAGTGACACACCCGTGCCGCCCACCAACACGCCCACGCCGTCTTATGACCCGGCGGCGCTGGCGGCGCTGGCCTTCTCGCAGACAGCCTATAACGCCGACTGGACGCCCTTCACGAAGGTTTTCGACGGCGTGGAGATGGCGCTCGTCCCGGCGGGCTGTTACGAGATGGGCATCACGGGGGAAGGCGGGCGGCAGTGTTTTTACGCCCCGTTCTGGATAGACGTAACCGAAGTGACCAACGCCGAATACCGACGCTGCGTGGAGGCAGGCCGCTGTGCCGCCCCAACCAACCGCATCTATTACGATGACCCGGCTTTTGACCGCGTGCCGGCGGTTCATGTCCCCTGGCTGGAAGCCGATCTGTATGCGCGCTGGCGCGGCTGCCATCTGCCCAGCGAACGCGAATGGGAATACGCCGCGCGCGGGCCGGATAACCTGCTGTATCCCTGGGGCGGCACGTTCGACGGCACGCTGCTGAACTCCTGCGACGCCAACTGCCTGTACCCCCGCGCCGACTCGACGGCCAGCGACGGGTTCGCCTATCTCGCGCCGGTCGGGTCGTATCCAGGCGGGGCGTCATGGGTGGGTGCGCTGGATATGAGCGGCAACGCGGCGGAGTGGACGGGCAGCCTTGAGCGCGAGTATCCGTACAATGCCGACGCCGCCGAGGACAGCGGCACAGACCGGCGCAGCGACCGCATCATCCGGGGCGGTGACTGGAACGATGATCGCGGCATGGTGCGGACGATTTATCGCGCCTGGGGCAACCCCGCCGCCGCGTATGAAGAAGTCGGCTTCCGCTGCGCCCGCGCCTACCGGGACGGGGATTTGACGCCGTGAAACCGTTTTATGTGCAGCAGGCGGTTTAAATGCTGGATGAGTTGTTTCCGGTGGAGGCGATAGACGAGGAGGAAACCAACGATGAACAAGACGATTGATTATTACCATTGAGATCATCCCCGACGATGATGCCTGGTTCGCACGGATTAAAGAACTGCCGGGCTGTATGACCGAAGTGGATGAATGGGACGAGATTCGCCCCGCAATTGAGGATGCCAAACGGCTGTGGTTGGAAGTGTCGCTCGAACATGGCGACCCGATTGCTGAGCCGGTGGGCGTCACAGGGTAAAGCGGAAATCCGCCAAAATGATTAATTAGGGCAGGCACGCAGGGCGAGGGGGCGGGTTTGGAAACCCGCCCCTCCTGCGACTTTGTGTCAGGCTTTTTCTTCGAGGGCAGGCACACAGGCCTGCCCCTACCGAAATAACGTTTCACACCACCACGTTGACTTTCGGCTCCTGGCCGCTGCGCGCTTCGACGAAAATCACGCGGCGGGGCTGGCCGCCGTCCAACAGCTTTTTCACACCACCACGTTGACTTTCGGCTCCTGGCCGCTGCGCGCTTCGACGAAAATCACGCGGCGGGGCTGGCCGCCGTCCAACAGCTTTTTCACACCGTCGCTGTCCAGCGCCAGGCGTTCGGCCTCTTCAGCGGTGATGCCCGCCGGGACTTGCAGGCGATCGCGCACCTTGCCGTTCACCTGGATGACCAGCGTCACCAGGTCTTCGGCGGCTTTGTCGGCATCGTAGGCCGGCCAGTCCTGCTGATGGACACTGTAGGGGTGTCCCTGGCGCGCCCACAGTTCTTCGGCGATGTGCGGCGTGAAGGGCGCCATCAGCAGCAGCATGGAACGGATAGCCTGGCGCCAGGCGTCCATGCCAATACTGTTGGCGCGAGCGGCGGCCTTCAGTTCGTTCCGCAGCGCCATCAGCCCGGCCACGCCGGTGTTAAAGCTGAAGTTCTCCAGCGCGTCCGTGACCTTTTTGATGGTCTGGTGGACGCGGCGCTCCAGGGTGCGTTCGGCCTCCGGGTCGCCGGCGGCGGGCGGTTCGATGCCGGTCACGATGTCCCACACGTCGTTAATCCAGCGTACCACGCCCTGAATGCCTTTGCTGTCCCAGGGGCCGCCTTTCTGCCAGTCGAAACCGAACATCAGGTAGGCGCGCACCGTGTCCGCGCCGTGCCGGGCCACCCATTCGTCCGGGTTAACGACATTGCCTTTGGTCTTGGACATGCGCTGAATGTCCAGGTGATGCCTGAGCTGTTCGACGCGGCATGTCCCGTCAATATTGGGGATGGTGATAAACGCATCCGGCAGCACTTCGACGGTGCGGAAGTCGCCATCGCTTGTTTCAACCGTCAGGATATTTTCGGTGCGTTTGACGATTTCGCCCATCACGCCGTCGAACGATGCCGGGGCTTCTTTGGGATCAATCACCTCCACGCGGTCGGCGAACAGCTTGGCGGCCTGCCACGTGCCGGTCGCCAGGATGAAATGCCCGCTGCGCTCCTCGCCCAACACCTGCCCCTGGTTACGCAGTTGCAGCATTGGCTCGCCGCAGTCCAGCACTTCCGGGTCGCGGCCATGCGCGCGCATGATGCGCTGCGTCTCGTCGAACATGCCCAGGTCGCGCATGGCTTTGGCGAACCAGCGGGCATACAGCAGGTGCATGGTGGCGTGTTCCGCGCCGCCGGTATAGGTATCCACCGGCAGCCAGTAAGCCGCTTCTTCCGGGTCGAACGGGCCGGCGGTGTAGTTGGGACTCAGGTAGCGATACCAGTACCAGGACGAACACATGAACGTATCCATCGTGTCGGTTTCGCGGCGGGCGGGCCGGCCGTCGGAATCCACCGTGTTCAGAAAGCCCTGGTGGAACAGCAGCGGACTCTGCCCGGTAGGCAGGAACTCGACATCATCCGGCAGCAGCACCGGCAGTTGATCGTCCGGCACGGCTTCCATCGTGCCGTCCTGGCGGTGGATGATCGGGATGGGCGCGCCCCAGTACCGCTGGCGCGAAATCAGCCAGTCGCGCAGGCGGTAGTTGATGGCTTCCTTGCCGATGCCGCGCGCTTCCAGCCAGTCTATCACGGCGCTGATGGCCGGGTTTTTGCGGCCTTTTTCGCGGGTGGCGGGCGTGCCGTTAAACGGCCCGCTGTTGACCATCAGCCCTTCGTGCGGCCAGGCTTCGGTCATGGTGTCGCCGTCCAGCGCCATGCCTTCCGGCTGGATGACCACGCGCACCTTGAGGCCGAACTTGCGGGCGAATGCGAAGTCGCGCTCGTCGTGGGCCGGCACGGCCATGATCGCGCCGCTGCCGTAGCTAATCATCACGTAGTCGGCAATCCAGATCGGGATATGCTCGCCGTTGACCGGGTTGATGGCATACGCGCCGGTGAACACGCCGGTTTTTTCGCGGCCTTCCGCCGTGCGCTCGATTTCGGTGGCGCGGGCGGCCTGTTCGACATAGGCTTCGACGGCGGCGCGCTGCTCCGGCGTGGTGATTTTTTCCACCAGCGCGTGCTCCGGCGACAGCACCATGAAGGTCGCGCCCCACAGCGTATCCGGGCGGGTGGTAAAAACCTCAATCGGGTCGCCTTTTTCATCCTTTTGGTCTGAGGATGCGACATGGAAAACGACGCGCGCGCCTTCGCTTTTGCCGATCCAGTTGGTCTGCATGGTTTTGATCGGCTCCGGCCAGTCAATCCGGCTGAAATCCAGCATTTCTTCGGCATACCGGGTGTAGCGGAAGAACCACTGGGTCATCATCTTCTGGATGACCGGCTGGCCGGTGCGTTCGTCCTTGCCATCAATCACCTGCTCGTTCGCCAGCACGGTTTGCAGCGTCGGCGACCAGTTGACCAGCGCCTCGCCGCGATAGGCCAGGTCGTTCTCGAAAAACTGTTTGAAGAACCACTCCGTCCACTTGTAATAGCCGGGGTCGCAGCTGACGGCCTCGCGCTCCCAATCGAACATCGCGCCCATGCTGCGGAGCTGGCGGCGCATGTTTTCAATGTTGGCATACGTCCATTTCTTGGGGTGAATATTACGCTGGATGGCGGCGTTTTCGGCGGGCAGGCCAAAAGCGTCGAAGCCCATCGGGAACAGGACGTTAAAGCCCCGCATCCGTTTGTAGCGGGCGCGGGCGTCGCTGGGCGTCATGGCGAACCAGTGGCCGATGTGCAGATCGCCGCTGGGGTAAGGCAGCATGGTCAGCGCGTAGTGTTTGGGTTTGCTCCAATCCACCACCGCACGATACAGCTTGTCGGCTTCCCAACGCTGCTGCCATTTTTGCTCGATGTCTTGCGGGTTATATTTGTCGGTTGTTGTCATGGTTTTATGTCTTCTCTAGAGCTGTTAGCGGCTGGCAGCCGGCATATAACCAGGGCAGCCGTCTGGCGTTCTTGGCGTTTTGGCGGTTAAGAAATGAAATTGTACCAGAGATTGGAAGACGGAACAGTGGGGGGGCGCGGCAAACAACCGCTACATAAGAGAAGAGCGGGCCACCTCGATACCCGGTTGAGCGGTGATGGCAATCATCGTCATTAATCCTTTCCCGATGACTGCTGCACTATATCACAGGCGGCGAAGCGGAGTCAAGATGGCAGGCGCGTGCAGGATCAGTTCTGGCAGATGCGCATGTAGTCCATATTGAAGCTGATGGGCGTGTCTTCCGCCGCCGCCGAGCCGAAAAAGACGAAGCGGCCTTCCGGCCAGGTGCGGTCTACCACCGTATTGACGTATTCGCCGTTGATGTAAAAGTCGAACGTGTCTTCGCTGATGTCCACGCGCAGAGTATTGGGGACGCCATCCCCCAGGCGAATGGCGCGGCTGGGCGACCAGCGCACCAGATCGTTATAGCGGCCATCTGACCAGCGGGCGATATAATACTGGCCGGTGCTGCTAATCATGAAGGTCAGGAAGCCGTTTTCGTCCTGGTAGCGCAGCCAGATGCCCGTCCGCACCGAAACATCCGGGGTGAAATGTTGGGCGCGCACCACCGCTTCAACACGGGCGCTGCGGAAGAAAAAGCCGCGCAGGCTGCCCCAGGTGGTGGATTCGCTGCCGCCGGCCCCTGTGCCGATGCGAAGCTGGTAGGCATCCGGGACGATCTCCGCTACCGAACGGTTGCCGGCGCCGATGAACCAGTCGTTAAACGAGCGTCCGCCGGTGAATTCATCTTCGAGGATCACGCGGCAGTCCGGGGATAAAACCCGCTCGGCGGTCAGCGCGGGCTGCGCCTGCGGGCGGCCGGCTTCCACAGGCGCGACGAAATAGGTTTCATCACCTTCGGCGATCCAGCCTTCCAGCACCCCGCCGCCGTAGCTGATGCGGAACCAGGCCAGACCATCCGCGCAGACCGGGCCTTCCAGAACGATAAAACGTTCGCCGACCTGAATCTGGTCAATGCGTCTGCCGTTCACCGTCGGGCGGTTGCGGACGTTCACCGGGCGCGGGTCTTCCGCCCGAACGAAACCCTCGACGCCGGGGAATAACTGCGACGGCAGCGCGCCGGGGCAGCTTACCAGCGGTGGGCGAATCGGCGGCGGGGGCGGCAGCGTGCGTGTCGGTGAGGGACGCGGACGCGGCGTGGGCGTGTCGGTCGGCGTTTGGGTCGGCGTCGGTGTCGGCGTGGGCGTGTCGGTCGGGGTATTCGTCGGCGTCGGTGTCGGCGTGGGCGTGTCGGTCGGCGTATTCGTCGGCGTCGGTGTCGGCGTGGGCGTATCGGTCGGCGTATTCGTCGGCGCGGGCGCGACCGGGATCACGTCCGGGTTGCCCGCAATGCTCACCAGCGAGGCCGACGCCACAATCCAGCCCAGCGTGCCGTCCGGCAGCAGCACCTGATACCACGCGCCATCCTCGCTGATACCCCGGATGTCCAGCAGGTCGCCGGCATCCAGCGACAGCACCGCCGGGTAAATCGCGCCGGGGCCAAGCCGCGCGGCGATGCTGCCGCGTAACATGCGGGCGGCGGGCGTGGCCGGGGTGGGCGTATGGGTGATGGTGGGCGTCGGCGTTAGCGACGGCGTGCGCGTGGGCGTTCTGGTCGGCGTATCGGTTGCAGTCGGCGTATCGGTCGGCGTATCGGTCGGCGAGGGCGTCGGCGTATCGGTTGCAGTCGGCGTGTCGGTGGGGGTATCGGTCGCAGTCGGCGT
>JACAES010000141.1 GCA_013388735.1 Chloroflexota bacterium | reverse complement strand
CGTTCGCCCTGGGCTTCCAGTTCGCGGGCGAACAACGCGGCCTGCTCAAAAATCTCCGCCGCCGTCAGATGGCGCGCAAAACCCATCTGCCCGGTGGCGCAAAAGACGCAGCCCATCGCGCACCCGGCCTGCGTCGAAATGCAGGCCGTGCGCCGGTCGTCATCATACGGCATCAGAACCGACTCGATCATCTGGCCGTCCGGCAGGCGGTACAGCCGTTTGAGCGTACCGTCGTAGCTGGCCTGCTCGGAAACCGGCGCCAGCACCCCCAGCGTCGTTTCGGCTTGCAGCCGGTCGCGCAGCCCTTTTGGCAGGCTGCTCATCTGGTCAAAGGACGCGGCGCGTTTATCGTACAGCCACTCGCGCACCTGCTTGGCGCGGAAGCGCGGCTCGCCCCAGCTTATCAGCAGGTCGGCCAACGCCTCCGGGCTGAGGGCGTAAAGGTTGATCGTCATCGTATGTTATTCCTCATCCTCACTCAGCGCCGCCACCCGCCGGCGAAAATCACAACCAGGATGGCGATCACCAGCAGGCCGATGGACACCAGTCCTAATATCCCGGCGGGCGTGCTGAACACCTCGACCGGCGAAACCACCACCGGCGTCGGTGTATTCAGGCTGCCGGGCGGTCTGGGTGTCACCGAAGCCGGCGCAGCCGTCGGCGTGCGGCTGGCGGTCGGCGACGGCAGCGGAGTCAGCGTCGGCACGAATCCCGGCGGTGTATGGGTCGCAGTCGGCGGGGGCAGCGTGGGCGTTTGCGTGGCCGTCGGCGTGGGTGTGAGTGTGGGCGTCAGCGTGGCCGTCGGCGTGGGTGTGGCGTCCTGATAGGGCGTAAAACCGAAAGCCGCCAACGCAGCATCCGAAAAAAGCCAGCGTTGAAAATCCGGCAGCAGCGCCGATACCGACATCCCGGCAGCCGCTTCAAAAACTGCGTCGAACGATGCGGCTTCGGCGGCCTCACGCGCTAACCGGAACAGCCCCGGCACGCCCCGGCGGCTGGCGATATACAGCACCAGGCCGTGACTCTGCGCCAGCCACAGTTCCCGGTCGGTTTCCGGCATCCCGGCCAGCGCGCTGGCGGCCAGCAGGCGGTCGCTGCGCGCGGCGGCCTGCAAAATCGCCAGATCACCGGGGCGCGGCACAGGCGAATAAAACGCCGCCATGCCCGCCGCGAACCAGTCTGGCGCATTCGACCAGCCGTAGAAGCGCCGCGTCCAGTAAGCGACTACCGCCTCGCGGATGGCATTCGCCCCCGGCGAATCGCTCTGGACAACATCCAGGCCGCTGGCGCGAAAGATCGCCTCGGCGGCTGCCGGATCGCAGGGGATTTCCGTCCGGCTGTTCAGGCCGACCGCGACCGGACTGCCGTCGTCATCCCGCGCGCAGCCCGCCGGAACGGTCGTATACACGGCCAGATTAAACGACTCGCTGCGCCCTGTCTGTTCGGCCAGCAGATCGTACACCGGCTGCAAGTCTGCCCGCAGACGCCCCAGCACATTGCCGAGTGTGTCACGTCCGTCTGCCGGTATCGCCAGGTTAAACGACTCGCCGTCCTGCTGCGCCCAGGTCACGCGCGGGTCGGTGAAGGTGAACGTGTCTTCAATCCGCGCCACCTCGCCTCCCCGCGTGACGACCTGCCAGATGTAATGCACGTCCTGCGACAGCCGCAGTGGTTGGGCGGGCGACACCGGCCACAGGTAGGCCAGTTCGGAAAACGGCTCGCGCACCACCGCCCAGGCATCCCGATCAACTTCGACCGCCACCGCCGGGCGACCCACCGGTTCCACCGTCAGCGTCAGCGTGCCGATTTCGCTGAGTGGTCGCGCCAGCACCACATCAAACCGGACGGCCTGCGGGAAGATGATTTCGGCTTCCCAGCGGATGATATAATTCTGTTCTGGCTGCGCGGTCGGTTCCTGCCCCCGGACGACCCCGGCCAGCATCAGGCACAGCAGCCCCAAACTCGCTAAAAAACGTTTTGTCATCACAAACCTGCTGCTCCGGCAGCCCAGATTGCCATCACCTGAATCACGAAATTGTAGACAAAATGCGCCAGAATCGCCGCCGTCGCACTCTGGCGCTGGCGCACCCAGCCGAAGCCCAGGCCGATCACGAAGATAATCAGCGAGGCCGGGGTGAGGGTATACTGCATATGCACCAGCGCAAAAAAGATGCTGGTCGCCCATAAACCAAACACCGGCTGAAGCGCCCCACGAAACAATACTTCTTCGCCGACCGCCGCCGTCGCTGCCAGCAGGAAGGCCAGCGGCACCGTGCCAAACGCGCGCGACAGCCCTTCGGCGGCGGCGCTCTGTTCATTAATCTGCTCGATGGGGGCCAGCAGCGCCCAGATGTTCGACATCAGAATCAGCGCCACTACCAGCAGCAGGCCGACTCCGATACCCCAGCCCAGGTCCTGAGCGGTCGGCAGGCGCAGGCTCAGGCGTTCCAGCGTTTGCGGCAGTGTCCGCCTGATCGCCAGCCCTACCCCCAGCAGCGCGACCACCACCATCAACACGGCCTGGAATACCAGCGACGACGAGGAGATGTCATCCAGGCTCTGCGCCAGGCCGCTTAAACCGCCGCTGAGGACAAGCTGCCCGAACGTGACCGACAGAAACACCAGACATAACATGACGGCGGCGGTATGGACGGGTGAGTCCGGGTCGTAGCCGCCGCGCAGCCAGCCCTTAAGCCGCAGCCGCATTTCCGGCGAGGCCACCACACGCGCCCCGAACCAACTGATAAGCCCGGCCAGGGCGGCATTCGCCAGCGCCGCCCGCACGTCAATGGCGGGCAGCTCCGCCATTAAATCTGTCGGTAGAGCCTCCGAAACGCCGTTGAGCAGCGCCATCTGGAAAATCAGAAAGTTATAGACGAAGTTCATCAGCGCCAGGCCGTACAGTAGCCAGCGATGCAGCAGCGCCCGCTGGCGGGCGGCCAGATCATCGCCCCCACCCGTCAGTCGCGCCAGTTCGTCCTGGTTAGCAAGATAAATCGCCGCCCCGACATACACCAATGCCAGGACCGTCAGCAGTAAGGAAACCGTATCCATAAACAATTCGCGCCATAGTCTTGCTCCGGCGCACTATGATAACACACATTTTAGTGTTGACCGTGTTTTTAGGCTGTGTTACAATGCCAAATGCCAGGAGGGATGGCCGAGTGGTTTAAGGCGCTGGTCTTGAAAACCTGAGTGGCTTCCGAGTCACCGTGGGTTCGAATCCCACTCCCTCCGCCTGGAAAAATTCATACCCTTTGGGGGGGTGCCAGAGTGGTCGAATGGGGCCGCCTGCTAAGCGGTTATCCGGCTTATACCCGGATCGCAGGTTCGAATCCTGTCCCTCCCGCAGCACGTCGCGTTGTGAACAGCGCGGCGTTTTTGTTGCCGCGCAGGGGTTGAGCAAGTCCCCACATGGACGGCAGCCCGCATGGGGACACCTGTTCACCTCACCGGCGCGACCCTAAGCCGCGCCGTCCAGCGCCAGATCGTGCAGCGCGATCACCGCCCGCTCCAGATCATCCTGCGGCACCACGAACGAAATGCTGCACTCCGATGACCCCTGCGCGATGGCGATGACGTTGATGCCGCGCTCGCCCATCACCGAAAACACGCGCCCGGCCACGCCCGGCGTGCCGCGCATCCCCGCGCCCACCGCCGTGATAATCACCACATTTTCTTCAACATCCACCCGGTCAATGTCCCGCCGCGCCAGTTCCTCGGCCAGCTCCGCTTCAATCGCCTCCCGCACGTTCCGCGCGGTATTGTCCGTCACCAAAAAACAAAAACTCTGCTCCGATGACGACTGCGAAATCATCAGGATGCTGGCGCCGGCCTGCGCGCTTGCCAGGAAGGTTCGCCCGGCGATGCCCGGCACGCCGATCATGCCCTTGCCGCTCACCGTCAGCAGGCTGACATTTTTGATGCTCGTCACCGCCTTGATGACCGTCTGTGTGCGTTCACCATTTTCACGGATGAGCGTGCCGGGATGCTGCGGATTAAACGTGTTCCGCACGCGGATCGGCATCCCCTTGTCCAGAATCGGCTGGACGGTTTTGGGATGCAGCACTTTCGCGCCGTAAAAGGCCAGCTCGCCCACTTCCTGGTACGACACGTAGGGCAGCACGCGGGCGCGTTTGTCCAGGCGCGGGTCGGCGGTCATCACGCCGTCCACGTCCGTCCAGATCACCAGTTCGTCGCTGTCGGTACATGCGGCGAAAATCGCCCCGCTGTAGTCGCTGCCGCCCCGCCCCAGCGTGGTGATGTTCCCGTCGCGTGTAGCCCCCAGAAAGCCGGTGATAACCGGTGTGACACCTTGCGTCAGCAGCGGGCGCAGTTTTTCGTCAATGCGCGCCTGGGTTTCGGCCCACAACGGGACGGCCTGCTGGTACTGGTTGTTGGTCAGCAAAAAGTCGCCGGCGTTGTAGGCGCGCGCATCCAGCCCATGATGCCGCAGCACCGCCGCTACCATCCGGCAGCTTAAACGCTCGCCGAACGAAACCACCGCGTCCCAGATGCGCGGTGTAGCCTCGCCCAGGATGTTCACCGCCTGGCAGATTTCGGTGTATTCGTCCAGCAGGGCGGCAATTTCCGCCTGCGTGGTTTCGCGGTTTTTGCCCGGCGGAATCAGGATATTCAGCGTATCGTCGTGGCGGTCACGCAGTTTGCGCGCGGTGTCCAGGTAGCCCCATTTATTATCGGCAATCGCCATCTTCACCGACGCCAGCAGCGCGTCGGTGACGCCGGACATGGCCGAAACAACCACGATCACGCGGTTGCCCGCGTCCACCTCACCCTTGACGATGCTGACTACGTTGGTGATCGCTTCCGGGCTGCCCACCGATGTCCCGCCGAATTTCATCGTTATCAATTTGCTCATGGCCTGTCGCTCCCCTTGTGGCTGAAATAAAAAAGCGTGTGGGGGTTCCCACACGCTTTCGTTAACGTCCTTGCCCTGGCGGCCTATGGCAAGCGGAAACTCCCCTGCACCTTTCGATGAGGATAAGTACCCATACCCATAGTAGTCATCATGAACACGGCCAGGCTGCCGATCACGGCATTTTCATCCTGTTGATAAAGCGGCTTCACACCGCCCGGAGTGACGTTAGCATAACCCGTTTAACGGGGGCTGTCAAGCACTCCGCGCGTTAAGAATCGGCCAAAAATGCGCGCGTTTTTAAGCTCACCCGCCCGTTAGCCGGGAAACCAGCAGTGCTGCCGCCCCGACGTTCAGCACAACGCCAACCAGCAGCGCCAGCACCACCAACACCGGGTAGCGTTCGCGCGTGCCGGGCAGCCGCGTGGCGGTAATTTCCGTCGGAATGTAGCGAAACATTTCGGACGGATCGGTGGCATCCAGCGTCGCCCGGTCGTAATCGTCGAAGTCGGAGATAAACTCATCCGCCTCTTCTTCCTCAACCTTATCCAGCAGCGCGTCGCTTTTTGGCGGCACGGCGGCGCGGACGGGCTGCGGTTTTGGCGCGGCGGGGCGCGGTGCAATTTCTGGCGGCAGGTTCGTTTCGGCGGCGCTGAACGGCCCGCCGAACGGGTCACCGGCGGGGAGCGCATCCATGCCGCCGAACAGGTCTTCGTCATCATCGTCAAGCACCGACGGCGCGGAAATGAGCTTCGCCATATCATCCATCGCCGAGGGCATTTCAAAATCCGCGCCCAGTTCTTGCAGCAGTGTGTTACCACCGCCCAGGTTCAGGCTGTTCACCCAATCGTCATATTCGACCGCCGACGGTTCGTTCACACGGCGGGTCGAACTGGCGCTGCTGGTGGCCGTCGGCGCTTCATCCCACTGGATGTCCGGCAGGTCGTCGGCGGCACCCCCGGCGCTGAACGGCGAGGCCGCCGGAGGCGGGCTGCTGGGGGCCGGTTTGGGTGGCGCGGGCGGCGGGGCCGGCGGTGGGACGGGCGTAAAACTCACGCTCGCCAGCACATCATCGGCCTTGCTCGGCGCAGGCGGGCTGCCCTTCTGGTTCAATATCCGAATCCCTTGCAGCGCGCGTTCGTTGTTCGGGTTGATCGCCAGCACATTTTCCAGGCAGATGCGCTGCTCATCCACCGATTCGACCACCGCGCTCAACCACAGCCAGGCCTGTTCGTTGCGCTCGTCCAGTTCGACCGCCTTCAGCAGAAAGGCGCGGGCTTCGTCCTTGCGACCGGCGCGGTAGGCGCTGACGCCCTCGCGCACCATGCCGTCCACATTCGCAGGCATAACCTGTCACTCTCTCACTCAGTATCCCAATCCATCTGAATCATAACATAGTTTTAGGAGGAGGCCAGCAAACTCGTTTATCGTTTATAATAAACATTGTACAAACCGCGCACGCCTGGAGGTGACGATGCCCGCCGCTTTGACCAACGACCGCTTTCGCCTGGAGATGTCCGTCGCCGGGTACGAATTCCCCGCCATCCTGGACGACCCGGAAGACTCGAACTGGCTGGTGATCCGCGTGGCGCTGCAATCGGTACACGGCGCCTGGCGCTGGCAGGTCGAGGACGCCGGCGCGCTGACCTGGGAGCTGGACGGCTGCACCGGCTGGCTGTTTGACCTGAGCGAAGGCCGCCCGGTGGCGCAGGAATCCTACGGGTTTTCCGAGCCGGACATCCTGTTTGAAACCATCCGGGGCGAGGACGGCGGCCTGCTGGGGCTGGCGGTGCAGTTGATGGACGAGTTCCAGCCGCCGACCAAAGTGCTGGTGCCGCGCCAGAACAACATCGTCTCGCTGCGGTTTCATACGCCGCCGGACGTGCTGCGCGCCTTCGCCGAGGCGCTGGCCGCCGACCTGGCGCGTTTCCCGCAGCGCGCCGCACCCGGCCAATTGTAGGGACGACCTTCTGGCCGTCCACTGGCCGTCCGCCGCCCCGGACACGCAGAAGCGTGTCCCTACAGGCTACAGGCAGGGGTGCGGCTTCCGGTTTTTGCGCGACTCGCGCTCCGCGCGAGATTCCCAGCGGGGGCTTTGCCCTCCTCCCTCAGATCGCCACACCCCATCAGAGGGCGACCTTCGGTCGCCAAGAGCTTCAGAGGCCAGAGACCAGAGTATCAGAGTTCAGAGACGTTTAGGGGCGCACAACACCACCCGCAAACCGAAGGCGCGGTACCAGTAGTGCGGGTTGAAGTGGTTGCGATACGACGCAGCGGCGCTGAACTGAATGTCGTAGAACGAGCCGCCCCGCAGCACCCGCCATTTAGAACTTTTATTAACATCATCCGTGCCGGTATCGAAATCGGTCAGGCACCACTCCCAGACGTTGCCGGCCATATCCATCACGCCGAAGGGACTCGCACCATTTGGGTAGGCCGTCACCGGCGTGGTTCTCCTGATACCACTCTCAGACGTATTGCAGCGTTTCGGATCAGAGGTGCTGCCCCAGGGGTACACCCGGCCATCGTCGCCCTGCGCCGCCCGCTGCCACTGCCGCTCGGTGGGCAGGGTGATTTGTATTTTCTCCCCTCTCCATTCGGGAGAGGGGTTGGGGGTGAGGGCCTTCCAGGTCAACCACCGGCAGAAGGCCACTGCTTCGTACCACGTCACGTTCACGCACGGGTGGTCGTCCACGCCGCCGAAGGCCGGAGCTTGCGGCGTCACGTTCTGCGTCCGCCAGGCTTTCGCCTCGTCCGAATAATCCCACCACCTTGCATCGCGGTAGCCGTCTTTCGCCTTTGCAAACACGTCAAACTGCGCGTTGGTGATCGGATACTTCGCCATCGCAAAACCCGGCACGTCGAAGGTCTGCCCACTCTCCAGCACGTAACCGCCGGCTTCCAGCGTCACCTGCCCCGCCGGGATTGGACACCATTCAAACGGCGGCGGCAGGATGGCCGACAGATCGGGTAGTTGCAGAGGCGTTGTAGGGGCGGGTTTGAAACCCGCCCTGGTTTCCGGGGGCGGTTTTCTCCCCTCTCCTTTCGGGAGAGGGGCCGGGGGTGAGGGCTGCGGCGCTTCGGGGGAGGGTCTGAGACCCTTCTCTACGGGTTTGGCGGCTGGCGGGGGTGGGGGTGTCACCGGCGGCGGCGTCACGTCCGCCCCGGCGGATACCGGCTTATGCGGGGCGTGTCTGGCGAGGCGGTCGTAAAAATCGTCGTTCGGCAGCGCCCCGCCGCGCACGTCGGCGTACTGCGTCCGCACGTAAATCGCCCAGTTTTCGCTGGCATGAAAATCGCCGTCCAGCCACAGCGGGAAAGCCGGGATGCGCTCCCTGTCCGCCAGCGTCACTTCCCGCTGCACCCACTCCGAAGCGTCCGACTCATCGATCATGATGGCGATAAACGCCTTCGCGCCGCGAATGGCGCGCACGATAGTACGCCACCAATCGTCGCCGTAATCAATCCGGTCGTCAATCCACACGTCAAAGCCGCGTTCGATCAGCCGGTCGGCCAGACGGCGGGCATAGTCGCGGTCCTTCTTGCTGTAGCTGATAAAAACGTAGGACATGCGTTTTCCCCCGGCGCGGGCTAGTCATACTCAAAAAACATAAATTTAACGCAAAGCCGCAAATGAGCAAAGGGAATGAGCCGCCCCTACCCTCTCTGCGCCTTCGCGCTCTTTGCGTTAGGCTGTTCTTCTGTGCAGCGGGCGAGGCGAGCCTCGCCCCTACGTGCTTTGTGTTGCGCTTTTAGCTTTCTCCCAGCAGCGCGGAGAGCGCCACCAGCAGCCGTTCCAGGTCGCGTTCGTCGTTATAACCCTGGAACGACACACGGATATACAGCCCGCCGTTCCAGACGATCAGCGGCGCTTCGATGCGGTATTCGTCGTACAGCCGCATTTTCAGTGTTTCGGCCTCCGCCGTCGGCAGCGGGATACTCACCATCTGCGCGAACCAGCCGGGCGCGTCCGGCGATACCGGCGGCAGCCCGGTAAGATCGGCCAGCCGCCGCCGCGCTTCCCGCGCCAGGGTATGGCAGCGCCCGCGCACCGCCGGCCAATCGTGCGCGGCCTGAAAATCAATCGCCGCCGGGATGGACAGGTAGGCCGCGATGTCCCGCGTCCCCTGCCAGCCGCCGCGCCGGGCAAAGGCCGTCTCCGGCCAGCCCCAGCTAATCACCGGCGGCTCCAGCCAGTCCTGCTGTTCCCGCCGCGCGTACAGGAAGGCCGCGCCTTTGGGAGCGCACAGCCACTTATGGGCATTGCCGGTGTAAAAATCGGCATCCAGGGTCGTCAAATCCAGCGGAATTTGACCGGGAGCGTGCGCGCCGTCAATGATGGTCAGGACGCCGGCGTCGCGGGCGCGGCGGCACAGGGCTTCCACCGGCAAAATCAGCGCCGTTGGCGAGGTGATGTGGCTGAGGAAAATGGCGCGGGTGCGCGGCGTCACCGCCGACCACAGCCGTTCGACCACTTCTTCGGCATCCGTCACCGGCAGCGGAATCGGGCAGCGCACGTAATACGCCCCGGCCTTGTGGCAGATATGCTGCCAGGTGTAATCCATCGCGCCGTATTCGTGATCGGTCGTCAGGATTTCATCACCCGCCGCCAGCGCCAGCGAACGCGCCACCGCGTTGATACCGACGGTCGCATTCGGCACAAAAATCAGATCGGCAGGGTCGGCGTTCAGGTACAGCCCCAGGCGGGCGCGCGCCTCGTCCAACAGGTGATCGTGGCGGCGGCCTAAAAACTCGACCGGCTGACGTTCCAGTTGGCGCTGCCAGTCCTGGTAAATCTCGAACACCGGGCGCGGACAGGCCCCGAACGAGCCGTGATTGAGGAACACAATCTCCGGGTCGAGCAGGAATAAAGCGCGGAGTTCGTCGGCAGTCGGGGCGCGGTTGATGGCGTCCCCATTGGTCGTGTCCGCCATCGGGTGTATCCTTTGCGGCGTTAGCGTTTTTCGATCACCAGTAAATGCGACAGGCCGTAAGTGTCCAGCGGCGTGCCTTCCAGGCCGTGCAGCGCGCCGCGCACCAGACGCCCCACCGTCCCAAAGCGCGCGATGATGTTGTCGTAGCCACCGTAGATGCGGCTGTGGTGCAGCACACGCGCCGGCTGGCCGTCGAACAGGCGGCGCAGGCCGGCTTTGGTATAGGCCCGCACGTGCGGCGCGAGCCGGTCACGCAGGAAATCCGGCAGATAGTTGATGAGCGGTGTATTGCCGAAGTGGTAGACGCCGCGCCAGTAGTGGCCGTGTGTCTCGAACGGATACCAGCGGTTGGGGACAAAAATCACCGCGCGACCGCCCGGTTTTAATACCCGTACCAGTTCGCGCGCAGCGGCGCGGTCATCGGCCACATGTTCCAGCACTTCGTTGGAAATGAGGGCGTCAAAACAGTTGGAGCGGTAGGGCAGGTTTTCCGCCGCCGCCACCAGCGCATGAGGCACGCTGCGGCGCGCTTCCCCGGCGCGGGCGGCTTCGATGTCGAACACCTCGACATGGGATGTATACCGGCGGCGAATCTGCGCAGCGTACATGCCGTTACCCCCACCATGATCGAGGACGCAGGCGTTTTCCAGGCGAGTCCAGCGCGCCACCATTTGCAGTCGGCGTTCCTGCCCGGCGCGCCAGACGTAGCTTGGTTCGCCCCGTTGGGCGGCCAGTTCGGAAGGCGGCATTTACAGGCTGTCCAGGCGTTCGCGCACCGCTACGGCCAACTTCGAGGTCGTCCCGGCAGCGCGGCGGGGCGCGGCGCGTTCTGGGCCGGCGCCGGCAGCCGCCATCTCCGGCTTGATCGGCACGATCACCGAAATGGTCGTCCCCTGCCCCGGCGCGCTGTCAATATTCAGCGTGGCGTCCAAAAGCTGCGCCCGCTCCCGCATGTTGACCATACCCAGGCTGCCGCGCGCGTCGTAGTTGTTCGTCACCGATGCCAGATCAAAACCCTTGCCGTTGTCGGAAATTTTCACCACGACCACGTCTTCCTGGCTGTACAGGCTGACGCTGATGAGTTCCGCCTGGGCATGTTTGCGGGCGTTGCCGACCGCCTCTTCCACAATGTAGAAGATGACGCCCTGCTGGTGCTGGTCGAGCATACTTTCGGCGTCGCGCGCCACGCGAATGGCGACGTTCTGGTTGTGCGTTTCCTTCATCTTTTCGGCAAGCTGTTCGAGCGCCGCGCTAAGGCCCTGATTTTCCAGCACCAGCGGGCGCAGCGTAAACAGCATATGGCGGATTTCTTTGGTCGTGCGCCGCGCCAGGTCTTCGACCTTCTTTAGCTCTGCCGGCACTTCGTCCGGCGTCCGTTCCAGCATCCGGTAGATGATGCCCATCCGCATGGCGATAGCGGCGATGCTCTGGGTCGGGCCGTCGTGCAGGTCGCGCGCCAGCTTCTTGCGCGCATCCTCTTCCACTTCCACAATGCGGTCGCGCTCTTCCAGCAGGTTGCGGTACAGCATGGCGTTTTGCAGCGCCACCGTGGCCTGAATACCAATGGCCGTCAGCATCTCAGTATGTTCGTCGCTGAAGGCGTCCGGCTGGTCGCTGCCGTACAGCAGCACGCCGAAGCTGTCGAACCCGGCGCGCAGCGGCACACACAGCACCGAACGAATGTCCTGAAAGGACAAAAAGTATTGCAATTCCGGGTCTTTTTTTGCCAACCCGCCAAAAACCGGCACGCCCTGTTGAAGCGCCTGCCCGATGATACCGGCCTGGCCCGGAACCACCAGATGTTTGTCCCGGTCTACCAGGCCGCGCCCCGTCACCACGTAGAGCGCGTTATCTCTGGCGCGCACCAGCAGGACGGCGCTGACCATTTTTTCCCGCCGCCGTTTCGATTCGCGCAGGCCCAGCGCCCCCGCATTCAGCGCCGCCAGCAGGATTTTTTCAAATTCCAGCGTCTGGCTAAGCGTGGCGGCCATCTCGTAAATCGCGCGGGTGCGCTCGCGCATATCCGCTAACTGCATCGCCCGCGCCTGCTGAAGTTCGCCGAGTTCCTGCTCGCGTTTTTTGAGCTGGTGGCTCGTGGCATAACCGGAAACGCCGGTCGCAGTCGCCAGCGCGGCCAGAATGGCGAAGGGCATGGTATAGTCCACCAGCCTAAACGCGAATTGATCTATGCCAAACAGCGCGATCAGTCCCGCGCCAGCGGCGGCCAGCACCCCCACCGCCTGCACGACGCCCCACAGCGGCCCCAGCCGCAGCATACCGGAAACGATGATAAACCCGGCTGCCGCCACCATCAGCGTGGCATCCCCCTGGCTGACATAAACCAGAACCCCGGCGGTCGCCCAGTCGCCCACCACCAGCACAACCGGCAGCGCCTTGTGCAGATCGGGCAGCAGCGACACAGCGGCGAACAGGACGGTCGCCACCACGCCAACGCCAACTGCCAGCACAACATCGTTCGCCGGATACTGAACGAACCCCTCTGGCGTTCGCGCCGTCCATAACAGCACACCGGCCAGAACCAGAAAAACCGCGCGCAAACCGATCAGTCCCCAGTCCTGCCAGTTTGCCGACTTTTGGGTATTGCTCATACGGCGCGCCTCGACCTTACCGAAAATCTGATTATGAATGCTATGACAAAAGTACCACGCTCTACAGCCCGTTACAAGTCAGGATTGGCATCCTCAAATGCCCTTTAACATTACAACCCTCATGACGATCATCCGGCAAAACCGTGATACCTGTCATCAGTTTACACCTTTTCGCGCAATTCTTCGTAAAAGGTTGGAGAAACGACGCCACCAAATAAGAGGGAAACCAACGATGGACGATACCGCCATCAGCCATTTTAACCAGTGGGGATACGTGATCCTCTGGATTGTGATCTTCGGCCTGTTCCTGTTTTTTACGCCCTT
>JACAES010000140.1 GCA_013388735.1 Chloroflexota bacterium | reverse complement strand
TCGTCCAGTACAGCCGCATGTATCATACAACCCACAACATCAGCCTGATGACGACGATGGCGCACCCGGTTGACACAGATTGATGCATCCTGCCATTGCCGATGGGTTTCAAAATTTTATCAGCCCTGACTTACCAGAACATGCTGTTCATGGCCTGTTCTGCTGTTGGGGCTAAGAAATATACCTCTGCTTGAATAAGAGCCGCTGGTGACGCGGTTCTTCGTTTCCTCGATTATAAATTATAATTTTCTAACTGGGCGCTTCCGGCAATACTGTGATATGCTGGTAAACGTAACCATACTTCATAACAAAAACGCTTCTCGACCGTTGCAGAAAGGCGTGATGAAAAAGATGCATGATGAACAGGATGCGGCGCCTCCGGGCGGGATGAAGATTGATATCGGTCAGATTTCTTCTGCGGGCCATGTGGTGATCGCCGGGCGTGACGCGAACGTGTCCGGCAGCACGCGCGGCGACGGCAGCGACAACGATGTCGTCATCGTCGGGGGTGTCGAAGCGACGCCGGAGGAAGCGGCACAGCTTCGTCAGTCGCTCGATCATCTCGACCAAACCATCGAAGCGGCGAATCTCGAACCGGCGGCCTATACTGCTGCCAAACGCAATGCCGCTGAACTGAAGGGGCAGTTCACGTCGCAGTCCAAACCCAATGAACATCTGCTGGTTCAGGCGGCGGAGGCGCTCTACCAGTTCGGGCCGGACATCGCGGGGGCTATCGTGGCGGCCTTCACCACGCCGCTGGCCGGTAAAATCGTTGCCTACGCCGGGGAACGGGCGCTGCGTTTCTATCGCAGGCTGCGCGGCCTGGACATCGAAGATGGGGCCGACGGGGTCGGATAGACTCACCATGACCAGATGGCTGCTCGTCGAAGACGAACCCGATATCTACGAGGTGCTTAATCATCTGAATGCAATCGTGGGAGCGACTTCGCTGATATTTACGACCGGTGAGGAAGTCGCTGACTGGTTGGAGGCGGTCGAAACCGGCGAAATCACTGATGATCTGCCGGTCTTCGCGCTGGTTGACATCCGCTTGCCCGGCCGGATAGATGGAGTCGCCGTAGGCGAACGCATCCGGCGCTGCGGGCCGCTGCGGCACATCCCCATTGTGTTAATGACCGCTTACCGTCTGTCGCCAGATAAGGAAACAGAGTGCATCCGGCGCGCCGGAGCAAACCGGTTGATCTATAAGCCGCTGCCGCCCCTGAGCGAGATGAAGAAGATGTTCTTCAACCTGGTGAGGTAGCCGCAGGGGAGCGATCTTCACACTCGTTCAACTGGCGGAAAATGGTCGAAATCTGCGTGCGTTCGGGGGCATCCAGCCGTTCGTCGGCCTTGATGGCTTCGAGTGCGCGCATCAGGTAATCGTGTATGAGACGGTGTGATGGCCGCCGGGACCGCATCTCATTGTTGGCCCATACCTCGGCGGCGACGTAAATCCGGTACACGTCCCCTTCTTCAAGCGCATCCAACTTCTGCGGCAGCAGCGTTTCCACGTATCCCCACAAACGTTCCTGACCGCGATCATTGCCGAGAATAGCGCCACAAAACAACGCCACCTCGCGCCACCGAAACGGGTCATCGTTGAGCAGCGCGCAGATATTATCCGGGAAGCTCCACTCCTCCATATCCGGCTTCGGGGGGCGGGGCATGGTCACCTCATCGTACTGTTCGATCAGGGCGCAGGCGGCCAGGTACTCCTGAATGCTGAGGTGAAGAAACCGGTACGTGTCGCCATGATCTGAGACGAGGATTCCGTTTCGCGTTGCGAGGTATTCCAGCACATCCTCAATACTCGCGCCCAGGCCGCTGTCGCCGGTGCAGTTGCCCAACAGTTGATCCAGCAGCGCCGAACGTTTAATGCAGGCGTCCTCGACGAAGTGCGACTGGTCGCGCTGAAGGTTAAAAGCAATCAGTTGAAGGGCCTGGCGTACCCGGTCGTAGTTCAGGGCAGCGAGTTTGTGAGCAAGCAGATCGTCTTCCCCAGGTGGATTCCACCGGTGCAGCAGGTCAACGGTCTTTTCGTACAGCTCACCCCGATTATGCGGCAGGTGGCGGTTTTGTTCGTGAATGAGCGTAATGAGTGTGAGCAGTAAGGGCTGGCGTGCCAGCGACCACAGGCTGAGATTATCGTGAAGAGTCTGTTTCAGGTTGGCAGCGTACTTGCCGGCATTGGCCTCGGCGCTGTCGCGGCTGCCGAGGCTGGACGGACGGTTGATCGCCGCCACTGTGTACCACGCTTCAACATAGTGGTTGATCTGTCGCCAGGTGTACGGCGCAAGTTCCACAATCTTGAAACGCTCCGAAAGACGCCAGGCCGCTCCCTGCCGGTAAGCGGCGCTTCGACAGGTGACGACAATTCGACAGTGCGGGTAGCGAGACGCAAAGTCTTCCACCACGCCGCGCACTTTGCGCCGGTCGCTTTCATCGTAAATCTCGTCCAGTCCATCGAGGATCAGAATAGCGCCTCGTATCGCGGAATCACTGTCGTCCAGATAACGCGCGACGTGCGGCTGAAAGCCTTGAAGCCGGTCTTGCAGATGCGCCAGAAGCTCATCTGCGGCCCCTTCGTGGCCGGCGCGGGGAAAGTTTTTACGGTCTGCTGCGAAGCCGCGCAGGTTAACATAAACGGGCATCAGCGCCCCATGCGCCCAATCGCTGCCCAACCGCTCCAGACCTTTGACCTGGTTCTTGGCCTCGGCCTGTGGGTCGCAGGCGAAAGCCAGACAGATTGCGAGGAAGCCGCTGAGGGTACTTTTGCCCGTGCCGGGGCCCCCGGTAATGACCAGATATTGCTCGTCCGAAATCGCCTTGATGATGGATACCCGGTGACTGGTCAAATCCAGTTCCGCTTCGCGGCGGCGGAGCAGATTCAGCCGATCCGGCGGCAGCGCAGGGTGCCAGACATCCAGAGGCGTATACAGGTTATACAACTGCATATGGACATGGCGCGCCGGGTCAGAAACGATGCTGCTCAAATCCAGGTTATTCCAGGTTGCACGCAGATGCGTCAGGTAACTGCGCAGCGCCGCTTTCGATTCGTCTTCCCCCAGGTTGACGGATACGTCCCGACCCGCGATGACAACCGAACCATTGGAGGTCAGCGTGTCCATACGAACATTCACTGCTGAGGCGTGAGACGGCGTGGCTGGTTTGCGGCGGCTCTTTGGCGTGCGAGGTTCAGTCCTGGGCTTCGTACTGTTCTTCATAAATAAGCCTATGCCTATCTTTACCTGAACGATCAACACCGGGCTTTGCGGTCGTTCCAGCCTTTGAGACAAAAGTGGTGACGAATTACCCCCTTATATTCACAGCTGCGACGACGCCAGGGTATTTACGCTGTTTATTTATCATACTTCAATATTGCATTAAAAAAGCATAAAGGCTGCCCGTTTATCCTGGCAGCCAATTTACACAAAAGCGAACATCTTTTAGACTACGGTTTCTGGCGAAGCGGACAGGATAATCGTGACCAAGGCGTGTATTGAGCGGAACAAACTCACGCCTGGGCATCGTCCCAGTTAACACAGATCACGCGAAAACCGATAGACGCATAACCGGTCTGTGGCGGCACAAGCAGATAGTGCGCGACATGGGCACGGGTGTGTGGGCTGAGAAATGCCCCGCCATGTACGACCACCTTGTACCCTGTTTCGTTGCTGGGATCGGCATCTGGAACGGTATCCTGACACCATTCCCAGACGTTTCCAGACAAATCATACACGCCATACGGGCTGACGCCGGAGCTGTAGCGATTAACCACCGTCGTCATTCGGATTCCGCTCTCCCGCGTATTGCAGCGATCCTTATCAAAAATGTCGCCCCAGGGAAAGCTGCGGTTGTCGTCGCCCATCACCGATCGCTGCCGCTGCCTGAGGGTTGGCAGCACGATTTTGACCTTCAGGACTGCGCTCAGCCAGTTGCAGTATGCCCTGGCATCGTACCAGTTTACATTCTCACGCGGGCGGTCGGCACCCTTAAAAACCGATGCCTGCGGCCTGATGGCACTGTCGCGCCAGGCGCGTGCTTCGGGCGCGAAGTCCCACCAGCGCGGGTCGCAGTACCCATTCGGCGCGCGCAAAAAGAGATGATACTGCATATTGGTCACCGGGTAGCGCGCCATCAGGAAACGATCAACCTGTTCGGCACCCCGCCCACCCGACTCGATACGCACTTTGCCGGACGGAATATCACACCATTCCAGCAGCGGAATACGTGATGAGACTTCGTTCAACCGCTTTCGCGCACCGGATGGTGACGGCCGTTTGCCATGCAGGTGAACGCTCAGGTTGTCTGGATCATAATCGGGATACGTCTCATGAAATTTGCTGAAGGCCTCAATCCCGATTGTGTAGGTGATCGGCGTGCGGATAAGATGATAAATGTCCCGGTACTCGCGTTCCATCTGGCGGCGGTTCTGCTCCACCGCCAGCGATTCCTCAGCCTGCGCCAGCATTTTGTCCAGGTCAATGAACACCGGCTTTTCGTTACGAGCCTTTAATTCCTGGATAAGTTCGATGGCCTGAGCATACTGCCCCATCTCCATTGCGCTCACGACCGCCGTCAGGGCGCTTCGACCGGTATCGCCGGATGAAGCAGGGGTATCGTTTTCACCTGTGCCTGCCGTTTTTTTAACCCAATCCTGCTGTTCCGCCATGTAGATGGAACGCAGCAAATCGTGGACGGCCTCAACCGTCAGGCCGTTCGTCAGATCAATATAATGAAGGATGCGGAAATCCTCCGGGATTTCGGCTTTTCGATCAATCAACACCGGGAAAACATGTTTGCCAAGCGCCTGGGCTGTCTCAAATTCGTTGCGACAGTACTGTGAGGCCAGCGAGTCAGACGAGATCAGGTAAATCAGCCCTTCGCACCACTCGATCCGGCGCTGGATTTCTTTCCACCATTGATCCCCACTGGTCAGCTTCTGGTCATACCAGACATCATGAAAATCAAGCACCTGGGCGATTTTGACGCAGTAGGCTCTGTCTACCCTGGCATAACTGACGAAGATGCGCATACCACCGAGACCTTTTCCAGTTGAAAAGCTGGCTCAGACAGCTTCAGACTCTGGTTTGTTTCCACTGCCTGACGGCGGTGCGGGCGGCAGGCGTGTCCATGCGCTCAAGCGCCTCGATCAGCCAGTCGCAGACACGCTTCTCTTCCAACTGCGGACGGCCTTCATCATACAGGCGAGCAATCAGGTCATTTTCGACAGTCTCGTTGGCTAACTCGGCAAGTGAACGGGCCGCCGTCCAGCGAAGCTGCAAATGCGGGCTGCTTAAGGCAGCCACCAGCGCGGGCAGCGCGCCGGCAGCGCGTAACCTTCGCGCGGCATTTACAGCGGCTATCCGCACCATCGGGTCACGGTCGCTGTTAATCAGATGGGCTAATAACGGTGCGTAGCGCGGACTGCCCAGCCGGCCCACTGCCTCAACGGCGGCTTCCTGTACGTTCGTGTTTGGGTCATCCAGCATCGGCTCAATCCAACGGACGGTAGCCACATCGCCAATTTCCACCAGTGCGAGGATGGCAGCCACACGCACTGACCAGTTCGGGTCACACAAGCACTGCCTCAACACCGGAACCGCTTCTACACGGGACAGCCACGCCAGCGCCTCGACAATAGTCCAGCGCACTACCGGGTTCTCATCATTCAGCGCCTGGGCAAACATCGCAACCACTTCGGGAACATGCTCATCCGGCAGACCGCGCATCAGACCGTGCAGCGCCCGGGCTGCATCCTGCTGGTCTCCCCACCTTCCGGCGCGAATGTGTTTGATTAATGCGTGAAGCGCCTGCTGGTAGTTAACAATGTCCGCCCGGCCCGCGCGCATAACAACCGCTTTCGGAGGCGGCGCGGGTGCAACAGCCAGCGTATTCGAGGAATGCTGCTCACGCCAGCGATTGACGGCAATCAGGGCCTCATCGGTGCCCATCGCCTCCAGGATGCTCACGGCCCGTTCACCCAGGTCGTCAGGCGTCGGCAGCGCATTCGACAGCACCGCATGGACATACCCGGCAAGCGCTTTGGCATGGCGTATATCGCCGTCCGCCGCAATGATCTCCAGCGCAGCGCCCTGCTGGCGCACATCCCGGCTGCCAAGCAGGCGATAGAGCGCCTGTGCGGCGCGCCGGTCGGGCCTCGTCAGGATATGGGCAACAGCCTGCTGAACGCGCTGGCTGGTCTCCGGCAGCATCAGCGCCAGCGTGTAAAGCGCGTCCTCAGTGCCAAGTTTCGCCAGCATCTCCACAAATTGCAGGCGCGTATTTTCGTCCGCCCCCTGCGCCTTTTTCCTCAACGATTCCAGTTCCTTGAGGCCTGCGCTCCGGGTAACCTGTTGCAGTCGTTTTTTTGCCTTGTCCGCCGAAGTATGCTGCGAATGATGGTTCATCGGTTCCGCCTTTGCCCGGTAGTGACCGTTCACAAAAAGAGACGAGAATTTCCATCTGATTTCACGCCAAAGCCAGGTCAATGCTCGCGCAGACCAGGCTGATCGGTGAGAATAATCCTGAACGCTACCGACACAGGGGCGACTCATAACTCACCACTTTTTGGGTGGAGAGTCACGTAGGCCAAAATCAGAGACCTGTTTTCGTTCATGAATACAGACTATTGAATAACGCTTAATGGCTGCGCCGGCGAACATGCTGTAAACCGGCGACGCCAATCCCCCTGGACGGCTGATGCCTGCGACCGACTTGCAGCGACGGTTCGGCTTTCCCCCCACCGCGTGTCCGGCAGTCTGCCTGTTTTTAACTGCAACGCGAGTCCACCAGAGAGTATTGCTTACGAAGCGTGTTAATAAACATATCAAGCAATACTCAGGAATATACATGAACGAGACAATTAATTTGTACCATTATAATACGAATTTCCTGACCGAACAACACCTAGCCAGAAGGCTAGTTTTTTTTTAATGTTTCACGAAGCCCACCGCGCCAGGGTGGATGCAGCAACTGCGTCTCGAAGTTTAGAGCGGAATGTAGGGCGGAGACAAGGACAAGCAAGATGTCAGCAAGCAATGGCAAGTACCCACCAACCGAGGTTCAGCCCCGCGTTACACGG
>JACAES010000177.1 GCA_013388735.1 Chloroflexota bacterium | reverse complement strand
GTAACCGTTGCTCCCGTGAGGGAGTGTCTTCACCCAAGACCATTATGCCACGAAAGGAGCAAGAGCGCATTCATCCACCCGCTAAAGCTGGTGGTTTCCTGCGCCAAATCTTATGAATCCTGATCGCCTGTATTTGACGCACATCTCTGAGGCGATAACAGACATCGAAGGTTTTGTTATCGAAGGCGGGGATGAATTTTTACGTCAAAGAAAACCCAGGCGGCAGTTTTATACAGGTTGCAAACGCTGGCGGAGTCACCACAGCGACTTTCAGAAAGTCTGAAAGCCGGTCATCCTGGGGTTGATTGGGCATCTATTCGAGGCTTTCGTAACCGTCTGGTACACGACTATCTGAACACAAATCTTGATGTTGCGTGGACTGTGGCCGAAATTTTTATATTTTCACTTAAAATGGCTGTAGAAGCTATGCTCAACACTCTTAAGGATGATAAAAATACTATTACCAACAAGGAATAATCTGCATGACTCTTCACCACTTCACGCCCACGCATTATTTTAACACGCACGGTTCGCACGAACCGGTGCTGCGCATCCAGCCCGGCGACAGCGTTGTCACCACGACGGTGGACGCGCGCGGCCAGGACGCCAGCGGGGCCAAAGTCGCGGTCGGCCCGAACCCACAGACCGGGCCGTTTTATGTCGAAAGCGCCGAGCCGGGCGATATTCTGGTCGTCCACCTGGACAGGCTGACGCCCAACCGGGAAACCGGCTGGTCGAGCCGGATGCTGGCCGAGAACAGCATTGACCCCTGGTACGTGCCATCGCTGCCGTTCGAGGTTGACCGCGAGGTGGTGATCTGGCGGGTGGATACGGCGGCAGGCACGGCCAGCCTGGTCGAGCCGGAAGGCAGACTCGACCACTTTACGCTGCCGATTGCGCCGATGCTGGGCTGTTTTGGCGTCGCGCCCTATGGTAATCAGGCTATCTCCGCCATGACCTCCGCCGAACACGGCGGCAATATGGACTATCGCGGCTTCGTGGCCGGCGTCACGGCTTATTTTCCGGTGTTCGTGCCGGGGGCGCTGTTTTCGCTGGGCGACGGCCACGCCCTGCAAGGGGACGGCGAGATGAGCGGCAGCGGCGTGGAAATCTCGTTCGAGGCACAGTTCACGGTGGACGTGCTGAAGGGCAAACGCGCCGGATGGCCGCGCGGCGAAAACGCCGATTATATCTTCACACTCGGCAACGCCCGCCCGCTCGACCAGGCGGTGCAGCACGCCACCACCGAAATGCTCAAATGGCTGCAAGCGGATTACGGCCTGACGATGCGCGAGGCCAATCTGCTGATGGGTTGCTGTGTGGAGTACGACCTGGGCAATATGTATGACCCGGCCTATACGATGGTCTGCAAAATCGCAAAACGTTTTTTGCCGGCGTGACGTAAAAAATGAACAGGGGCGAACGCACTGTTCGCCCCGAAAACCCCCTCTTTATTCCTCCGCTTTGACCACCCGGCAGGGGTTGGTCAGTTCCCCGATGCCGTCAATCGTGACCGTCATCACGTCGCCGTCTTTCAGGTAGACCGGCGGCTTGTGGCCTTCGCCCACGCCGGGCGGCGTCCCGGTCAGGAGGATGTCACCCGGTTCGAGCGTGAACATCTTCGAGCAGTAGGCGATCAGCATCGGTATCTTAAAGATCATATCGCCGGTCGTGCTGTCCTGCACCACCGCATCGTTGACGGTGGTTTTGATGCTTAGGGCGTGCGGGTCAGGCACTTCGTCGGCGGTCACAATCCAGGGACCAAGCGGGCAGAAGGTATCCAGGCTTTTGCCGCGCGTCCACTGGCTGTCCGTCCGTAATTGCAGGTCGCGGGCGGTTACGTCGTTGGCGATAGTGTAGCCGAAGACGGCCTTCAGCGCCTCGTCTTCGCCGACGTTCCGCGTGCGTCTGCCGATGACGACGGCCAGTTCGCCTTCCCAATCCACCTGGGTGGTGATCGCCTCGCTCCAGGTGACGGTACCGCCGTGACCGATGACGCTGGTAGGGAACTTGGCGAAAATCAGCGGGGCTTTGGGGACGGCGCTGCCGGTTTCGGCAGCGTGGTCGGCATAATTGCGCCCGATGGCGACGATCTTGGGCGGGCGCAGCGGGGCCTCCAGCTTCACGTCCCTCAGGGCGAAGGTGTTTGATGTGCGGTTGGGCGTGATACCGCGCCGGATCATGTGCTGCATGGTATCCATCCAGGCGGTAGCGTAGATGCGGTCATCGACGATCTGGCCGATCTGCGTATGGCTGTTGTGGGTGAAGGTTGCCAGTTTCATAAGATGCAGATTTCCTCGTGTGTACAAAAGGATCGCGTTCTGGGGCAGCCATGCCGGGAGATTCCTGTAATGGCTACCCGTATTCGGTGCCGATACTAGCGCCGTTCCAGGTGCGCCGCCGCCAACTGCCCCCAGACCGAAGCCGGGTCATCTGACCAGAGTGCGAAGTAGGCGCTCCGGGCGCTGGCGCGGTCGGCCAGCAGGTCATAAGCCAACGCCTGCAAAAACCGCCCCGATGCGTTCAAATCCATGCCGGAGTTATCCCGGACGATATTGTCCAGGATGTTTAACGCCAGGGTCGGGCTGCCCTGAAGCAGCGCGTCGTAGGCGCTGGCCGGGGGCGCTGCCGAGGGCGGCGCGGCGGTTGGCCGGGACTCGTAACCCGGCAGGGGTTCAATCTTCTCTGCCGTATACACGTCCGCTTGCAGCGGCGCGAACGCCCACCAGCGGTCGCCCGCCAGATCGAAGCGGAAAGCCTGCCGGTCGCGTTTGCCGACGGCGGTGATGGTCTGTTTGTCCAGCACGGTGATGCCCAGAGCGGCAAGCTGCGCTTCGATGGGTTCGTCCCGGCGCAGCGGGTTTTCGCTGAACAGCCGGGTGAGCGCCTGGTCTACGTCGCACGCGCCGTATTGGCTGGCGGCTTCCAGCGCGGCGCACACCTGGATGGGTGTCGCGTCCGGCTGGGCTGCCGCGTCCAGGAAGGCCGCCGTCTGCAAAGCCAGCCACGAGCCGGGTTCGGCCTGGGACTGAAGCGCCTGCACCTGCTGGACAGCTTCGCCCGCCCGGTCGTCGAACAGGTACAGCATTGCCACCACCATCCGGGCGCGCGGCAGGCTGCCCTGGTCGTCCGGCTGCGCGAACTGCAAAATGCCTTCGATCCGGTTGAGGCTTTCCTGCACCGGTTTTTCGAAAATCGGCTCCAGGCCGTAGAGCAGGCAGGCCAGCCGGTTCTGGAAAGTGAAGGTATTCCCCTGCGCCAGCGGGCGGAAGTAATTCAGATTCCAGCGCCAGGACACGTCCTGTTCGCCCAGGCAGCCCCAGGCCGCCGACTCGATGCGATAGACGCGCACCGTCAGCGTATCGCTTTGCAGCGGCCAGTCCAGAAGCTGCCCGAACCGGAGGTTTTCGCCGGGCGCGATCAGGTTGACCATCTGGCCGCCGCGCCAGCCGTAAATCAGCAGCTGCTTGTTGGTGTCGCCGGTATCCAGCACCAGGCTTAATTCGTCCGCGCCGTCGTTGTTGACATCACCCAGCCGTTCCAGGCTGATGGCAAACACGTCGCCCAGCGGCGCAGACGGTAGCGGCGGGACGGAATCCAGCACGCGGTACGTCCCCGCCTCGTCCACCTGTGCCAGCGTGTAATCTTCGTACAGCGTTTCGCCGACAGCCGGGTAGCGGGTGTGCAGAACAGCGTCCAGCGTAGCGAGGATGCCGTCGGCGTTGGCGGGCATAATGGTGACGCCGAACCCGTTAATGTTCAGCGACGTGATGCCGCTGAAGGCCGGCTGTGTCTGGTTTAAACCGGCTTCCAGAGCGGCGCGCATCAGCAGGCGTTTGTCCACGCTGCCGCGCGGCGCTTCAAACATGGCGTCCAGCAGTTGGGCGCGCTGTTGGCTGCTGCGCGGCGCGCCGGGAAACCGCTGCTGAAGCTCGTATTGCAGCAGCCGGATCGCCAGTTGGCGCTCAGTATCGCCGATTTTAAGCTGCCTGATCTGGACGATCATCTCGTTCACCAGGTCAGCTTCCGTCCACAGACGCAGGGCATAGCGGTCGAACGGCGCGTCGGGGCGGGCAGCGACGGGCGGAACCGCGCCAGGCGGCGGTGTGTTGGTCGCCAGCAGAGAGGGCAGTCCCGGCGGTGTATTGGTCGCCAGCGGGGGCGGTTCCTGCGCCGCCGCCGGTAACAGCACCAGCAGTCCGCCGCACAGGGCGGCGACCCCGACAAGTATCCCGATACGGCGAGTGACCATAGCCGACTCTCCTGTAATGGACATGAAGATAGCATGTAGTTTGCCACAAAAACCGGCGGCTTCCAACAAGGCGGGGCGCGCCAGGGCAATTGCTTCAACAGCATTCCGACCCCCTCTGCATCTCCCCCGAATTCGGGGGAGACCTGGCTGCCGATGTAATGAAGCCCCCGCCCTGGATTCGGCGAGCCGAATGGGGACAGCCCTCACCCCCCCCCCTCTCCCAGTCCCGAAGCCACGTTCGGGAGAGGGGCGAAAATCAACAGCGTCGCCGTCGCTTCCCCCTTCTCCCAGCTGCGGAGCAGCGGTCGGGAGAAGGGGGTCAGGGGGATGAGGGCGAGATCGCACTGAAGTGAAATACACCCGGCGCGCCCTCACCTGTCGCGCGGCAGGGGCTTGTGTACTATACTGGAATCAGCAGAAAGGTGGTAGTACCCATCCATGTTGACCAACGACGAATTTTATGCCTTGCGGGTTCAGATGGTTGAGCAGCAGCTTATCGAACGCGGCATCCAGAACCCGCGCGTGCTGGACGCGATGCGGCGTGTTCCCCGGCACGAATTCGTCACCGCCGATCTGCGCCACCTGGCTTACCGGGACTGCCCGCTGCCGATTGGCGATAACCAGACTATCTCTCAGCCTTACGTGGTGGCTTTGATGACTTCACTCGTCAACCTGTCCGGGCATGAGCGGGTGCTGGAAGTCGGCACCGGCTCCGGTTATCAGGCGGCGATATTGTGCGAACTGGCGGCGCAGGTGTACAGCCTGGAACGCCATCCCCGGCTGGCCGAACGGGCGGGGCAAATTCTGGCCCGGATGGGTTACAACAATCTCGAAGTTCATGTGGGCGATGGCAGCCAGGGTTTGCCGGATATGTCCCCCTTCGACGCGATCCTGGTCACGGCGGCAGCGCCCGCGCTGCCCGGCCCGCTGCGGTCACAGCTTCATACTCAGGGCGGACGGATGGTGCTGCCGGTGGGCGACGAGCGGCGGCAGTTCCTCGAAGTCGTCACCCGCACGGGCAACCGCTGGGAAATCGAACAGACTATTCCGGTGCGCTTCGTGCCGCTGGTGGGGCGCTACGGCTTTTCCGGTCGCGCGGCCTTTGGCGACCCGGACGATTACGTGTAACAGGCGGGTCTAACTTTTCGACTCATGCGCGTTGGCGCGGCAGGTTTCGTACTCGCGGATAAAATCCCCCCGGTCGGTGGCGACCAGCACGCCGATCAATTTGCTGATGACCAGTTCGCCAAAGTGTTCCAGCAGGCGGTTGATCTGTTCGCCGACGATCAGCATCACATCGTTCCAGTGGACGCCATGTGGCAGTTGGGGTTCGCGCGCGGCGCGTGTGCTTTCCAGGTAGGCCAGCACCGGCGCGGCGCTGGGGAAAACCAGCGCGCTGGGCAGGTCGTAGCGGGCGACGGCGTAAAAATGCCGGGACAGCAGCCGCGTCCCGGTTTCGAGTGTGAACAGGTCGCTGGGCGGCAGCGGCGTCTGGAAACGATCTGTGCCGGGGGATACCAGCAGTGTCACCGCGCGGTGCAAAAGCACCTGAAGCTCCGGCATGTTATGGACGCTGTTAGTGGTCGCCATCAACACGCCGTCCGGTTTTAAAACGCGGCGGATTTCGTGGATCGCGCCTTCGATGTCCGGTATATGGTACATCATGTGATTCGCCATCACCACGTCAAAAGTGCCGCTGGCATACGGCAGGTTCAGCGCGTTGCCGACAATCAGGGTGCGGCGCTGGGGATGGGTCTCCAGCATTCCGGGGTGCAGGTCTATGCCGAAGTAATGGGCATCAGGCAGAATCTTCTGTACCGTCGCAAACCATCGGCCCGGCCCACAGCCCAGATCGAGAATCCATTCGCCGCCATGCCAATCCAGACAGCCGAGCGCCCAGGATGCAAAATCCACTGCCGGCACGCTGTAACGGTCGTGCGTCTCCTGGCGGATGCGCCAGGCTTCGTCTGTAGCGTACATCTGGCGCAGGGTGTCGGGGTTATTGGCGGAAAACATAAAACCATCCGATCTGGGTTGGAAGACGAACCGTGTTACTCAAAATATATCCAAAAACATTACTCGCGCAACCACCGCTGAGCGATTATGATTTGCTGTGCTGATAAAGCGATTATATAGGAATTATGGATGACTCTTCAATTTTTAGATGTCTGGCAGGCGCGGCGCCGTCTGTCGGCTTATTTGTCCTCTACGCCGCTGGAAGCCGCGCCGGGATTGGGCCAGGCCATCTGGCTGAAGCTGGAAAATCTGAACCGCACCCGTTCGTTTAAGGCGCGCGGCGCGCTGAACGCGCTGTTAAGCCTGGACGCGCGCGCGGTCAAGGGTATCGTCACAGCATCGTCGGGCAATCATGCTCAGGGTGTGGCATTTGCCGCGTCCCGGCTGGGGCTGGCAGCGCGGGTGATCGTCCCCAGGCACACGCCGCAGCGTAAGGTCGAAGGTGTGCGCCGGTACGGGGCGGAGGTGCTGCTCTTTGGCGCGACCTACGACGAGGCCGAGGCCGAGGCGCGGCGGCAGGAAAAAGCCGAAGGGCTGACGTTTATTTCGCCCTATAACGACGCGCGAGTGGTCGCCGGCGGCGGGACGGTCGGGCTGGAAATTCTGGACGATCTGCCCATTGTGCGGCGCGTGCTGGTGCCGGCGGGTGGCGGCGGTTTAATCAGCGGGATCGGCCTGGCGCTCAAGTCTGTCCAACCGGACATCGAGGTTATCGGCGTGTGTTCGGTGGCGACGCCGGCACTGTACAATCTCATACATGGCGCATCCTATCCGCAGGTGTGGGATACGCTGGCCGAGGCGCTGTCGGGGGACATCGAGGCCGGCTCGATCACCATCCCGCTGGCGCGGCAGGTGGTAGACCGCGTGGTGCTGGTGCCGGAAGAAACGATTGCCGAAGCCATTCGCTGGCTGCTGTTCCAGGCGGGTTGGGTGGTCGAAGGGGGCGGGGCGGTCGGCGTGGCCGCGTTGATGAACGACGCGGTAGCTGCTGATGGCCGGGCGACGGCGGTCGTCATCAGCGGCGGAAACGTGGACGAAACCACGCTGCGGAGCGTGTTGGCTTAAGGTTGTCCCGGCGGGCGCGTGCTTTGCCGCTCGATCAGCGTTGGATACAACACCCGCTGTTGTAACGGCGTGTCCGGGCGTTTCATCAGGTCAAGCAGGTATTCGACGCTCTGGCTGCCCAGCAGATCAAAATCCTGCCGGATGGTGGTCAGCGGCGGCTCGAAGCAGACCGCTTCGGGGATGTCGTCAAACCCGACCACCGACACGTCTTCGGGGACGCGCAGTCCGGATTCGCGCAGGGCGCGCATCGCCCCCAGCGCCATCTGGTCGTTGCCGACGACCAGCGCCGTATAATTGGCACCGCTCTCGATCAGGCGCCGGGCAGCGGCATACCCGCCGACTGCCGTCCAGTCCCCTTCGACGCTTGGGCCGGGCGTGATGCCGGCGGTCATCAGTGTATCGCGCCAGCTTTCGTGACGGGCGTTTGCGCCGTACCAGTTCAGCGGCCCGCTGATCTCGCAGATCGCCCGGTGGCCGATCTCGATGAGGTGCTGCGTGGCAAGCTGGCTGCCGTGCCGCTGGTTAATCACCACCGATGGCGTCGTCGAACCAAGCTGCGTGTCAATCATCACGAACGGGATGCCGTCGCACAGGTCGGCCAGTTCTTCAAACTCCACGCCCGCCACCGGCGTAATCATAATCAGGCCGTCCACCAGCCGGCCGCTGAGGCTGTTGATGGCGGCGCGGATTTCGTCCAGGCTCATTTCCGAGATGTTGGTGAGGATGAGGTTGTACCCCTGCAGCCGCGCCGCCCGTTCGACATGCGCCACCATCTGTGATGGGCCGTAGTGGTTGCTGCCGAACGTGATGACCTCCAGCAGGTTGGAGCGGCGTGTAACCAGGCTGCGCGCCACATGGTTCGGCTGATAGTTCATGTCTTTGATGGCGCGCAGAACCCGGCGGCGCGTTTCTTTGGACACGTGCGGGTTGTTGTTGACGACGCGCGAGACGGTCTGGTAAGACACGCCGCAGTACTGCGCAACATCGTGCAGGGTGATTCGTCGGTGGGTGGGGTTGGTTCGGGTCATGATACAAACTAACTCACGAAGTGTGAATGTTCACAAACTGCTTCTACAATACATTATAACTTCAATTACACAAAATCGGCCTGCCGGGCCTGTTAAACCGGCCTGCTGCTTGTGTAGTTTATCCAAAGAACGGAAATAAAGAAAGCCAACTGCTTGACCTGAATCTACGTCCATGTTATCTTGTTTGTGAACCTTCACATCCAAAAGATTTGTTAGCCAGTTTATTATGACACCTCTTCTCGAAGCACAGAATATCACCAAACGATTCCCCGGTACACTGGCCCTGGATGAGGCTCAATTCGAGCTGCGGCGCGGCGAAATTCATGCGCTGATCGGCGAAAACGGCGCCGGCAAAAGTACGCTGATGAAAATCCTGTCCGGCGTTTATGTCGCCGACAGCGGCCAGATTCGCTTTGAAGGCCGTCCGGTTTCCCCGGCCAACCCGCGTGAAGCCCTGGAAATGGGCATCGCCATTGTGCATCAGGAATTGAGCGTCGTGCGCCCGCTGACGGTGGCGGAGAACATCTACCCCGGACGACTGCCGACTAACCGCTGGGGCATGGTTAAATACAACGATCTGTTTGAAGCTGCCCGCCGCGTGCTGGAACAGCTTCAGGTCGAGATCAATCCCCGCGCCACGATGGAGACGCTTTCGATTGCCAATCAGCAGCTGGTGGAAATCGGCAAGGCGCTGTCGCTCAACTGCAAAGTGCTGATTCTGGACGAGCCGACCTCGGCGCTGACCGAACGCGAGGCCGAGATTTTATTCGGCCTGCTGCGCCGCCTGGCCGCCAACGGCACCGGCATCATTTACATCAGCCACAAGCTCAGCGAAATTTTCGCCCTCGCCGACCGGGTGACGGTGCTGCGGGATGGCAAATATATCGGCACGCGCGTGATCGCCGAAACGACACCCGATGAGGTGGTGCGCATGATGGTTGGCCGCGAACTGGGGGACTTTTACCCGGCCAAGAGCGCCGGGCGCGGCCAACCCCTGCTGGAAGTCCGCAACCTGCGCCTGCCCGGCATGGCCGCCGGCAGCAGCTTTAAGCTGTATGCCGGGGAAGTGCTGGGTTTTGCCGGGCTGATCGGCTCTGGCCGGACGGAACTGGCGCGGGCGATCTTTGGCGCGGACGCGAAGGCCGAAGGCGAAATCCTGCTGGAAGGCCGCCCGGTACAGATCACGTCCCCCTCACAGGCCATCCGCCTGGGGCTGGGCTACCTGCCGGAAGATCGTAAAGCGGCGGGGCTGTTCCTGGATATGGCGGTCAAGCTGAACATCGAAGCCTCCAGCCTGCCGGACGTGACGCGTCGCGGCTTCATCAGCCCGGCCAGAGAGCGCGTCCTGGCGGAACGTTACGTCAAACAGCTTAACATCAGCACACCCGGCATCGAGCAGGAAGTCCGGCGTTTGAGCGGCGGCAACCAGCAGAAGACCCTGGTCGCCAAGTGGCTGTCTATCCAGCCGAAAATACTGATCGTAGACGAGCCGACGCGCGGCATTGATGTCGGCGCGAAGCGTGAAATTCATTATCTGCTGCGCTCTCTGGCGCAGAATAACGTAGGTGTCATCATGATCTCGTCGGAACTGCCCGAAATCCTGGGGATGAGCGACCGGGTGCTGGTTATGCACGAAGGCGCTATCGTGGCGGAACTGGACGGCGCGACGACCGAAGAACAGATCATGATGTACGCAAGCGGTCAACAAGGCGGGTAAACCATGCAAGCGACAGGTTCGAGTGAAGTTCAGGTTAAAGCGCAGGGCGGCGCGCCGGCCAGCCTGCTGGTACGGCTGCTGCGTCTGCGCGAGTTCGCATTAATCGTGATGATCGTCCTGATCGGCCTGGTTTTGCAGGCGGCGACGGGGCGCTTTGTGACCACCGCCAACCTCAACGCCATCATGCTGGGTTTTGCGACCTCGGCCATCATCGTGGTCGGCATGACCTCGGCGCTGGTGTCCGGCGGTTTCGATCTGTCGGTCGGGTCGGTGTTTGCGCTGGGCGGCGTGACGGCGGCCATCGCGCTGCGCGCCGACATCCCCATCGGCCTGAGCATCCTGATCGGCGTCGGCGTCGGGATGCTGGCGGGTTTTATCACCGGCACGCTGATCACCCGCGCCGGCATCAACCCGTTCATCGCCACGCTGGGCATGATGAGCATCGCGCGCGGGGCGGGATACGCCATCACCGAAGGCTCGCCGCTGGCGAACCTGCCGAAAGATTTTTTCGTGTACGGCCAGGGGCAAATCCTGGGCGTACCGAACCTGGTCGTTATCGCGTTTCTGATCGTCATCGTCGGCGATATTCTGATGCGGCGCGCGTCGCTTTTCCGCCAGATTTATTATGTGGGCGGCAACGAGGATGCGGCGCGTTTGTCCGGCATCAACGTGAACCGGGTGAAGCTGGGCGTGTATACACTGTCCGGTTTGCTGGCGGCGCTGGCCGGGGTGCTGTCGGTTTCGCGTTTCACGGTGGCCGACCCCGGCGCGGGAACGGGCGAAGAACTGCGGATCATCGCGGCCTGCATCATCGGCGGCAGCAGCCTTCAGGGTGGCAAAGGCACGGTGTTTGGCGGCCTGCTGGGGCTGATCTTCGTGGGGTTCATCAACAACGGGATGGTGCTGCTGCGGGTGCCGGTGTACTGGCAAACGCTGGCGATGGGCGCCATATTGCTTCTGGCGGTCGGTTTTGACACGTTGAGCCAGCGCCTTCAGCAGCGCGCTCAGCGGGCAAAAACATGAAGTAGCACTTTTGTTCTATATGAAAGGGGATAATTTATGAATCGCCGTGATTTCTTGAAAGCCAGTAGTGCAAGCGCCGCTGCGGCGGCTGCCGGTCTGCTGCCGTTTGGGCTGCGTCTGGCGCAGGCTCAGGAAGAGCAGACCTATTACATGGTCACTTTCGTTTCCGGTATTGATTACTGGAAAGACTGCTTCCGGGGCATGGAAGACGCCGCCGCGGAACTGGGCGTCAAGGCCGTTTATACCGGCACGCCGGAAAACGACATCACCGCCGAAGCGCGCGTGGTGGACGAAGTGGCCGGCCAGAACCCCGCCGGCATCCTGGTGACGTGCGCCAACCCCGATGGCCTCAAGCCTTCGATTGACGCGGCGGTGGATGCGGGCATCCCGGTCGTCACTTTCGACGCCGACTCGCCCCTGAGCAAACGTTATTCGTTCGTCGGCACGGGCAACTACTATGCCGGCGTGGTCGCGGCGCGCTACCTCGGCCCGATTGTCGGGTCGGGCATCGTGGCGATCTCCAGCGTCACGGCGCAGTTGAACCACGTACAGCGGCGTCAGGGCTTCATTGACACGCTGGCGGCGGAATACCCGGACGTCACCACCTCCGACGACCTGATCGTGGACGACCAGAACAACTCCACGATTGCGGCGCAGGGCATGGCCGCGCTGCTGCAAGCCAACCCGGACGTGAAAGGCATTTTTGCGACCGATGCGCTGGGCGCGGTCGGCGTGGCGCAGGCCGTGCGCGAAGCCGGGATGGGCGAACAGATCAAGATCATCGGCTTTGACTATGACGAAGGCACGCTCGACCTGATTGACGGCGGGCAGCTGGGCGCGACCCTGGCGCAAGGCACCTGGCAGATGGGCTACTGGGGCATGAAGATGGCTTATGCCGTCCGCAACGGCTTCATTAAATCAGTTTCCGACTGGCAGGCCGCCGGGATTTCTCCGCTGCCGCCCAACGTGGATACGGGCGTGGTGGTCATCAACGCGGAAAACAGCCAGTACTGGCGCGCGTCGTAAACACGCTGCGCGTTCAGACCCCTCATCCCAACCCTTCTCCCCCGAATTCAGGGCAGAAGGGCTAAAAACACCGGCGGCTCCCGTTCCATCGCGGTATGCGACGACCTGAACGGGAACCTCCCAACCAGCAAAAACGGGAAGGCCGCCGGGTCTTCCCGTTCTGTTTTTGGGCAGGATACGTGATCGGGGTTGTTAACGCCGCTCGATGATAACCACGTCGCGCTCTTTTTTGTCCTCGTCGTTTACGCCCAACAGCGCCTCCAGGATGATGCTGATGATGCCCATGACGATGCCGCCCAGGATGGCCGTCCCCAGGCCGTCCACCGTCAGGCGCGCCGGGATGAGGCTGGCCGTCAGTAACAGCATCAGGCCGTTAATCACCAGGATGAATAACCCCAGGGTGATGATAACCGCCGGGCAGGTCAGGATCATCAGGATGGGTTTGACCAGGGCATTGACGATGCCGAACACCAGCCCGATGATAAGCAGCGTGCCGATGTCGTTGTCCGCGACCGTGATGCCGGGCAGCAGTTCGGCGGTGATGGCGATACCGATAGCGTTGATGATGACACGGATAAAGAAATTACGCATCGTTCGTCCTCATTTGTCTTAAGCCGGGACACAGGTGCGTCGTGTCCCGGCTCACTTTCGAGGTTATGCGCCGGTCTGATTCCGTCTGCGCCGCAGCAGGGCGAAGATGATAATCAGCACGATGATGACCACAACCACGATCAGCACGATGGGCAGCAGGTCAGGGCTGCCGGCGGTCGTGCCGGGGACGGTTTCGATGGTCAGCGTGCCGATGGGCGTCAGCGTCGGATTCGGTGTCCGGTCGGCGCGGGCTTCGGTGGAAGTCGGGCTGACGACCACCTGAGCGACTTTGGTCGGCGCCGGCGTCGGCGCGGCTTTGGTCACTTCTTCGGTCGGCTCTGCCGTTTCTTCGACCCGGACGCTGGCGGTCAGATCGGCTTCGATAGCCGCCTGGGCGTCGAGCGTGGCCTGGGCGTCGAGCGTGGCCTGGACGTCGAGCGTGGCTTGGACGTCGAGCGTGGCTTGGGCGTCGAGCGTGGCCTGAGCGTCGAACGTGGCTTGGGCGTCGAGCGTGGCTTGGGCGTTGAGCGTGGCCTGAGCGTCGAACGTGGCTTGGGCGTTGAGCGTGGCTTGGGCGTCGAGCTTGGCCTGAGCGTCCAGTGCCTCAGCGGTCGCGGTTTTGTCAGCCTCGCTCATGGCGGCTAAGGTCATCTCCGCCACCTGGGCGTTGAGCGTGGCTTGCGCGTCCAGCGTAGCCTGAGCATTGGCCGTAGCGCGGGCATCAGCGGTCGCGCTGGCTTCGGCGTCCAGCGCCGCCTGCGTAGCGGCATTTTCGACCATGATGGCTTGCGCTGTCAGGTTGATGGACTCGGTATCGGCGGTTTCCAGCACGCCGGCGGTGGCGCGGGCATCGGCGGTCGCCTGTGCTTCCAGGGCGGCCTGCGCGTCCAGTGTGGCCTGTCGTTCCTGGGTCGCCAGCGCGTCTTGTGCGTCTCGTGTAGCCCGTTCGTTCTGGGCGGCCAGGGCAGCCAGGGCGTCGGCGGTTCCAGTCGCCTGCCGGTTCAGCGCAGCCGCCTGGGCATCGCGGGTGGCTTGTTGATCGGCAATCAGCGCATCGGCGGTTCCGGTCGCCTGTCGAGCGAGCAGCGCCGCCTGCGCGGCAGTCGCCTCCGCGTCTATCGTCGCGGTTAAGGTCGCCGTCGGAATGGGTGTGTCGGTCGGCACCGGTGTGAGTGTATCGGTCGGGACGGCAGTCGGCATAGCCGAGGCGGTCGCGGTCAGCGAAGGCGCTTCCGATACCATAAACGCCGCCGTTGCGGAAGCGGTCTGGCCGCCGGCGTTGCTGGCGGTGATGGTCAGGATATGCGCGCCTGGCCCCAGCGCCAGCACGTCGAGTTCGGCAGTGTAGGGCGCGGCGGACACGGCGGCGATTTCTGCGCCGTCTACCGCGAAGGTCACGCCGGTGATGGCGGTCTGCCCGCCGGCTTCGACCGTGACTACGCGGTTGGCTTCCAGCGTTTCGCCCGGTTGAATGCCGCTGACGCTGATTTCGGGCGGCAGCGCGGCGACTTCAAAATCGATCGCGGCGGTGGCGGACTGGCCGCTTTCCAGCGTCACGGCAGCGGTCAACTGGCGCGCGCCGGGCGGCAGGTCTGCCGCGTTGAGTGTGACCGTCGCGGGCGCGGCGTCGGCGCTGGCGACAGGCTTCTGGTCAACAGCGATGATAATGCCGGTCACAGGCGTCTGCCCGGTGGCCTCCACCGTCACGGTCACACTGTCGCTGACGATCTGGCCGCTTTCCAGGCCGCTGATGGTGATCTGCGGCGGCAGCGCGGCGACGACAAATTTCTGGCTGGCCGTCACGGTGACGCCGCCGGCGTTGGTGACATCCACGAACAGCGTATGTTCGCCGGGTGGCAGCGTGGCCGGGTCAACCGTGAACAGGTACGGCTCGGCGGTGACGAGCGTCGGCTCGCCGCCGTCAATGTTAAAGGCGGCTTCGGTCGGTGGCGTCTGGCCGCTGATTTCCAGCAGGATGGTCTGCGGTGCGGCCAGTTCGCCCGCGCCCAGGCCGATGAGGGTGACGTTTGAGGGCAGGGCGGCGACTTCAAATGTGCCGGTGAACTGCCCGATGTTACCCGTCACGGAGTCCAGCGCGCCGAAGGCCAGGCTGTGCTGGCCGGGCAGCAGTTGTTCCGGGTCTATTTCCAGGCTGTAGGGCGGCTCGCTGAAGGTCGCGGCGACCACACCGTCCAGCCGGAATTCCGCCAGCCTGATGGGATTGTCCGCCCGGACATCCGCCGTCACCGTCACCGGCGCGGCGATGGGTTCGGTCGGCAGGTCAGGCAGCGAAACGATCGGCACCAGGATCGGCACGCGAATGGTTGTGTCGGCGCTGGCGCTGCCGTCCGGCGTGTTGACATCCACCGTCAGGCCGTACTCGGTGCCGTCGCCCGGCACGTCGGCAGTCAGGGTGATGATGTACTGGCTGCGCAGCCGGGCGGCCAGGCTGTCGTAGATGGCGATCAGTTCATCCGGCGTGGGCGATTCGACAAACTGCGCGTTCGTCCCCGCCGAAATTTCCTGCAAATAGGTGCGATCAATGCCGAAGCCCAGGCCGATGGTGTAAACCGGCACGCCCCGGATGATGGCTTCGTTCAGCGCCGCGCCGCGATCAACGCCGCTGATTTCGCCGTATTCTGCGCCGTCGCTGAGGACGATCACCGCGCGGCGCGGCGTGGGCGAACCGGCGGCCTGGACAACCGCGTCCAGCGCGCCTTTGTAAAGCGCCGTCTTGCCGCCGGCCTGGAGCGCATCAATGGCGTTAAGCAGCGCGGTTTTGTCGGTCGTGTAATCCTGAGCCACCCGCACATTACTATCGAAGGTCACAACCGCAACGGGATCATTTGGCCCGATGGCGTTGATGAACTGCTTGGCGGCCTCTTTGGCGCGATCCATCGGCAGGCCGGACATGCTGCTGCTGGTGTCAATCGCCAGCACGACGGCGAAGGCTAACTGGTCGTCGGTGACATTTTCGACCCGAACCAGCGTCGCTCGCTCCGCCAGCGGGCCGCGAATGGTGAAGTCTTCGGTCGTCAGGCCAAAAACCGGCTGGCCGAGTGGATCGAAAACGGCGGCGTTGATGATGATGGTCGGGAGTTCGGTGGTGTTGACTCCCGTGATTTCGATTCGCGCGGCGGGCATTTCCTGCATGGCCCACAGGGCGACCGGCGCCAATAAGAGCGTACAGACCAGTAAGAAGAGTACCCGTTTCAAGGTTGCCCCCGATTTTGAATGTAAGTAAGACCCCGCGTGGCATAACGCCGCAGTTTATATGTTAACTGAATTTTGGATTCCTGCAACCGTGTGGTTTGTTCAGGGTTGGGGCGGCAGTTGTCCCACGTTATAGCCCAGGCTGATGAGGGCTTTAACGGCGGCTTCGGCCACTGTAATGTCGGCATGGAAGCGACGGCGCTGGTCGCGGCTCACGGCCAGCAGCGGCGGGATGGCGCGTTGGTCGCCCAACTGCTGCATGGCTAAAATGGCGCTGCGCCGCACGTCCACATCGTCCACTTGCAGCGCCTGTTCGATGGCGTCGAAATGGTCATGCCCCAGCCGAGTGAGCGCAAAAGCCGCCCAGACCACCAGCTGCCGGTTGGTGTGTCTGAGCAGCGGTTTGAGATAGGGGACGGCGCTGATGTCGCCCAGCGTGCCAAGCGCGTTGGCGGCGGCCCCCCGCACGCCGACATGCTCATCCTGAAGCGCGTCAATCAGCGGCTCGATGGCGCGGGCGTCCCTGGTCTGGCCGAGCAGATAAGCGACAAACTGCCGTATCTGTACGTCCGGGCTGTGCAGCAGTTGAATCGCGCCCTCGATGTCAGGCGTATTGGTTGGTTGCTCGGTCATGGTAAATCGGCAGGGGTGTTATGGCGATTAAGCAGCGTATTGAGTTCCTGAAGCTGCGCCGGGGTGCGGGTGATGTTTTCCTGAACGATTACCGCATGGACGCCCAGTTCGGCCACCGCTTCCACTTCGGCCATCGAACGCAGGCCATCGGTGAACATGACGCGGACGTTGGACGGAATCTGCTGTCGCAGGTGCAGGGCGTTCTGCATATCCAGCGCGTGGGTCACGGCGGCGCGGCTGCGAATGCCGATCACATAGGGACTCAGACCGAGGGCATATTCCAGTTCGCCCTGGTCGCTCACTTCCACAATCGCCGTCATGCGGTTGCGGTGGGTGGCCGAAACCAGGGTGCGCAGCGTCGGCGGGTCTACCACACCGGAATGCAGCACCAGCGCCGAAGCTCCGGCGGCGCGAGTCTCAACGACCTGATATTCGTCCAGGATAAAATCCTGGCTGATGATCGGCATGGAGACGGCGCGGGAAACCAGCACCAGATCATCCAGGCCGCGCTGGTACATCACTTCGTCGGTGAACAGGGCCGCCGCGTCCAGACCGATGTGGGCGTAACGCAGGGCAGTAGCTACCGGGTCATACGTTTCCCCCAGGACGCCCGTTTGGGGCAGGGTGTATTTGATCTGGCCGATGAGCATCACGGACGAACTATCCGCGACGCTGCTCAAAACCGGCTGCGGGCGTTTTTGCATACTTGCCAGCGCACGGACGGCTTCAATCGGCGTTTTGGTTTTACGCTCGATCAGATAGCGCCGTTTTGCGGCAATGATGACGTTCATATGAGGCACAAGTTCTTCTGTCGCCATGCGAAATCCAGGGCAGCCCCGGTGAAGGGAACGCCTCCTTAGCATCGAAAGATACGGACGGACTTGCTAATTTCCTATTTTAATGGTTTTTCTCGATTTTGTGGGACTCGAATTACTGTAAAATGGGTTTGTGTTTGGTTTGCAAATCGGTGTTATCATAAAATCAATTGATGACAGACCTTCATGATGTAAGGATCGGTGAAATGGAACTCTCGCACGATCAAGTCCGGTGGATTGCCGAACTGGCAAAACTTGACCTGACCGACCAGGAAGTGGCGTTGTACGCCGGGCAGCTTTCTCACATTTTGCAGTATTTTGAGCGCCTGGAGGCGCTGGATACCTCGGCCATCGAGCCAACGGCGTCCGTGCTGCCGTTGAAGAATGTGCTGCGTCCTGACGTGGCGACGCCGCCGCTGACGCCGGAGCAGGTGATCGCCAATGCGCCGGATTCGGACAGCAACCAGTTTCGTGTGAGCGCCATTCTGGACGAATAACGTCTGCCTGATCGAGAGCGAAACCATGCCAAGCCAACGATTACTCGTGATTGAAGATGATTATGATGTGGCTGAAATGCTGGTGATGTATTTTACATCCTACCAGTACGAGGTTTTCCATGCCGATTCCGGGTTGGTTGGCGTGGAAATGGCGCGCACTAAATATCCCCATCTGATTCTGCTGGATGTGATGATGCCGGACATAGACGGCTACGAAACCTGCCACCGCATCCGCCAGATGACGCTGACCAAATATATCCCGATCATCTTCCTCACTCAGCGCGACGAACGCGCCAACAAAGTTAAGGGGCTGGAACTGGGGGCGGACGATTACATCACCAAACCCTTCGATATTGACGAACTGCGGCTGCGGGTGCAGGGGGCTATCCGCCGCGCCACCCGCGAAAGCCTGCACGAGTCCCGCACCGGCCTGCCGACCGGGACGTTGGTCGAGGAGGAAATTCAGCGCCGCCGCTACCTCGACCGGAACTATGTCAGCATCCAGTTTGGGCTGGAAGGCTTCAAGCAGTACTGCGACGTTTACGGTTTTATGGCCGGGAACGAAGTGTTCGGCTTCGCAGGACGGGCGATCCAGCAGGTCGTGACCGAACACGGCACGGCGGATGATTTCATCGGCGTGATGGATGATTTTTTCATTGTGCTGACGGATGCTGAGAGGGCCGCCGCCATCGAAAGCGGCATCAAAAGCGTCTTCGCGGAGGGCGTGAAAGCCTTCTATTCGTTCGCGGACGCGGAGCGCGGCGGCCTGCTGGTGAACGCCGGAACGAGCAACGAAAAAGTGATTGCGTTGATGAGCCTGGTGCCGGTCAAAGCGCCGGTTTAACACGGCGTCCGGCCTTCTGCGCTGGATGCCCCGCCTGGCTGGAACTGGCGATATTCAAACCCGCAAGCATGGACGCGCCGATGCGCGCCCCCTGGGATGACCGCATACCCCGCCGTTTGCTTTTAATCCGGTTTCTGCTATGGTTGTGATACAGGAGCAAAACCGATGGCCGTCCCGCGCAAACCCCGTTTGGTTTTTCAGTCTACTATCCAGCGCAGACCGTTTTTCCGGCGTTTTGCCTGGGCGGTGCTGGCGACTGTCGCGGCGGCAGCGGCGACGCTGGCTTTGGATTACAGCGCCGGGCGCGGCCTGCTGGATGTGGGTTTGGCGCGTGTTGGCCGGGCTGCCGGCCTGCTGGCCGCTGCCCTGTTCGGCCTGCGCGCGCTGGCGAATCTGTGGCGCGGGCTGCGCCGCCGGGACGAAGACCTGCGTTTTTTCGACAAAGGTTTTGTCTGGGCGCGCGGCCAGGAGCAGCACAAATACGGCTGGTCGCAGCTCGCGGTTTATCGGGAAGGCGGGCGCGGGCTGTACATCGGGCGGCGACCACTGGCGCAGTGGGGCGGACATACGCTCATCATGCAGGATGGCCGCCGCTTTAAAGTGACCGGCGTTTATGGCGACCTGCGCGAATTCGCCCGCGCGGTCGGTCGTTATGCCGCCAACGCCACCGGAACCCGGCTGGCGCGGACGCTGCGAGAAGAAAAACCATCCCGCCTGCACCCTAAATTAACCGTGTGGCCGGGCGGAATCGAAGCCGGCGGGCAGGAAATACCCTGGGCAAAAGTGGACGTGCGCCTGAAAAATGGGTGGCTGGTGATTTCGCGCCGGGCGGAATCAGGCGCGTTCCGGGTCGTTCGGCGGTATAATGTACATAATGTCAACAATGTCGGCGGGCTGATGGAGCTGGTCGCTGCGACGATCCCGAATTATCAGCCGGAGCGTCTTAAGAAGCGGGATGCGATTCGAGAATAAGCGAGCAAACCAGACGGTGTTAAGCCGTCACCGGCTGCCGCTGCCTTATCGGGTGGGGCTGGCCGTGTTGTGGCTGCTGCCGCCGGCGCTGCTGCTGCTGGCGCTGGCCGGCGCGGGCGGCTTTCCGCCCAGCCGGTTTGATCTGCGCCTGGCGCTGCTGTTCGGGCTGATGACCGTGCCGGCGCTGTACATCTGGCGCGAAGGCGTGGATGTGCTGCCGGGTGGGATTATCGCGCGCGTGTTCTGGCCGCGTTATCTGCCGTATGATCTGCTGGATACCTGGTACTTTGACGGACGTGCCGACCGGCGCGTGTTGACCATCTGGTCGCAGTCGGGGGCGAAGACGCTGGAATGCCGCGCCGGCCACCTGACGAATCTCTCGATGCTGCTGGCGGCGCTGAAGGCCAACGTCCGGTATCGCCACCGGCCTGCATGAGTTCCCCATAGATACGTTACAATAAAAGCGAGCCGCCGGATAGGTGGGAGTGCGGAATACAATGACCGAACGCGAACAGCTTGAGCAGGCGATTGCCGCTCAGGAAGCCCTGCGCAGCATTCTGGGTGATGTGGTCGTGGATGCGACCATCACCGTGCTGCGAGAAAAGCTGGCCTCCCTGGAAAGCGCGTCCCAGGTTTTTGACCAGCGCAAACTGGTGACAATCCTCTTCGCCGACACGGTTTCGTCCACCCAGATATCGGAACATCTCGACCCGGAAGATGTGCTGGAGATCATGGACGGCGCGTTACGCATGTTTACCGAGGCGGTCGGCAGTATGGGCGGCATGGTTGCCCGGCTGATGGGCGACGGCGTGCTGGCCTTTTTTGGCGCGCCGGTGGCGCAGGAAGATGATGCCTTGCGCGCAGTGCGCTGCGGCCTGAGCATCGTGCGGGGCGCGCGCGCCTATGCCGCCGAAGTCGAGTCGCGCTGGCGGGTGAAGGGCTTTAATGTCCGGGTCGGCATCAATACCGGCCTGGTCGCGTTGGGCGAGGTCGGCAGCGCCGCCGGTTCGGAATATACCGCGATGGGCGACGCCATCAACCTTGCCAGCCGGCTGGAACATGCCGCCCCGACCGGCGGTGTGTTGATTTCGCACGATACCTACCGCCACGTGCGCGGCGTGTTTGAAGTCCGCACCCTCGAACCACTTCAGGTGAAGGGCAAAAGCGAACCCGTCCAGGTTTACGTCGTCGAGCGGGAAAAGCCGCATACCTTTGGCGTGGTTACGCGCGGCGTGGACGGCATCAAAACCCGCATGATCGGGCGCGATACGGAACTTAAGCAGCTTCAGGCCGCGCTGGATTGGGCGGTTGAGGAGAGCGAAACCCAGGTCGTGACCATTCTGGGCGAGCCGGGAGTCGGCAAATCGCGCCTGCTGCGGGAGTTCGATAACTGGATTGACCAGCGGCCGGACGACGTGTTTCACTTCGCCGGGCGGGCGACGATGGAAATGTCTAAGCTGCCCTACGCGCTCATTCGCAACGTGTTTGCCTTCCGCTTTGAAATCCAGGACAGCGATTCTGCCGCCGTCGTGCGGGAGAAGCTGGAACGCGGCATCGCCGGTTTTATGGGGCCGGAAGCCCACCACAAAGCCCATTACATCGGGCAGACGATTGGCTTCGATTTTTCCCACAGCCGCTTTTTACAGCGGGAAGAACCGCAGCAGGTTGTGCAGCTGGGCGCGTATTACCTGACGGAATTTTTCGCGGCAGCGACAGCGCACCATCCCGCCGTGCTGTTCCTGGAAGATATTCACTGGGCGGACGATAAATCGCTCGATCTGGTGAATTATCTGGTGCGTTCCCGGCGCGACCTGCGCCTGCTGGTGGTGTGCCTGGCGCGCCCGACGCTGCTGGAGCGGCGTCCACTGATGTGGGACAAACGCCACGAGTTCCATACGCTGATCGAACTGTCGCCGCTGTCGAAGGTGGATACCGGCCAACTGGTGGATGAAATTCTGCGTAAGGTGGACACCACGCCGGCGCACCTGCGCGAGCTGATCGTGAACAGTTCCGACGGCAATCCCTTCTACGTCGAAGAACTGATCAAGATGCTGATAGACGACGGCGTGATCCTGATGGGCGCTGACCGCTGGCGGGTGGACGCCTCGCGGCTGACTGACATGCGGATTCCGCCCACGCTGACCGGCGTTTTGCAGGCGCGCCTGGACGCGCTGCCGGCCAGAGAGCGAATCGTCTTACAGCGGGCGTCGGTGGTCGGGCGCATCTTCTGGGATCGCGTGGTGGGCGAACTGCACGCCGAGGGCGATGAGCCGGTGGACGACATCGGGCAGGTGATCGCCTCGCTGCGCAAGCGCGAACTGATCCGCCTGCGCGAAAAGTCGGCCTTCGCCGGGACTGAGGAATACATCTTCAAACACGCCATCCTGCGCGATGTCACCTACGAAAGCGTGCTGCGGCGGCTGCGCCGCGTCTATCACGCGCAGGTCGCGGCCTGGCTGGTGGAACGCAGCGGCGACCGCATCGGCGAGTACACGGGGCTGATCGCCGAACACTATGAACGCGCCGGCGATACCCAGAAGGCTATCGCATATCTCAGCCGCGCCGCCGAACAGACGCTCAACATCAGCGCCTATCGTGAGGCGATCAACCTGCTGGAACGTTCGCTGGTGCTGCTGGCCGAAGATACCGGGCGCGACCAGCGCGCGCAGGAAGCCCTGATTAAATGGCAGTTGGGGCAGGCCTATCGCGGCCTGAGCGCCTACGCCAAATCCAGAGAGCTGTACGAGGACAGCCTGAAGCTGTTCAGGGCTGCCGGAGATCAGGCCGGCGTCGTCAAAGCCCTGTACGAACTGGGCTGGCTGGTCGGTTACATCATGCGCAATCACGACGAGGGCGAGTCCTACTTTCAGGATGCGCTGCATATCGCGCGCGAAATCGGGGATTTACGCGGCATCGCCTGGGCGCTCAACGGCCTGGGCGTGCTGGCGCACTGGCGGCAGCGCCACGCCGAGGCCATCCGGCACTACGAGGAAAGCCTGGAACTGGCGCGCCAGATCGGCGACCAGACGCGCATCGCCGGCGCGCTGAACAACCTGGGTCTGGTGAAAAAGGAACTGGGCGAATACGACGAAGCGCGCCAGCGGCTTGAAGAAAGCCTGGAAATTTTCCGCGCTATCGGCAACCGCGCCGGCATCGCCAGCCCGCTCACCAACCTGGGCGACCTGGCGGGCAAGCTGGGCCAGCACGAAAAAGCCCGCGAATATTACACCGAAGCCCTGATGATTCATAAGGAAATCGGCAACCGCGCCGGTATCGCCGGCACGCTTTCCGGCCTGGGCAGCCTGGCGCGGCTGCAGGGCGAGTATGAAGAAGCCCGCCAGCGGTTCGTCGAGTCGCTGGCGATCAGCAAGGAAATCGAGTACCGCACCGGCATCGCCATGAGCCTGGAAGACCTGGCGCTGGTGGCGCGCTTCCAGGGCAATTATGCTGAAGCCCGGCAGCGGCTTCATGAAATTCTGCAAATCGCCCGCGAGTTGGGCGACCAGCGCGAAATCGCCGAGTCGCTGCTCAACCTGGGGGCGGTCGAACGCGCGCAGGGCAACTGGGATGAAGCGCGGCGCTATTTGCAGGAAAGCATGATGATGAACGAGGTGCTGGATAATCGTAAAGGGGTGGCGGCGGCGCTGGACTTTTTGGGCGACGTGGCATTTACGCTCCACGATTACGAGGAAGCCTGGCGCTGTTACGAAACCAGCCTGACGATTTACAAAGAGTATGAAGACCGCAGCGGCATGGTGGTGGCGCTGTGCGGCCTGGGCGATGTGGGTGTCGCGCTGGAAGAATATGACATCGCGCGCGAATACTTCTACGAGGCCTTCACTGCCGCTTCGACCATCCGGGACACGCCTTTAACGCTGTGGGTGCTGACCGGCATCGCCGCGCTGCTGGCGAAAACCGGCGAACAGGAACGCAGCGTCGAGATGCTTGGCCTGGTGCTTGACCACTGCGCCACCCCACAGGAAGCCCGCGACCGGGCGCAGTCCATCCTGGCCGGGCTGGATATGCCGGCGCTGGAGGTCAACAGCGCGCTGCAGCGGGGCAAAGAGATGGACGGCGTGGAAACAACGCGGCAGTTGTTCCGCATGGCGGAAAACAAGTGGTTAATGTGAAGGGGCGCCCCGCCGACGCGCCCCGCCTTTAAACGCTAAACGCCTCTAACGAATTTCGGGCCGGAGGATTTCCGCCAGCACCGGCTCGTAGATGCGGATGCCGACGAACTGGACAAGCGCCTGATCCAAAAATTCGACATTCGGGTTATCCGCCGGGATGGTGATTTCGGCGGTGGCGATGAAGTGTCCCCGCTGCCAGAAGGTCAGGCCGCGCACCATTTCCTTGTCGCAGGCGGTATCGGTTCTGGTGAACAGTGGGAAGGTCAGCTCAGCCGAGTCCTGGCTAACATAACCTTCCGCCGTCAGCCGTTCGGCCAGAGCGGGGTCGGCCAGCGCCGCCGCCGCCGCCGTGCTGTCGGCGAACGAGTCCAGCGTGTAACCCACCAGACCAAAGACGATATTTTCCAGATCGCAGCCGACATTCGTCACCGAATTGGTGATGCGGTATTCGTGGCCGTAGTTTTCCAGGAAGGCAGCATAGACCTCGCGGGCGCTTTCCGGCGCGGCGGCGGCTACTTCTTCGGTCGTCAGCGTGACCGTTTCCTGTTTTAACAACTGTTCGATGTCCGGTGTGATGGTCTCTTTCATGCCCTCAAAGGCGGCCAGGACTTCCTCCTGCGTGGCCGTCGCGGCGTCTTCGTAAGTGGTTTTGACGCTGGCCGGGTCGGTGACGATCACCACCGTTTGTAGCGCCGTGCCGTCTTCAGTAGCAGTGGCCGGGTCGCGCAGTTCGATGGCGGTGACTGTTTCCTGGCCTTCCAGCACTTCGCCGAAAATGGTGTGTTGGAAGTCGAGATGCGTCGTCGGGGCGGTGGTGATGAAAAACTGGCTGCCGTTGGTGTTGGCCCCGGCGTTCGCCATCGCCAACCAGCCCGGCACGTCGAAAGTCAGGAAGCCGACCAGTTCGTCCTGGAACTGATAGCCGGGGCCGCCGCTGCCGGTGCCGGTCGGGTCGCCACCCTGGGCCATAAAATCGGCGATGACGCGGTGGAAGGTCGTATTGTTGTAGTAACCCTGCTGGGCTAAAAAGACAAAACTGTTGACCGTGATCGGCGTCAGTTCTTCAAACAGGTCTACGTAAACCGGCCCGACCTCGGTACACAGCACCGCGCGGTAGTCCACGCCGGGTTCGAGAACGTCTTCCGGTTGGGTGAAGGTGCGGTTGGCCGGGTCTTCAGCCGGCACGGCACCCGCACAGATGTCTGTCGGGGTTAGCGCGTCCTGTGCCGAAACCATTGTCCCGGCCAGCAGGACGATGAGCGCAATCCAATACGCTTTTTTCATCCAGAAAGCTCCTGAACTAGCTGATAGTGGGCGTATTGTACCTGTTCAGTTGGGTTGGCGCGATATTCCGGGATGAGAAGGGGATGAGATGCAGGGAAGATCAGGCGCTACAGGCTGCGCAGCTTTGCCATCAAACGCTGGATGACACTCCGGTCGGCGTTCACCAGCCGGTGTTTTTGCGCCAGGTCGCGCAGCCGGGTGATTTCGCCGAACAGCGTCAGACGGTGAACAGTTTCGCCGTTAACCTGATACCAGTCGTCAAACAGATGCACAATCTGTGGCTCGCGCCGGTGTACCATCTGGAAGGCGCGCCGGTAGTTCTCCATCACGAACTTGGGTTTAATGGTCGCGTCATTCACCGTGTATGTCATGTCCCTTACCTCAAGGGAATTATAAGCCGGATGCCTGCTCTGCCTGAAAACACACAGCGTGAAATAAAAACCTTGCAGAGAACTTAACGGCTTCGTTTTCAACGACTGTTAGACGATTTTCCCACGCACAGCCTTCGCCAGCGTCCGACTCAGGGTCAATTTTTTTATAATATCCTTAGACGAGCCGTTACGAATCGTCAATAGTCCAATAGTCTGCTTATGAGACGCTATTGGGAGTGAGCAGGAGGTAAACGGCGATGCGGCGCAAAATCTGGGTTTTGGTGATTGTGGTGACGCTGCTGGCGGTTTTTCAAACGGTGGCAGCGCAGGGTGTGGTCTGGACGGGGCAGTATTATAATAACGCTTTCCTGCTGGGACAGCCCAACCTCACCCGTCAGGATGCGGCGGTAGCCTTCGATTGGGGAGCGGGCGCACCCGCGCCGGGACTGAACAGTGATGGGTTCACCGTTCGCTGGGGAGCAGACCCGTATTTTCCTGCCGGGACGTACCGCTTCTGGGCGCTGGCCGATGACGAGGTGCGGGTGAACGTCGGTTTTGCGTTCAACCCACAGATTGATACGTTCGGCAATCCGAAAGTCGGGCAGATCGTATGGGCGGATGTCACCCTGACGGAAGGTGTGCATCACGTCCAGGTAGATTACCGGGAAAGCGCCGGGCAGGCTTACGTCTATGTAACCTGGGCGAACCTGGCGACTAACCCAACCGGGCCGAATTTCCCGGTGCCGCAGTCCGTGTCCGGTGTTGGACTCAGTCCCTGGACGGCGCAGTATTATGGCAACGTGGCGCTGGCCGGCGAACCTGTGCTGATTCAGAGCGAGGCCGGCCTCAGTCATGATTGGGGCGCGGGGTCGCCGCTGGCAAGCATCCCCGCCGACAACTTCAGCGCCCGCTGGACGAGCCTGCAAACGGTGGATGCCGGTACGTATCAGATCAGCGTGCGGGTGGATGACGGCGTGCGCGTGTTCGTGAACGGCGTGGCGGTTATCAACCAGTGGGGGCCGGCGAACGCTGTCACGCATGTGGCCGTCGTCACGCTGCCTGCCGGGACGCATAACTTCATGGTGGAATATTTCGAGGCCGGCGGTAACGCTTTGATCGAGTTCAGCTTGCAGCGGCAGGGCGTGGTCGCCCCACCGGTCGTCAGCCCACCAACATCCGCCACCGGGACGGTCGTCACGGCCTTCCGGCTGAATGTGCGCAGCGCGCCGAACGTCGAGGGTAACATCCTGGTTAAAATCAACCGGGGCGAAACGTATCCGGTCATCGGGCGCAACGCCGACAGCACATGGTGGCAGCTTAACGTGAACGGCACGCCGGGCTGGGTGTTCGGGCGCTTTCTGGACGTGAGCAATCCGAGCGTTGTCCCGGTCACCGATCAGGCCGAAAGCCCGCTGGATAACCAGCCGCCGGCGACCGGATTCTCTGCGACCCCGGTGGCGACCGTGAATATCCGCAGCGGCCCCAGCACGCAGAACGCCATCCTCGGCCAGATCGCCAGGGGCATCAGCGTGCCGGTCGTTGGGCGCACCGCTAACTACGCCTGGTGGCAGGTCAACTACGGGGGCATCACCGGCTGGGTGAGCGCGCGTTTTGCGCCTCTGGATGGCACCGCCAGCGCCGACGCAATCCCCATCACCGCACCCTGACCGAGCCTGCGCCCCTCCGCCTGGAGGGGCGTTTTCTTTCTCCGACGCTGGCGTTGGAAATCTATAACCTGGGCGTTTACATGCCGTCTTTCACCCGTCCATCAGGGGCATGGGGATTGGATTAAACTGGTTATACAGTCTGTAAGCAAAGGGTGGAGTGAAAGGGGAAAGATCATGCTGCGGGGGCGTTTTATCCTTATCATGCTGGCGCTTCTGCTGGTGGGACAGGCGGCGCTGCCCGCCGCCGCGCAAGGGCTGTGGACGGCGGAATACTTTAATAATCCCTACCTGCAAGGCACGCCGGCGGCGATTTTTTCCGAAGGCAGTCCGGCGCATAACTGGGGCGCGGGGTCGCCCAACACCAGCCTGCCGGCGGATTATTTTTCGGTGCGCTGGACGAGCGCGCAAACACTGGCGGCAGGTACGTACCAACTGACCGTTCGCGCCGATGATGGCGTGCGGGTGCTGGTGGACGGCCTGCCGTACATAGACGAGTGGCATACCGCGTCCGGCGGTTCGTACACCACGACGCTGAATCTGACGGCGGGGACGCATACCTTCCTGGTGGAATTTTACGAAGCTGCCGGCCTGGCCTTCCTGGAGTACAGCTTCGGCAGCGTCGTCCCCGGCGGCGCGACAGCCACCGTCAACACGGGGATGCTGAACGTGCGCGCTGCGCCGAATCCCTTCACCGGGGCGATCCTGACGCGCATCACACGCGGGCAGATGTACACGGTGATCGGGCGCAACGCCGATACAAGCTGGCTTCAGCTTGACGTGAACGGCATCAGCGGTTGGGTGAACGCCCGCTATGTTGTGGCCGTCAACGTCCAGAATGTGCCGGTAACAGACCCCGGCACGCGGCCCACCGGCGCGACCGCCACCGTCATCACCGATGCGCTGAACGTGCGCGCCGCGCCCAACCCCTTCACCGGGGCCATCCTGACGCGCATCCGGTTGGGCGAAACGTATTCGGTAATCGGGCGCAACGCCGACAGCAGTTGGATTCAGTTGAACGTGAATGGCGTCACCGGCTGGGTGAACCGTTCGTATACCGTTGTCGTCGGGCTGGACCATGTGCCGGTAACAGACCCCGGCACGCGGCCCACCGGCGCGACGGCCACCGTCATCACCGATGCGCTGAATGTGCGCGCTGCGCCGAATCCCTTCACCGGGGCCATCCTGACGCGCATCACACGCGGGCAGATGTACACGGTAATCGGGCGCAACGCCGATACAAGCTGGCTTCAGCTTGACGTGAACGGCATCATCGACTGGGTGAACGCCCGTTATGTGCTGGCCGCAAATCTGGCGAACGTGCCGATAACCGGGTAACGCCGGCGAAAAATCACCGATGAAACCTGTAGGGGAGCGCACGCCGGCGCTCCCCGGCGCCGCCGAACAGGCTTTCCCCTGCGCTTCTTCCCTGACTGCGCCGACTATTTGAGCTTTTAACCCGCCCCTATATAACAAATCGTAACTGCGCTATAATCGCGCGGCGATTAAGCCCAGGTTCAGCAAACGCTGATGCATTTCTTATATGCTGGCGTTAGTCTCTCACTTCGGATTCTCGACCCAATGCAGGGGAGGGGAAAATATGATCGAAGTCCAGAATTTGACCAAACGTTATGGTGCTGTTTCCGCAGTGGATAATGTTTCTTTCACCGCTCGCCCCGGCCAGGTAACCGGCTTTCTGGGGCCGAACGGCGCGGGTAAAACCACGACCATGCGGATGCTGACCGGCTACATGCCGCCGACCTCCGGCAAGGCACTGGTGGCCGGTTACGATGTTTTTGAGCAGAGCATGGAAGTCCGCCGGCGCGTGGGCTACCTGCCGGAAAATGTGCCGCTCTACCGCGACATGACCGCGCTGGGGTATCTGATGTATATCGGCGAAATTCGCGGCATTCCCAACCGCCGCGACAAAGCCCGTGAGGTGCTGGAGCAGGTGAAGCTGGCTGACCGCGCCGGCAGCCGCATCCGCACGCTGTCCAAAGGGATGCGGCAGCGCGTGGGGCTGGCGCAGGCCTTGATGCACGACCCCGAAGTATTGATCCTCGACGAGCCGACCATCGGCCTCGACCCGCTGCAAGTGCTGGAACTGCGCGATCTGGTGCGCGAACTGGGCAAAAACCATACCGTCCTGTTCAGCACGCACATCCTGTCGGAAGCCGAACAGGTATGCGACAGCGTGGTGATTATTAATCGTGGGATGGTGGTGGCGCAGGGGTCGCCGAGCGAACTCCGCAGCACGCTGGAGCGCGGCGGGCGCGTTTTTGTGCGCGTCAGCGCCCCGGCAGAGGCGGCGCTTGCTCACCTGCAAAGCCTGCCGGCAGTCGCCCAGGCCGAAGCCGGTCTGGATGGTGTGATCGTCGCGCCCGCCGACCCGAACGCCGACCCGCGCCCGGCCATCGCCCGCGCCATCATCGAAAACGGCTGGGATCTGATCGAACTGCGCCCGCTGGCGGTGAACCTGGAAGAAATCTTCCTGGAACTGACGCGCGCGCCGGAAGCGGCAGCCGAAGCCGAACCAATGCCGGAAAGTGAGGTCGTAGCATGAGCGCCATTCTGGCCGTCTTTAAGCGCGAATTTACGCTGTATTTCCGTTCGCCCATCGCTTACGCGGTGGCGTTTGCCATGCTGCTGTTCCTGGGCATTCTGTTCAACGGCAATCTCTCGCAGTCGGTGGCCTACAATGTCAGCGTCGCGCAGCAGGGCGGCGCCGGCGTCACCGCCAGCGACCTGAACCTGGCCCCGGCGCTGATTACCTTTCTGATGTTTTTGATCGGGCCGCTGCTGACCATGCGCCTGCTGGCCGAAGAGTCCCGCGAAGGCACGATTGAAGTGCTGATGACGCTGCCCATGAACGAGGCGCAGTTCATCATCGGCAAGTTCCTGGCCGTCTGGTCGTATTATACGGTGCTGCTGCTGCTGACGGTCACTTATCATCTGGTGTTAACACTGGTGGGTGTGCCGGATGCCGGCGTGGCTTTCGGCGCGTATCTGGGCGCGTGGCTGTACGGCGGCGCGGTGCTGGCCGTCTGCATGGTCTGGTCGGCAGTGACCGAAGATCAGATCGTAGCCGCTTTCCTGAGTGCCGCGACGGTGCTGGTGCTGTATCTGGCCGAGGTGGCCGCCGTGTCTCTGACCAGCAGCCCGACTCTGGCGAGCGCGGCTAACTTCGTGCGCGAACTGGGCTTGCAGGCGCATTTTGGCGCTACGCTGGCGAACGGCATCATCCGGGCTGAAGACATCGCATATTTTGTGCTGATGATGATCGGCGCGCTGTTCATTACCACCCGCATCGTGGAAACTCGGCGGTGGAGGGCCTAATCATGACCGACCAGACTCCCAAATTGACCGAACAGGAAGCCTTTATTCCCCCGTACTATATGTTGATTCTGGCGCTGGCCGGGCTGCTGGTGGCGCTGGCCGTGCTGGTCACGCAGCCCACCTTCACCGTTGTCGGCTGGGGCGCGCTGGGCATCGGCGGGCTGGCGCTGGTAGCCTGGGTGCTGATGGCCCCCGACCAGGCCAAAGCGGTTATCACCGGGCGCACGGCGCGTTTTGGCGGCACCAGCCTGGTGGTGACGGCGGTGTTCATCGTCGCGCTGATCGCCATTTACGCGCTGATTCGCGCCCAGGGCTGGCGCGCCGACCTGACCGAACGTGACACCTTCTCGCTGACCGAGGAATCGCGGCAGGCCATCGCCGGCATCGGCGCGGATCCGAATCTGCCTTCGGTCAAACTGCTGGCGTTTTACGGCGCGGCTCAGGCCGGGCGGCGCGACCAGGATACGCTGCTGTTTGATGATTACGCCGAAACCAGCGCCGGCAAAATCAGCTACGAATTCGTAGACCCGGAGCGTAACCCACAGCTCACCGAACTGTACAAAGTCACCAGCAATGGTCAGATTGCGGTGGTGGCGCTCAACGAAGCCGGCGAACCGGATGTCGAAAACGCCGAACTGGTGAGCTTCTTCAGCCAGGATGGGCTGACGAACGCGATTTTGCGCGTGGCGGCGCAGGGCGATTTCCGCGCTTATTTCCTGAATGTGGACGGCGGCCTGGGGCTGACCGACAGCAGCGTGTCCGGCATGTCGCTGCTCAACGACTCGCTCATCAACAGCTACGACTGGAAAACCCAGCAGGTATCGCTGTTTGAACTGATGGGCGAGCAGAGCGAAATCAAGCTGAATGACCCGGCGGCAGATGGTGAAGTTCTGGTCATTCCTGGCGGGAATAAACCGCTCAGCGATGACGAGATGGCCTTCATCGCCAGCTACGTCGGCCAGGGCGGCAGCCTGGTGATCTTCGCCTCGCCCAGCCTGCAAGTGTCGGCTACCGACGGCGGTGAAGCCAGCCTGTCTGCTAATCAACCGCTGGCGCTGACCGAGAATATGTCGAACTTCCTGTACGAAAACTTCGGTCTGCGCTTCAGGAATGACCTGGTGCTGGACCCCACGCTGTCGCTGCAATCGCCGCTGCGGCCGGTGGCGGTGGACTTCAGCAGCACACATTACATCACCCGGAATTTTGTCGCCAAGCAGAGCGGCATCGTGTTCGATCTGCCGCACAGCATCGAAATCGCGCCGACCCTGCCGGAAAATGTGACGGTTGACGAACTGGCGCGCAGCAGCGACGCCTCGTTCAGCAAGGCGGACATCCAGGCCATCATCAACAGCACCAACATCGAACAGCTTGAAACCGACCCCAAAGGCCCGTTCGTGCTGGCGGCGGCGGCGGAAAACACCGCCACCGGCGCGCGGGTGGTGCTGTTCGGCAGCGCGTCCGTCCCGTCCAACAACTTTGCGCTGGGCAGCGGGTTGGTCAATCTGGAAGCGTCTTTCAGCAGCCTGGTATGGGCGACTCGCTTTAATGACTTCTTCGGCACGGTGAATATCCAGAGCGCGGCCAACGCCCAGGACGTGCCGGTATTTGCGACCGACCAGGAACTGCGGAACATCAACCTGATGACTTTGATCGTGCTGCCTTTCGGCGTGCTGGCGATTGGTTTCATCGTCTGGTGGAACAACCGCGAACGCGCCCGCACCCTTTAAACCACAGGAGGGGGAAAGTATCATGCGCCTGAATCGTGGAACACTGATTTTGCTGGTGGTGAGCGTCATCGTCATTGCGGCGGTGCTGGTGCTGAACAGCCAGCCGGCCAGCGCGCCGGCGCCCACGCCGGAAGCCACCGCCGAAGGGGCGGGGCCGCTGTTCCCGGACGTGACCGAAGATGCGCTGGTTCGTTTTGAAGCGATCAATAACGGCAGCGGCGAAAAAACCGTCCTGACGCGGGATGAAGGCGGCGTGTGGACGGTGGCCGAAGCGACCAATACCAGCGATCTGGCGACCGACCAGGACAAGGCCAAAAGCGTCGTCGGCCTGCTGGTTGGGCTGGCGGCGACCGACAGCTTCACGACCGAGAGTCCGACGGACTTTGGGCTGGATGCGCCCACCCACACTTACGTGCTGACCGACAAGGACGGCGCAGCCTATACGCTGAAGATCGGGAACAAAAGCCCGACCACGCCGCGTTATTATGCGCTGGTGGGCGACGATACCGCGACGGTTTATGTGCTGCCGCAGGATCAGGTAGATAATCTGGCGCGGCAGATGATCACCGTGCCGCCCTACGTAGCTTCGCCCACGCCGACGCCGACGGCCACCCGCACGCCCAATCCGTACAGCGAGGTCGAACAGACGGCTACCGCTGCGGTTGAACAAACGCTGGCGGCGGAGATGCTGACGGCCACCGCCGAGGCGACGCTTGAGGCCACGCCGGAAGCGACTGCCGAAGCGACCCCATAATGCAGCCTGTCGAGTCGGGCCATACGAAAACCCTGCTTCCCCTCGGGGGAGTGGGGTTTTTTGCCGGTTTTGCTTTCGCTGCAAGGCCGGTTCTGTTAAGATGTTCTTCAAGAGGTGCAAACAGATTCTAAGCGAAGCGGCAAAATCCATATGGCACGACTGATTATGCGGCGCGGGCCTCGTTCCGGCCAGGTTTTTGAACTTAAGAACGATGTCATCACCATCGGCAGCGGCAGCAAAAATGACATTGTGATACTGGATAACGACGTCAGCCGTGAACACTGCCGGCTTATTCGTGTGATGACCGATTACGAGCTGGAAGATTTAAAATCCGGTCGGGGGACGTTCGTCAGCGGCCAGCGCGTGGACAGCGGCTGGCTGTTAAAACCCGGCAATTTTATCGAACTAGGGGAAAATATCACCCTGGAATATGACCGGGGGGATACCAGCGTCGAAATGTCCAAGGTGCCGGCGGCGGCCTTAAAAGCTGACGGCCCGGACCCGAACGTGCATCCCTATCTGGTGATGACGGTTGGCCTCAACCCCGGCCAGATTCATCCGCTTAAAACCAGGCAGGTGCGGCTGGGACGCGATCTTTCCAACGACATCGTGCTGCAAGACCCGGAAGTGAGCCGTTTTCATCTGGTGCTGCGCTGGACGGAAAAAGGGTATCAGATCGAGGATTTAAGTTCCACCAATGGCACGCGCGTGAACGGCGTTGCCATCACGCCGGAACGCCCGCACCTGCTGCGCGCCAACGATATGATTCAACTGGCGACGATGGCCGAGTTCCGCTATACGTGGCAGCCCGGCGACGTTACCCCGATTGAGTCTTCGACCAAAAGTACGCGCCGTGTGCCGCCCAAGCTGGATACCAGCGAAATAAATATCCTGGGGCCAAAACGCCACAAACACCAGACCAGCCGGCTCGGAACCGGCTTGCAGCCCGGCTCGCTGGTGGATCACCTGTTTATTGCCTATGCCCGTGAGGAATGGGAAGCAATTGTCGCGCCGCTGATGGCAATTTTGCAGGATGCCGGATTCAAGGTGTGGGTGGATCAGTATCTCGTCCAGGGCGGCGACGACTGGATGCTGGCCGTCGAGCAGGCGCTTTCGGAATGCTGGCTGCTGCTGATGATCGTCTCACCGTCGGCGCTGGAGTCGCGCTATGTGCGGCTGGCCTATCGCTATTTCCTCAACCGCGAAAAGCCAATTATCCCGATGCTGTACGTGCCGGTCGAGAATATGCCGCTGGAATTGAGCAACTCAAAATCCATCCGGTACGACAGCCGCAACCGCCGCCAGAGCTTTGACGCTTTGATCGGTGAAATTCGTCAGCGGCGCTGAAACCGCGTGGCCGCAGAAAATTCACACACTTTTCATCTTTGTCAGGGCGCTGTCAAGCGTTTTGTTGTGTACACTGGAATTGGAACATTAAGGGTAATCTATCCGATTGGGTGAGGGATGGTAGCATGTTGAGCGAACGCCAGCGCCTGGATGCTTTGTACAGTATCGCTGCTGCCATGCGCCGTCAGGATGCCAGCGCGCCGGCAGTGCTGCAAACGGCGATTTCGCTGACGGCCAACCTGCTGGGTATCCGTCATGGTGGGGTGGTCACGTTCCACAAGGACGATAAAACCGATCATATTTTTGTCCTGGGCGAAAGCACGGGCCAGCCGGATATTCGCCGCCAGGTCTGGTACAGGCTGATCGCGCATGGGCTGGTGGGGTACGCCCATCACGCGCGGCGAACGATTGTTATCCGGGACATCAGCACCGACCCGCGCTGGCCGCGCCTGCCGGAAACGCCGTTCATCCCCACGCAGGGGTCGGCGGTGGGCGTGCCGCTGGAGAAAAACGGCCACATGTACGGCGTGCTGGCGCTTATTCACCCGGATATAGACTTTTTTGATGAAGGCACGGTCGAACTGTTAGAGGCTGTCAGCAATATTTTGTCGGCTAATATCGGCAACGCCATCGCTTTTAACACCACGCCCAAAGATGAAAACCGCTACCAATGGCTGTTTGAGGATGCGGTCGTCCCCATCATCATCACCGATCTGGACGGGTACATCGTGGACGTGAACCGTAAAGCCTGCGAGTTCCTGCGCTACAAACGCCAGGATTTGCTGCAACTGCCGATCACCGCCATTCATCGCATGGGGACGGGGCCGGTGGGCGTCAACCGCTTTGAGTCGCTGCAAATGGGTAAGGAAGTGGAGTTTAAGACGGCGGCATGGCCGTCGGCAGGCAGCGACATCCCGGTGATCGTGCGGGCGCGGCGGCTGTTTTTCAACGATCATGACGTGATCGCCTGGGTCGAGCAGGATGTCAGCGCCCAGATGGAACTTGACCAGCTTCGGCAGGACCTGGCGGCGATGGTCTACCACGACCTGCGCGGCCCGCTGCATACCATTTACGGCAGCCTCAGCACGCTGTCGCGGCTGCTGGTCAGCAGCGGCCAGAAGACCGTCACCGACCTGCTGGATGTCGGGCTGCGCAGCACGCGGCAGCTTTCGCGCATGGTCGAAAGCCTGCTGGATATCCAGCGGCTGGAAGAAGGCAAAGCCGTCCTTGACCCCAAGCCGACCTCGATGCACAGCCTGCTGGCAAACGCCGCGCAGCTTGTCCAGCCGATGGCGCTGGAGTCCAACCAGCGGCTACTGTTCAGTCTGGACGGCGAACTGCCGTTTGTGACGGTGGACGCGGATATGATTCTGCGGGTCATCACCAACCTGCTGGAAAATGCGGTCAAGTATACGCCGATGGGCGGCGCGATCAAACTGGGCGCGGCGATGGCCGACGGCAGCGTGCGTATCAGCGTCGAGGATTCCGGGCCGGGCATCCCCAAACATATGCAGCGGCAGATTTTTGACAAATTCAGCCGGGTGAAATACCGGGATGCGCCGAAGGGAATCGGTCTGGGGCTGGCCTTCTGCCGGCTGGCGGTGGAGGCGCACGGCGGGCAGATCTGGGTGGAAAGCGAGCCGGGGCAGGGGTCGGTCTTTTACTTCACCCTGCCGGCGGCGTCACAGTTGGAAACGGCGCTGGCCTGATTTTACGCCGACGGGCGCGAGGCCATCAGCAGTTCCATCGTGCCGGACTGGACGGTTTTGCCGTCCTGGTTGACGATTTTAACTTCGGCGCTAATCACGCCCCCGCCCAGGCGTTTCATTTCCTTTTTCTCCTTCACCGTCAGGCGGACGCGCATGGTGTCGCCGATGAAAACCGGCAGACTGAACTTCATTTCCAGGCCGCGAAAAGCCAGCACGGTGCGCTCCATGAAGCCCAACTGGTATAACAGCCCGACCGCGTAGCTGAGCGCCAGCATCCCATGAGCGACGCGCTGCCCCATCGGGTGCGTTTTCATATATTCGGCGTCGGTGTGCATGGGGTTGTAGTCGCCGGTGAGGGCGGCGAACTGCACAATATCGGCCTCGGTGACTGTGCGCCCGCGCGTGACCATCGTCTGCCCGGTTTCGATGTCCTCAAAATAATAACCAATCGGGCCGTCATCCTGGTATTTCACCTCATCCTCCCTTGTCAAAAAGCGCCAACACGCAGCCAAGTTTAGCGCGTAAAACAACGGTTGGCTATCTGCTGCGGCGCTTTTGCAGGCTGCGCGCCAGGGCGATTTGAATCTGCCGCACCAGCGAATTGCCGGACACACCGCCTTTTTGCAGCACCGGCGCTTGCAGCGCGTTCAGCCGGTCGGCAGGCAGGTCAGCCCCGGTGACGACGATCACCGGAATGTCGGCGGTGGCAGGGCTGGCGCGCAGGCGGTTCAGCACTTCAAAGCCGGATATGCCCGGCAGCATCAGGTCAAGCAGGATGAGCGAGGCGTTCTGCTGTTTCAGCCAGTCCAGCGCCGCCTGGCCGCTGTCCACCTGCGCCACCTGATAACCGGCGTGTTCCAGCAGTTCCACCAGGAAGAACCGGTCATCGTGGTTATCGTCCACTACCAGAATTGGATTCTGCGGCTCGATGCGCGCGGTACGCTCCAACGCCTTCAGCAGCGCCTCGCGGTTAATCGGTTTCAGCAGATAGTCGGCAGCGCCCAGGTAAAAACCGACCGTCTTATGTTCGACGATTGACAGGATGATGACCGGGATGTTGGCGGTTTGCTTGTCGTTTTTGAGGGCGCGCAGCACTTCCCAGCCGCTGACGTTTGGCATCATGATGTCGGTGATGATGGCTGCCGGCTGCAACTTGCGCGCCATCTCAACCGCCTGGGACGAATTGCTGGTGCCGACGACCCGGTAAATGTCGTGGCTGAGATAATCCTGCACCAACTGCAAGGCCGCCGGGTCGTCATCAATCACCAGCACCAGCGGGCGTTCCGGGTCGTGCGCTTCGGGTTCCTGGATGGTCATCGCTTCGGTCTGTTCGCTCAGGGGCAGCAGGATGGTGAAGGTGCTGCCCGCGCCGGGGCTGCTCTCCACCCAGATCAATCCCTGGTGCATCCTGACCAAGTGTTGGGCGATGGTCAGCCCCAGCCCGGTGCCTTCGTATTTGCGCACACTGGAGCTGTCCACCTGGCGGAAGGCATCGAAGATCAACTGCTGGTCGGCAGGGCTGATGCCGATGCCTGTGTCGGCTACACTGATCGCCAGCCATTCGCCGTCCGGCAGTGCCACCGACGGCGCTGCCATCTCCGGCGTTGTAAACTGTTCGCCCTGCGACGCGACCCGCCGCGCCCGGACGGTGATACTGCCGCTGTCGGTGAATTTGATGGCGTTGTCTACCAGATTGGTCAATATCTGGTGAATACGTATGGCGTCGGCCCGCACCTGGGGCAGTTCGGGCGGCATCTCTACTCTAATCGCCAGCCCTTTGGCCTGCGCTCTGGCGGTCATGTCGGTGATGACATCGTAAATGACTTCGGCTATCGAAAGCGGCGCCAGCACCAGGTTCATCTGTCCGGTTTCGATCCTGGACAAATCAAGAACATCATTGATGAGGTTAAGCAGGTGTTTGCCGCCGGTGTAAACCCGTGACAGCCGATCAACCTGTTTGGGGTTCAGTTCGCCATAAACCTGGCTGAGCAGCATTTCGCTGTAGCCGATGATGGCGTTCAGCGGCGTGCGCAGTTCGTGGCTCATGTTCGCCAGCAGTTCGCTTTTCAGGCGGTTGATGGTGATGGCCTCTTCGTAAAGCTGCGCGTTGTTGATCGCCAGCGCAACCTGCGCTGCGATGGTCATGAAGGTTTCCTGCTCCTCGGTCGTAAAAACGCGCTGTTCCTTGGTCATGTCCAGGCCGATGCTGCCTATTAGCCGGTCGTGGGCGAACAGGGGCGCCAGCAGGGTGGAGCGCCCGCCCACACGCGCAAGCGTGCCGCGCATCAGGTCGTTGGCTTCCTCATTAATATCATAAATCGCCAGGGCGCGGTTGCCGCGAATGAGCTTTTCTAGAACCGGGTTGCCGCGCACCGGGATCAACAGCCCTTCGCTGCCCGTGCTGGGATACTCCGTCACCAGATAGGCGTTGCCGTCCTTCGGGTCAATCAAAACAATGCCGCAGTGGTCGGCTTCAAACAGTTCCGTCACCAGCCGGGCGGCCATGTTCAGCACAACATCGCGTTCCAGCGACGAATTGAGCATGGAGGCGATGCTGTGCATGGAAGCCAGGCGGCGCGCCCGCTGTTCCAGGGACTTCAGATGTGATTCCGCCTGCGCGTGCAGCCGGGCATTTTCGACGGCGATGGCGGCCTGCCGGGCCAGAGCAAACACGGTGCTGGCGTCGGTTTCGGAATAATAAAACGGTGTGGATTTGTCGAGTGTTATCAGCCCGATGACGCGCTCCTGAAAGCGCATCGGCACACCCAGCCACGAGCGAGCCTGCGGCGCAGTCGGCATCCCGGCATTCCATCCGACGTATTGGTGGATATCACCGATGACGAGCGGCTGCTGCGACATAAAAACCAGGGTGCTGGGGCTGCTGTCGCCAAAGAGCAGTTCTTCCCCTCTGGAAGCCGGGGACAGGCCGTTGACGGCTGAAATTACCAGCCGCGAGCCGTCCTCGCAGCCGGGGGCGGGCAGCATGATGGCCGCGCTGTCATAATCCACCACACGCTGCGTCTGTTCCAGGATGCGCTCTAGGACTTCTTCATAGTCCTGGGTGGAGTTGACAACCTGGCCGACTTCCATCAACGTGCTGGCGATTTTCCGGCGCTCCTGTTCGGCCTGGAGCAGTCGTTTATTGTCGATGGCGAAGGCAATCTGCCCGGCCACGAACATCAGCAGATACAGGTCGGGGTCGCTGTAACAGCCCGGCAGCATATTCTGAAGGCTGACCAGCCCGATGACTTCGTTCCGGTGGCTGCGGAGCGGCACGCCCATCCAGCTGCGGGCATGTGTTTCCGGCTGTTCGCCCTCGACGGTTACGTTCAGTTTAGCGATACGTTCCCCTTCCGCCTCCACATCGTAAAACAGCAGCGGCGTGCCGTGCTGGACGACGGCTTTGCTGAGGCCGGTCAGCGGAATCGTGCCGTAGTGAACCGGCGCGCCGGCCTGCGAAAACAGCGGCAGGTTGATCTCGCCGGTTTGGGGATTGAGCAGGCCGACGAAAAATGAGGACGCATCGAACAGCAGCGATAACTGCCGGTGAATGATCTGCCACATCTCCTCGCTGTCCGATTCCTGAAGCAGCGCGCGGCTGAAGGTGTTGGCGTTGGTCAGCAGGGTATCCCAGCGGCGGTGGATGGACAGATGGTGCAGCCGCGACGCCAGCAGATGCGCCAGCAGCACCGGCGTCTGGCCGTTTGCGCGGGCAGTCTGGTCGTCCATGTCCAGCCACAGCAGGCCGTAAACAGACTCCTCGCAGCGCAGGGGGATTAGCAGCGCCGGTTGTCCCTCGACCAGTTCGGCCACGTCTTGACGACGGCGCGGTTCCTGCCAGTCCAGCCAGTCCAGCCAGGTTTCCGGCGAGTACATCCAGGCCAGGCTCGCTTCATCCGGCGCGCAGCCGGCGTTATGGATGACTTCCAGGCTGGCGCTGGCGCTGTCCAGCAGACCGATCATGGCCGGGCAGGTCTGCTGTTCCAGCCAGCCAACCAGCGCCTCGGCGGCGGCGCGCGCGCTGGCGGCCTGCGCGATGCGGGATGCAATCTGATACAGATCGGTGAACGGTTTTTCGGTCGGCATCAACAGAGTCTCATTGGATAATATGGTCATTATTATGACACAAAATGAACGTGAAAAACGTCAAATATTGTTTGAATATCTTCAAATCTCCGTTTGGCGTGTGCCTGCAACTTTTTGCGCGCGGACAGCGTACTGTGCTGTAGAATGACAGCCGATAAGTTAAGGGGGATTGTAATGGTATCCAAAGAGCGCGCCGATCAAATCGCGGGCGGGGTTTTTCTGATTGGCCTGGGGCTGCTGTTCACCAATGTGCTGAGCTTCTGGCCCGGCATCCTGTTCGTGATCGGCGTATCGAACATCGCGCGCGGCATGGCCGAAGGCCGGGCCTGGTACAACGTTTCCGGCGGATTGTGGTTAATCGGCCTGGGTGCGGTCTTTCTGCTCGGCTTTAACTGGCCGGTGATCCTGATTTTGATCGGCCTTTCGACCTTGTTCGGCATCAACGTCAAAAATGAATGGGGGGACAGCCGGTCGGAAAAAGCCGGGAACGACGAGAAACTTAAAAACGACGATCTGTCAGACAATGTTCGCACAGATGTGATCTGATCGCAAGAGGAGCTTTGACGATGGTAACGAAAGAACGTGGGGACCAGGTTAGTGGGGCCGTTTTCCTGATTGGGCTGGGTGTGATCGCCCTGCTCAACTACTGGTGGCCGGGCATCATGTTCGTGATCGGCGCGTCGCTGATCGCGCGGGGGGTCGTGGCGGGGCAGCAGTGGCAGAACCTCACCGGGGCGCTGGTGGTGATCGGCATCGGTCTGATCTTCGCCCTGGAAGATGTGATCGGGGGGGTCAACTTCTGGCCGGTGGCGCTCATCGCCCTGGGTATGGTGCTGCTGTTCGGCAAGGATGTTGTCAGCCGCGCCCGCTGACGCCGCGATAAACCGCGCGGAAACTACTCCAGACATGTGTCAACAAGGGGTTTGAAGCCCCTTGTTTGATTATGGGCGCTGGAAATCGCTCCGGCTTTGGCGTTAGCCGCAGGTAAACGATTGCTCTACGCTGTCTGGACTCTGCTACAGGGCGGCGCTATAGTAGGGCGCTGGTGTTTAAAGAATCATGCAGGCAAGCACCGTGAAACTGCTGCAACGTTTTCTGATCGGGTTCGGGCTGCTGTTGGCGGCCTGCGGCGCGGCGGGCGCAGAAGCGCCAGTGATCGCGCCGCTCATCCAGACCGGCAAATCGCCGGAGCAGGTGGTGACGGATTTCCTGACCGGCTGGCGCAGGAAGGATTATCCGGCCATGTACGCGCAGCTGAGCCAGCAAAGCCGGGACTTTTACAGCCTGCCGGTTTTCCAGCGGCAGTACGAAAACATCGAGACGACCATGAGCCTCAGCGACCTGAGCTTCCAGGTCGGCAGTGCGCGTTTGCAGGGCGCGGCGGCGGAAGTCCGGTATGATGTATCGCTGACCTCGCCGGTGTTCGGCGTGATCGAAGACCGCAACCGGATCATGCGGCTGATCGAACAGCCGGGCGGGTGGGGCATCGTCTGGTCGAGCATGGACATCTTCGACGCGCTGGCCGCCGGGTCGCGCCTGGAAGTGCGGGCGCAGCGCCCGACGCGCGCCAATATCTATGACCGGAACGGCAGCCTGCTGGTTGAAGAAGGCGGCACAGTGATCGCCCTGTACGTGGCGCAGCAGGATATGCCGGACGTGGACCAGTGCCTGGACGTGCTGGCGAACGTACTGCGTCGCCAGCGCCGCGAACTGGCCGCTCTGTTTTCCAGCTATTTTCTGGAGACGGTTTTTTACGTCGGGGCGATTGACCAGGAAACGGACGCCGCGCGCGGGGCGCAGCTTGACGAAATCTGCGCAGTACGGCGCATCGAAAGCAGTATTCGCCGTTATGCGGGCTACGGCGCTGCCGCCCACGTGACCGGCTACATCGGCCAGATTCCGGCTGACCTGGCCGAATCCTACCAGCGTCAGGGGTACAACGCGGGCGATCTGGTGGGGCTGGCCGGGGTCGAACAGGCCTACGAAAAAGAACTGGCCGGGCAGGCCGAACAGGTTTTACGGATTGTCGCGCCCAGCGGTGTGCTGCTGCGCGAACTGGCCGGCACGCAGGGCAGCGACCCGCAGCCGGTGATGCTGACGATTGACCGTGACTTGCAGATAGCGACGGCGCAGGCCCTGGCCGATGCTTATAACTGGGGCGAGCCGAACTGGGCGTCGGCGGAACATTCGCCGGGGGCCGGCGCGGTGGTGCTGGACGTCAACACCGGTGCGGTGTTGGCGCTCGCCAGTTTTCCCACCTTTGACCCCAGTGTGTTCAACCCGCAGGCTTCCGACTACATGCCGGATCGCGGCATTTTGTTGAGCGACCTGAACACCAACCCGCGCCAGCCCTTCAAAAACCGGGTGACGCAGGAACAGTATTTCCCCGGTTCGACGTTTAAAATCGTCACCACCATCGCCGCTGCTGCCGAACAGTTGATGACCCCGACTGAATTGTTTATGTGCGGGCTGGAATGGACCAACGGCGCGCGCTATGGTGATACGCTGCCGGTGCGCTCCGACTGGCGCAAGACCGATGGCCTGGAAGCGGCAGGCGAAATCACCATTTCGCAGGCGTTGACGGCTTCGTGCAATCCGTTTTTCTACGAGATGGGCGGGCGGCTGTTCCGCGAACGCAGCGAATCGGCGCTGGTGGATTATGCGCGGCAGCTTGGTTTTGGCGGCAAAACCGGGTTAGACCCGGTGCTGCCGGAGGTGGCGGGCAGCCTGCGCCCGCCGACCAGTGTCGAGCAGGCCATCAATAACGCCATCGGCCAGGGTGAACTTCAGGTGACGCTCATCCAGATGGCGCGTATGGTAGCCACAGTCGCCAACGGCGGCTCGGTTTACAAGCCCTATCTGGTGCAGCAGATCGGCGGCATGGACGGCGGCGAGGCGCTGTTCCAGGCACAGCCGGAGGTGGTGAACGCGCTGGAGTATGATGCTTTGGTGTGGCAGATTGTACGGGATGGTATGTGCGGCGTGACCACCGACGAAGACCTGGGGACGGCTTTTGCCACCTTCCGGGACGTGCGCGGGTATACTGTATGCGGCAAAACCGGCACGGCGCAGTCTGGGCGCATCGAACCCCATGCCTGGTTTGTGTCTTATGCCCCGCGCGAGAACCCGCAGATTGCCGTCGTGGTGATGGTGGAGTTTTCCCGCGAAGGTTCGGAAGTGGCCGCGCCGATCACGCGACGCATCCTGGACGCCTACTTCGGGCAGTCCGGCTGGTTATACCCGGACTGGTGGAACGAATCGCCCTATATACCGCTGAATATCCCGGTCGGCGAAACCGGAGGATAACCGCATTTATGAACATCGTGCGCTGCATTTCCTGTGATGGCTACGGCTGGTTTGAAGAAGACGGCGACCCGTCAGACTGTGACTGGTGCGGCGGCATCGGCTACGTCTACCGGGGCGCGGACGGCGCCGACCGGCGCATCCCGCCGGGCGACTATGAGCAGGTGGCTGCGCGGCTTGAGCAGTTGGAACAGGAACGGCTGCGCGATCTGGGGTATACCGGCGAAGCTCGCCGCCCCTGGGAGCAGAAAATCCGCCGGCAGCGCCAGGGGACGCAAGACTGAAGGCGGGTTTCTAAACCCGCCCCTACGGGACGAATACACCGCCCTGTCCGGTGTTTAATGCAAGCACAGCGTATCAGGCTTGAATGCTGCCTGCAATTCACAAGTCCATAAGAGGCTATGTCAGGTATTCAGCGTTATCAAGGGTTATGATTTAAACTGGCGACTGACAACTTGTAACTGGAAACTGCATTAAGCATCATCCCGGTTGAGGCGGCGCGGCTCAAAAAACCGCCAGATGGCCGGGCTGGCGTACAGGTCGAAGCCGGTTTTGCCGAAGGTGGCGGACAGCCGGCTGCCCGGCCAGGTATGCCCGCCGCCGATGATGGCAAAAATCTCCACGCTAGCGTCCTGCAAACAGTCCATATATGTCACCTGCCGCACCAGCGTGCCGTCAGCGACGACCAAATCAAGCCCTTCGACAAGCCGAGGCTCATCGGCGCAGCCATTATGTTCGCCCCAGTAGGTGGCCGTCTGCGCGGTGGAAAGATAAATCGGGATATTGTTCCGCCAGATGCCCTGCCAGGGGATAACGTCATCTTTCGTCCCCTGGATGACCAGCACCGGCACCGGGGCGGCAGGGTTGCAGGCTTCTAACAGATAGCCGGGAAAGGTCGAAGCCACCGAAGCGACGGCGGCGATTTTGTCTGGCAGTTCGCAGCCCAGGCGGAAGGCCATCATACCGCCCATCGAGTAGCCGCTGGCGTAAACGCGGTTGGCGTCCACCCGCAGGTGTTGGGCGATCTTGTCTATCATCACGGATATAAAGCCCACATCGTCCAGGTCGGCAGGCACACGCTCATCCCCTACGCGGCCATCGTTCCAGATGCCATAAACGCCGTCCGGGTAGGCGACGAGGAAACCATGCGCTTCGGCCAGCGGGCTGAACTGCGTCAGTTCTTCCATCCACGCGCCGCTGCCGCTCGCGCCGTGCATGGCGATGACCAGCGGCAGGGGGTCGTCGGTGCGGGCGTAGGACTCCGGCACATAAACGCGGAAGCTGCGCTGCCGCCTGCCGTGTTCAAAACTCACATCGTAGCTGCCCGGTTCGGTGATGTCCTGGGCCCTCACGTTTGCGCCTGTGTTCACCAGCAGCAGGAGTAAAATCAGGTATTTAAAGTAAGCCATCGCAAGCCATCCTTTATCACGCGCTCGAAGTGTCTTAATACAGTTGCAGGCCACCGGGATTGATGATTGATCTGCGCCGCCGGTGATCGGCCTAATGATGATTCTGAAAAAACATCAACTGATTATTCCGGTACATCTTCTGACTAACGACCAAAGACTAACGACTACCTTAACTACCTTTTGCCCCGGCTTCGCGTTCAATCCGGTCTGCGTTACAATAGCCCGAAACGCCGGTTTTTTCACCAGAGAGGTGGTTTGAATGCCGCTGATTGAAACCCAACACGGCGCGATCTGGTACGCCGATCACCGCGACCCGACCGCGCACCTGCCGGTGACGCTGCTGGTTCACGGCGCGGGCGGCAGCCATCTGGACTGGTCTGCCGAACTGCGCCGCCTGCCGGAAGCCAACGCCGTCGCGCCCGATCTGCCGGGGCATGGCCGCAGCCCCGGCGCCAGCCGCCAGAGCATCGGCGGATACGCCGCCGACATGGTTGCGCTGCTGGATGCGCTCAGACTCGAACGGGCAGTGGTGGCCGGTCACAGCATGGGCAGCGCGATTGCCCTGACGATGGCGCTGCATTACCCCGACCGGGTGAGCGGCCTGATCCTGATCGGTGGCGGGGCGAAGCTGGGTGTGCATCCCGACCTGCTGAACGTGCGGGCGGACAAAACAAAAGCGGTCGAGATGATTATCAACGGTTATTGGGGGACTGCGCCGGAATATGACCAGCTTCGCCGCCTGAGCCGCAAGCGCCTGGACGAAACGCCCGACGATGTGCTGCACAATGATTATATTGCCTGCAATGCCTTCGACCTGCGCGGCCAGCTTGACCGCATCCGGCAGCCGGCGCTGGTCATCGGAGCCACCGATGACCCCATGACGCCGCTCAAATACAGCCAGTACTTGCGCGACAATCTGCCGAACGCGCAGCTGGTGACGGTGCAGGGTGCGCAGCACATGATGATTTTGCAGCAGCCGCAGTTCGTGGCCGATGCGGTGCGCAACTGGCTGACCGGTCTGCCCGGATGAGCCGGGCGCCACGGCGGATAGGACGGCAGTTATGCAGCACTTAAACACACTCTGGCAGGCCGTGAGCGCCGCTTCGTCGGTGGCGGAACTGGCGCGGCATGTGCAGACCTTTCACTTCGGCGCGGTGGGGCCGACCACTTTTTATTTGCAGGCGGAAGGCGCGGAAGTGCGAATCGCCCGCTGGACGATGCCGCAAATCCAGGTGACGGCGCAGCTTCAGGCGGCCTTCGGCTGGCGTATCGCCACCGACCAGGACGAGGCCGGGGTGTACGTGGTGGCGCGGCGGCGTCCGGTGGTGGGGGTGCTGGCGCGGGCGGTGTTCGCCGTTTCTGTCCCGCCGGATACATATCTCATCCTTAAGCTGGCCGATGGCCGGGTGGCGCTGGAAGAGGTGACAGGCACGCTGCATGTGCCGCCGGCGTCTGCCGGCAGCAGCATCACGCTGCAAATCGAGGATTCGACATAAAAACACGGAAAACGCCTGTAGAGGCGCGCCGAAGCTGGCTTTAACGCCGGTCGCGGCGTTTTTGCACCCGGACGCGGCCATCACGCTGTTTGCGAACCCAGGCCAGATAACGCGCCAGATCGGGATCCTGCCGCAGGGCTTCAAGGGTGTTCAGTTCATTCGCCAGGGTTGCATTGGTGAAGAAGCTGTGCAGCGTCTTGTGGCAGGCGGCGCACAAATCCACCGTGTCGCGCCCGCCTTCCGACTTCGGCACGATATGGTGTTTGCTCACCTGCCGCACCTCGCGCTCGCACAGTGCGCAGATATAAGTTTCCGGTTCGGGCTTTGGAGGCATGGCTCTGTTCTTTGCGTCTACCGGCATCTGGAAACTGATAACTGGCAACTACTTCTTATAATACTTCCTGCCCTTCAGCTTTTCCGGCAGCAGGTTTTCGTCGGTGTAGGCTTCGTAGCCCTTGCCGTAGCCCAGGTCTTTCATCAGCCGGGTGGGGGCATTGCGCAGGTGGAGCGGAATCGGCAGGTTGCCGTGCTGCTTCACGTCCTCCAGGGCGGTGAAAAACGAATCGCAGGCAGAACGGTCTTTGGGCGCTAAAGCCAGGTAGACCGTGCCGTGCGCCAGGTTGATCTGGCATTCCGGGTAGCCGATGGTTTCGACGGCGCGGAAAACCTCGTTGGCGACCACCAGCGCCGTTGGCTGCGCCATGCCGATGTCTTCGCTGGCGAAGATGACCATACGCCGGGCGATGAACTTGGGGTCTTCGCCGGCGTCCACCATACGCGCCAGGTAATACAGGGCGGCGTCCACGCTGCCGGCGCGCATACTTTTGATGTAGGCGCTGATGGTGTTGTAGTGTTCTTCGGCGGCTTTATCGTAGCGCAGGTGTTTGGATTGCAGCGCGTCCTTGAGGTTTTCGACCATCAGCCCGCCGCCCTGACCGGCGTACAGTTCGGCGGCGGCTTCCAGCAGGTTGAGGGATTGGCGGGCGTCACCGTTGGCGAAATCCGCCAGGAAACCCTCGGCCTCGGCGTCGAGTCTCACGCCCAGTTCCGCCGCGCCGCGCCGGATGATCTCGCGCACTTCGTCCGCCGACAGCGGCTCCAGCACGAACACCTGACAGCGGGAAAGCAGCGCCGAAATGACCTCGAAGCTGGGGTTTTCGGTAGTCGCGCCGATGAGGATGAGCGTGCCGTTTTCGACATACGGCAGCAGATAGTCCTGCTGCGCTTTGTTAAAACGGTGAATTTCGTCCAGGAACAGTACCGCGCCGGTGCGGGCCGGCGGCTGGTGCAGCGTGAACAGGTCGCGCGTTTCGCCGGCCTGCACCTGCTCCACGATGGCGCGAATTTCGTTTTTGCCGGCGGAAACCGCCGACAGCTCAAAATAGGGGCGGTCGGTCTGGGCGGCGATGATACGCGCCAGCGTGGTTTTGCCCACGCCAGGCGGCCCCCAGAAGATCATCGAGCGGATGCGGTTGTGCCGGATGACCTGATTAAGCGGTTTGTTGGGGCCGACCAGGTGCGCCTGCCCGACAAATTCATCGAGCGTGCGCGGGCGGATGCGGTCGGCGAGCGGTTTGGAAGTGGGCAGTTGATTCATAATCGGTTCATTTGACCTGCGTCGTACAGACGGGTTATATTTTAACGCATGATGACGGTTATGCTCTACCCGGCCATGTTGTGCGGGGGGCCCTGTCGGGCGTTACATTTGTCGCGCCGCCTGCCGGGAGGGTAACAATTCGCTGCTGACAGCCGCCGGACACGCCGACCCGCGCAGGGTCGGTTTTTGTTTGGGCGGGCGCTGGCTCTTGCCGGATGGCCGGGGTTTATTTATGATGATGTATATCTGTTTTTCTCATCTGTTGAATCAAGGAGGAGAGTGATGAGCGAGATCACGAGCCGGGGTTATGCCAACCCCGATGTGCTGGTTTCGACCGATTGGGTTGCGCAGCATCTGAACGATCCGGACGTGCGGATTGTCGAGTCCAACGAAGACCCGCTGCTCTACCCCTCCGGGCATATTCCGGGCGCGGTTCAGGTGGACTGGACGACCGACCTCAACGATCCGCTGCGCCGCGATTATCTGGACAGGGCCGGCTTCGAGGCGCTGATGTCGCGCATCGGCGTGACCAACGAAACAACGGTCGTCTTTTACGGCGATAAAAACAACTGGTGGGCGACCTACGCCATGTGGGTGTTCCAGTTGTTCGGCCACGACCGGGTGAAAATCATGGACGGTGGACGCCTGAAATGGGAGCAGGAAGACCGCCCCTTCACCCGCGATGTACCACACTACCCGCCGGCCACTTACCATGCGCCGGAGCGGGACGACCACGCCATTCGCGCCTTCCGCGACCAGGTGCTTAAACACATCGAAGGCGGCAGGCCGCTGGTGGATGTGCGCAGCCCGGACGAATATACCGGCAAAAAGCTGCACATGGAGGGCTACCCGCAGGAAGGCGCGCTGCGCGGCGGGCATATCCCCGGCGCCAAAAATGTCCCCTGGGCGCGGGCCGTCAATACCACCGACGGTACGTTTAAGACGGCGGACGAACTGCGCGCCATCTACGAGCAGGAGCAGGGTTTAAAACCGGACGATGACATCATCGCCTACTGCCGCATCGGCGAACGCAGCAGCCACACCTGGTTTGTGTTAAAATACCTGCTTGGTTATCCCAACGTCCGCAACTATGACGGAAGCTGGACGGAGTGGGGCAATTCTGTTGGCGTGCCGATTGAGAAATAACAGGCATGATTCCCGAAAAACTGACCGAAATCCTTGACGACTTTTCGAACATCAGCGACCGGAACGAGCGGGTTGAATACCTGATCGAGATCGCTGACCGCTTCCCGGCGGTGAAAGTCCCACCAGAAGTCGCCACGCGGCCTTATGACGAGGCGCGCCGCGTCCCGGCCTGCGAGTCGGATGCGTTTGTATGGGCGGTGGAGCAGCCCGATGACACGCTGAAGTTTTACTTCGACGTGCTGAATCCGCAGGGGCTTTCCGCGATGGCGATGAGCGTGATCCTGGACGAAACCTGTTCCGGCCAGCCGCTCGAACAGGTGGCGGCCATCCCAACCGAAATTGTGCTGCAAATTTTTGGCCGCGAGATTTCGATGGGCAAAGGGCAAGGCCTGATGGGCATCGTGAGTCTGGTGCAGCACGAAGCCAGAAAGCGGCTGTCCGGGGCGTAAGCCGGCGAGGCAAGGGCGGCCTTGCCCGGAACATTGTGGCCGGGGCGAATTGTGCTACAATGCGGGGTAAGATTCACCACAGGCACAGCGAACTGTGCCTCATCTGTTTCATAATCGTATCAGGAGGAAGGGTCTGGACTCGTTAGAACTGGCGCGCTATATCGTTGATCTGGTCGAGGACAAAAAGGCCAAAAACATCGTCCTGCTTGACCTGCGCCCCGATGCTATCATCGCCGACTTTTTTGTGATCTGCAACGGCAACAGTGACCGGCAGCTTCAGGCGCTGGCCGAGCATGTGCGGGAAAGCGTCAAGGAGCGCCTGCAAAAATTACCGTTCGCCATCGAGGGCACGGGCGAAAGCGGTTGGGTGCTGCTGGATTATGGCGATGTGATCGTGCATCTTTTTCTGGAAGGAAAGCGCCTGTACTACGATCTGGAAGGCTTGTGGCGCGGGGCGCACGTCCTGCTCAGCATTCAATAAAACATCAGGGGCGCTGTGCTGCGCCCCTGACAGAATAAAAATAACCCGCTGCTACCCCTCGAAAATCCAGGGGTCATTATGACGCGGCCAGCTCACCAGTTCGCTTTCGGCGAACCACAGGCCGACCTCCGCCTGGCCGTTTTCCACGCTGTCCGAACCATGCACCAGGTTGCGCCCGATTTCGAGCGCGAAGTCACCGCGAATCGTGCCGGCGGCGGCTTCGTTGGGTTTGGTCGCGCCGATGGTCAGGCGGGCAGCGGCGACGGCGTTCGTGCCTTCCAGCGCCATCACCATCACCGGCGACGAGGTGATGTACTTCACCAGCGGCTCGAAAAACGGCTTGCCCTGGTGAACGGCGTAGTGTCGCTCCGCCAGCTCGCGCGGAACCTGCATGAACTTCATCCCAATGATGCGTAAGCCGCGCGCTTCGAAGCGGCGGATGATTTCCCCGACCAGGCCGCGCTGAACGGCGTCCGGTTTGGCGATAATGAGTGTGCGTTCCACGTTCCCTTCCTTTGTCGTGATGGATGTTGTTGTGTCCGGCCCGGCAAGATAAACAGGTCTGAAACGACCCGCTTATCGTCATGACCATAAAAACCGGCTTTGATTATAACTGGTTGAGGGCTTTGCGGTAAGTATCCAGCGCAGCCTGGAGTTTGCCCTGCCGCATCAGACCATCCCCCAGCACGCGATAGATGGCAGCGTTTGATTTATGCTGGTCGGCCAGCCGGGTCAGATCGCCGGTGACGGCATCTAGTTCGACGTTGGCGCGCACCAGCGCCTCGTAATGTTTCAGCCGCGTATCCAGGTCATGACTGCTGGCGCGGGCATTCTGAAGGATGCCGGCAGAGTCAATGCTGGCAGCCGGGACAGGCTGCGCGGGCAAAGCCGTGGGGGCGGGTGCGGGCGTTGGCATGGCCACCGGGACGGGGGCTGGCGGCGGCGCGGGCGGCTGTACTTCCGGCACGACCGGCGCGGGCGCCTGCGCCGCCGGGCTGAGGCTTTCTTTCAGCCAGTCCGGCACTTCGTCAGCGTCTACCGCTCTCAGCCAGTCGGGGATTTCGTCCACCGGGGTGGGGACTGCCGGCGCTACGTCCATTTCCTGGGCCAGCCAGTCCGGCATGGCTTCCACTGCTTCGGCCTCTTCCAACTCGGCGGCTTCGTCCATTGTCTCGCGCAGCCAGTCGGGAACGTCGGTCGGCTGGCCGGCGGGCAGTTCGGCTTCCGGCTCCAAAGCGGCTTCTTGCAGGGCTTCTTGCTCGGCTTCGCCAAACAAGCGGCGGTTAACGGTGGCGATACGCTCCGGGTCATTGACATTTCGCGTGTACCAGTCCGGCACGTCGGAAATATCATGCTGGCTTTCATATTCCAGGGCTTCGGCCCAGGGGTCGGTCGCTTCGTCATCAAACTGCGGCGCGGCGGTCTGCTGTGGCACTTCGTCGGTGGTCGTGGCAAAAATGCCATCCAGGTCGTTTTCCGGCGACGGTTCTTCTTTCAACCAGTCGGGAATATCGGCTGCCTGCGGCGGTTCGGTGATCGAATCGATCAGCGCCGGCGCCGGCGTAACGAGTTCTTCGGGCGGCGCCGCGCCGACCTGTTCGATCAACCAGTCCGGCAGTTCCGCCGGGATAGCCGGGGCGTCGGGATCGTAGGCTTCTACCGGTTCTTCGCGTGCCGCGCCGAATTCAAGCTGGCGGCTCATCCAGCGTTCCATCTGGTCGGGCGGCACCTGTTCGCCACGATTCAGCGCCGCCTGAATCTCGTCAATATCATCGTCACCGCCTGCGGGTCGGCCGGCTTTGGGGCGGCTGACGGTTTCCGGCGCGAAGCCCTGGCTGGCGGCCAGCGAGTCCAGCCACGCGGAGGGGTCTTCCAGATCAGCCGGTTCAAGGCGGGATTCCGGTTTTGACACAGCCTCCACCGGCACATTTTCTTCTGACGGTCGCTCGGACAGCCCCAGGGTATCGAACGAATAAGGGGTATAACCCGGCCCTTCGATCTGACCGATATGTTCCGGCGGGGGAATGGTCAGGTTGGCCTCGGTAGTCATTTCTTCTTTTTTAGCGCCCTGCTGCCGGGCCAGGCTTTCCAGCCAGGACATCGGGTCAACACCACCGGCGAACGGGTTGGCCGCCTCGACAGCCGGCGCGCTCGTCTGGGTTTCCTCTTCCTGACCCTGCGCCAGGCTTTCCAGCTAGTCTATCGGGTTGGCCGGGACCTGCGCCGCCGGTGTTACCGGGGTGATTTCCGCACCCAGGCCGGACAGATCGAGATTGGGCAGACCGCTGTCAACGGCCAGGCTTTCCAACCACGACATGGCGCTTGGCGCGACGGGAACTTCTTCCCGGTAAGCCGGTAGAGGAGTCTCCGGCTGCGGGGGCGGGACTTCGACAGCGGGACGGGACGGTTGTGCGGGAGGGGCAGCGGGTTTGGCACGGCTGGCGGCAGCCGCCTTGCGGGCCGCCTCTTCTTCCGCCCATTTCTGCGGGTCTTTCCCGTAGGGGACGTAGCCCGGCTCGTCAATCTGCACGCTTGACGGATCAATTTCGGCGATTTCCAGGTCTGCCGAGGTGATAAAACCCTCGTTCGCCCCCTGGCGTTTGGCAAGGCTTTCCATCCAGGCCATGATTTCCTCAGGCGTCATCGCATCGAAATTGGGTGTGTTATCCGCGGGTGACATCACTCGTTCCTCTCAAACAAAAAGGTCCGTCCACAATCCATTTTAGCGCAGCCAGTCCGGCAGATCGGAATCGTCCTGCCCATCAGTTTCATCGTCCTGCGCATCCCTGCGTGGGGCGGCTTCATCCCGCTGCTCGGTCGGCTGGCGCAGCCAGGCCGGCTGCCGCGAAAAGACGAAGCGCCGTCCCCCGGTCTGGGCTGCCGGCATCTGCTGGGTTTCCTCTTCAACTATCTCCACCAGCCAGTCGAAGTCCTTGCGGGGTGACGGCGAAACCTCCGGCGCGAAGGCCATCGAGCGGTGTAGAACCACATCTTCGGCATAGGTCTGTTCGATAGGCTCATCTTCGGGCGCGGCATAATCCACATCCAGCCCCGGCACCATCGCGTTCAACCAGTCCGGCGCATTATTGGCGGGCGTGGGCGCCATCACTATTTCTTCCATATCCGGCGCTTCATCATGGGCTGCCGGTTCTTCGACGTACTCAGGTTCCGGCTGGAGTTCCCCGGCTTCCGGGGCGTTAATGTCATCAATCCAGCTAAAACCGCTGTCGAACGCCTGCGCCGGTTCGCCGGTCGGCGCATCCTCTGATTGTATATCACCCAACCAATCCGGCATAGTATCGGCACGGGATGGCTCTGTGGTGTCACCCCAATCGAACGGCTCTGCCATTGGCTGAAGCGAGTCGCCGGTCACATCGGTGATTTCCGCCGCGATTGCTTCGTCGTCGTCCGCGCCGCCGAGCCAGGCGAATTGATCGCCGACGGCGGCGGGTTCTTCTGGGGCTGTGGCCTGATGTTCGATTTCGGGCTGGATGTCGGAGAGCCAGTCGGGCAT
>JACAES010000163.1 GCA_013388735.1 Chloroflexota bacterium | reverse complement strand
GACGAAGGCGCGCGGCTGCTGCGAATCGCCCTGCGCGATACCAGCGTGACCGGCGGTATCCGCGCCGTCGCCTGCCTGTGGCTGGCAGAAACGGTCAGCGATCCCCAGAGCAAACGCGCCTATTACGACGAGGCGCTGGCTGCCGACCCGGATAACCCCGACATCCGCCACCGGGTCGAACGCTGGCTGGCGTCGCAGCTTCCCACCCCGCCCGCGCCGACGCAGCCGCTGGGGACCGGCCCGCTGCCGCCGTCACCGACGGCCGTGCCACCCGCGCAGCCGCCGGTCAGTCCGCCCGTTCCGACGGCTTTCGGTCAGCCGGCAGACGCGCCGCCCGCCTTTTCGACCGGCGGGGCTGCTTTCGCTGCGCAGCCGTCGTCCGGATTCGCCCCGGCGCGGGTGGCAGGTGTGGGTTATTATCACATCGTCGGCATCATCGGCGGGCCGAACGGCCCCGGCACGGCCTTTTTCATCACCCAGGAAGGGCTGCTGGCAACCACGCGCCATGTCGTCGGCGGGCTGGAACACGTCACCGTCGAACTGGAAACCGGCCTGCAAGTGCCGGGGCGCGTGGTGCGGTCGCACCCGGAACTTGACCTGGCGCTGGTGTACGTGCAGCAGCCGGTCAGCGAGCTGATGCCGATCACGCCGCTGCCGCGCATCCCGGAAGAAACGCCGCTGATGGCGGTCGCCTATAACGGCCAGATGGCGCGGGGCAGCCTGCGCACGACGACGCGCGTGCTGGCAGCGCACTGGTTCCCCACCACCATCACGCAGCGTCTCGACGCCGGCGGCAATCCCGTCTTTGATGACAACCGCTACCTGGTCGGGATGCTCACCCGCAACGCCAGCGCCACCTCGCCGAACCTGTACGGCGTTCACATCAACGCCATTCGCAAGCTGGTCGAAACCTTCAAACAGGAGATGACCGAAAAGCGTCAGTACTGCCCGGCCTGCGGCGCGGTCAGCAAAGCCGCCGCCGCCGGGGGCTACTACTGTGAAACCTGCGGCAGCCTGATGGCCTACGCCGACAGGCGCGTGCGCGGTTGGCGCGACGCCGGCAACGTGCTTTATCACGAGCAGAATCGAATCGCCTGCCGTCATTGCAGCGCCACCGCCGGTTTTCACCGCGGGCTGTGCCTGCGCTGTGGGCGGGAACAGACTTAACAGGAGCGTATTTACCGATGTTCGGTCGTGGACGAAAACCCCTGCCGCCAACCCCTTCATTGGAGACTTACGCCGCCGTCGTCGAGCAGATTCTGCCGGCGGTCGGCGTGGACCCGGTGACGGCGCGCATGAATACTGAGGAAGGCTTCGGCTGGAACTTCCAGCGCGGCTCTGCCCGGATTGAAATCTTTATTTCGATTCAGAACAACGTCGGCTATTTCCAGGTGTTAGCGCCGATCATGCACCTGCCCGCCCAGGGGCTGCTGCCGCTGTACCGCCGCCTGCTGGAACTCAACCTCCAGCTCACCAACGCGGCCTTCGGCGTGCATATGGACATCGTTTACGTGTTCAGCGAACGCCCGCTGAATGGGCTGGATGCTAACGAAGCCAATAACATCATCAGCCTGGTAGCGGCTTATGCCGATGATATGGATAATAAACTGGTCGAGGAATTCGGCGGGCGGCTGCACGCCAGGGTGTGAAACCGCACCATTGAGCGAGACTGTCAGAGGGCGAGCGTTATGTACCGTTATGTAATCGAAGATACGCGCCATGTACTGCCGTTCAACGAACCGGCCAGGGACCTGACGATTGGCACCGAGACGCTGAAAATTCACCAGGAAAACCTGTTCGCCGAGGCGTTTAAAAAATGCGACCTGGGCGGCACGTTTCGCAGCGCCGACCAGATTCGGAAAATCGGTTCCGGCGAGGCGATTGTTTACCGCGATAACCTGTGGTTTGACCGCGAGTTCCTGGAATATTTTCTGCGCCGCGCGCGGGCCACGCGCCGCGCCTGCCGCGCGGCTTTTTTCGCCGACGACGTGGCCTTCCGCACCTACACGCTGCCCCTGACAACCGGCTTCGAGCGCATCAAAACCAAAGAAGGCCGTGAAGTGTGCCTGGCCGACCTGTGGTACTTCCCGGACGGCTACAGCGACGAGATCGTGCCGGTGGTCGTGCCGAGCGACGCCGACGAAAAAGACGCCGAGAAGGGTTTTTATAATGTGCCGCACTTCATGGTGCATGACCAGGGCGACCTGACCCATTACCTGCCGGCGCGGGCGCTCCTGTCGATTGAAAGCTGGGTGCATATCTATTACGCCAGCGTCATCTTCGGCGTCTTCACGCGCGGCAGCCGCTTTGAGAAATATGTCAAGACGCACAATTTTTATGCCATCAAACTGCTGTGGCGCGGCATCATCGAACAGAAGCAGGTGTTAACCACGTCCGAAGTCGTGCGCGTTGGCAAGGATACGGTCATTGACCCGTCGGCCATCATCTCCGGCCCGACCACCATCGGCGACAACTGTTTCATCGGGCCGGGCGTCGTGATTGACAACTGCGCCATCGGCAACGATGTGAACATCTCGCAGGGCTGCCAGTTGATGCTGTCCACGGTCGCCAACAACTGCTTCCTGCCCTTCCGCGCTTCAATGTTCATGAGCGCCATGATGGAAAACAGCATCCTGGCGCAGAACACCTGCGTGCAGATGTGCGTGATCGGGCGCAATAGTTTTGTGGGCGCGGGCAGCACCTTCACCGATTTTAACCTGCTGGGCGAACTGGAAGGTTATACCGACACCGCCGGCAACCGCCGGGACCGGGTTGTCCCCAGGCCGATTAAAGCGGCCAACATTCGCGGCGAACTGGAAAGCGTCGGGCAGGCCGTCCTGGGCGGCGCGGTGGGGCATAACTGCCGCATCGGCGCGGGCATGATTATCTTTCCGGGGCGCATGATCGAGTCCGACGTGGTGCTGGTGGCCTCGCCGCAGCGCCGGTTGATTACCCGCAACGTTACCTTCGAGGAAAGCGACCATCACGGGCTGGACATCTCCGGGGCGGTTCACCGACGCTTGTACCCTCGCCATGACGAGGTGGAAATGGAAGAGGACACCTGGAGTGCGTGGTAGCGCCGCTGTTACAACTCCGCAACCTGGCGCGGCTTTAAGGCGCATTTGCAGCGCATCTCGTATATAGTTCGGGTAGAGCAGCCGGTTAAATGTTTGTCCTGTGACGGTGAAAGATCAGCCGATGCCCGACGATACGTTTGCTTTTATCATCCATCCCATTCATATTAAAGAAGACGTGGCGCGCAAGTTCCCCTTGCTCGGCAAAATCCTGACCGAGCGCCAGATCAATTTTTTCTCGCGCTTTTTTCCGCCCATTTACCTGTCGGAAGTTAAAGGTATTCGTTCCGCCGCCACCGGGCGCGACCTGCGCGGCTGGCTGCTGGCCTGCCCCTTCACCCCGCCGACCATGATGACGCTGCCGGTCGAAACCGTCTATCGCAAAATCGTCGCCTGCGGCCACATGGCCGAAGAATTGGGCGCGCGTCTGCTGGGGCTGGGCGCGTATACATCGGTGGTGGGGGACGCCGGCGTGACGATTGCCGAGCGGCTGGATGTGCCGGTGACGACCGGCGACAGCTATACGGTAGCGATGGCCGTCGAAGCCATCCGCGAGGCCGCCCGCGTGATGGATATTGATATGGGCGCGGCGACAGTGGCGGTGGTCGGGGCGACCGGCGCGGTCGGCAAAACCTGCGCCGAAATGCTGGCCGGGGAATGCGCCCGGCTGGTGCTGGTCGGGCGGCGGCTGGAGGCGGTTGAAGCGGTGCGCGAACAGTGTGAAGGCCGGGGCGCGCTCGTCAGCGCCGGCACCGACATCAGCGCCATTTACGAAGCCGACCTGATTTTAACCGTGACCAGCGCCGTCCACGCCATCATCGAGCCGCGCCACCTCAAACCCGGCGCGGTGGTGTGCGATGTGGCCCGCCCGCGCGACGTTTCCCGGCGGGTGGCCGAGCAGCGCGACGACGTGCTGGTGATCGAAGGCGGCATGATCGAAGTGCCGGGGCCGGTGGACTTTGGCTTTAACTTCGGCTTTCCGCCGCGTATGTCCTACGCCTGCATGGCCGAAACGATGGCGCTGGCGCTGGAAGGCCGCTACGAAGATTACACCGTCGGCAAAAATATCACCGTCGCGCAGGCATTGGAAATACAGGCCATCGCCGACCGGCACGGTTTTCGCCTCAGCGGTTTCCGCAGCTTCGAGGCCGAAGTGAAGCCGGAAACCATCAGCGCCGTGCGCGCGCGTGCCGCCCACAACCGCCGCTCGTGGTCGCCCGCCGCGCGATAGGGCCTTAATCTCAACCCACCAAATTGCCTTTTCGCCCTATACTTGAGGGATAGACTCCTCCACCTGCGGTAAGGCCGAGGTTAGTCTATTCCAACGAATTAAATCGGTTGGCTGGCGTTCTCTACGTTTAACCTGTATCATAAACACTGGATACAGATTGTTTAAGCACCCAATAGAGAATGGTGGGGGCAGGTATGAGTAAAGGCCGAATCCTGGTTGTCGAAGACGATTTCGACATCGCAAACATGCTTCGCATTTACTTCACCGGGCAGCAGTACGAAGTCCAGGTTGCGCCGCGCGGCGGCGACGCCCTGCAAATGACCCGCAAGCAGCTGCCCAACTTGATTATCCTCGACATCATGCTGCCGGACATGAACGGCTATGACGTGTGCCGGGAACTGCGCACGACCACCCGCACCAGCCATATCCCGATCATCTTCCTGACCCAGAAGGACGAACGCAGCGACAAGATCGCCGGGCTGGAACTGGGCGCGGACGATTACATCACCAAACCGTTCGACATCGAAGAACTTAAACTGCGCGTGCAGAATGCCATCACCGCCGCCAATCGCCAGAGCCACATTGACCCGAAATCCGGCCTGCCGACCGGACGCCTGATCGAAGAACATCTGCGCACCCTGATGCACGGCAGCAAGCAGTGGGCTTACGTGGACATGAAGATCAACCACTTCGACCCATTTATCGAGGTATATGGTTTCCTGGCCGGCGACGAAGTGATGCGGTTCGCGGCGCTGGTCATCGGCGAAGTGGTGGATGATCTGGGCACGCCTGACGATTACGTGGGGCATCCGGGGCGGGATAACTTCGTCATCATCACCCATGCCGAGGATGCGGAAAAACTCAAGCAGCAGTTGGTGGAACGCTTCAACGATGAGGTGCGGCAGCACTATTCGTTTATTGACCGGGAGCGGGGTTATATCCTGGTGCCGGATGGCACGCAGGGTGAACGCCAGGAACCGTTGATGACGCTGGCGGTCGGGTCGGTTTCCACCCGCACGCACCAGTTTTCCGATATTCGTGAAATCACCGAATTGGCTGCCGAAGATCGCCGTCGAGGTTTGAGCGGAGAAGAAGACGCCGGGCCGAAAATTCTGACCTCGTGGTAAAAAGCAGCCTGAGTTTGCGGGTTATGTGAGGTATGGGCCTTGGTCTGATTTTATTGATTGGCGGGCTGGTCATCATCCTGGGGCTGCTGTTGTGGTCGCTGCAACGGCAGCAGTTGGGCCGCATCCCCGTCGAAAGCCCCTGGAACGCCGGCCTTGATCTGCCGATGGCATCGAGTGACGATGCCATTCTGGTTTCCAGAGAACACGGCCAACTGGAATACATCAACGACCGCGCCCGCCGCTGGATTGGCATGAACGGGGGCGAACCGAATCTGGAATACATCGCGGAGCTTACCCAGCCGGCGGACAGTTTCCTCGAACTGTTCCTGCGCGAAGGGCAGGCTTCGTTCCAGTTAGGGACACGCTGGGTCGAGGCGTCGTCGCACATGCTGCCGTATGGGCCGGAGCGCCGGACGGTGGTGGTGATGCGCGAGCTGAAAGCCGGCAACAGCTACCCGGACGCGCTCGACCTGTCGCTGGCGATGGCGACCGTCAACGAAATCGGCGAGACGGTCAACGCCAGCATGAGCATAGAGCAGCTTCTCCAGACGCTTTTAACGCTGGTGATGAAAGCCTGTCCGGCGGCGGCGGGCGAAATCTGCCTGTGGGACGCCGACCACAAAGTGCTGCACCCGCGCGGTTGGGTGGGCGAAACAGCTTATCTGCTGGCGCTTTCGGAAAGCGGCGGCGCGTACCGGCTGGGCGAAGGCATCACCGGCTGGATCGCGCAACACCATCGCCCGGCGCTGGTGGCGGATGTGCGCGACGTGACGGCCATCCAGCCCAAACTGAGCGGCTTTTATCAGAGTTTTGTCGGCGTGCCGCTGATCCTGGGCGAGCGGTTTATCGGCACGGTGGAACTGTCCCATGCCGAAGCCGGGCGCTTCGGCCAGGCCGATCTGGCGCTGTTGCAGGCCATCAGCAAGCCGATTGCGACCGCCATCCACAACGCCGAACTGTACAGCGAACAGGCGCAGCGCATCCGCGATATGGCCTCGTTACAGGAGATTAAACCGCGGCAGGAAACCGCCGAAGACAGCCGCGCCGTTTACCGCGCGCTGACGGAACGTATCGCCCGGCTGGTGAACGCCAGGGTTTGCGGCGTGCTGCTGTATGACGAAACTCGCCGCGCGCTGGTGGCGGAACTGCCGTTTTACGGCCTGCCGGATTATGCCGCGCAGAACTATATCATGGCGCTGCCGCCGGACAGCCCGCAGCGGGATATCTGGGAAAACCAGCCCTACTGGGTCAGCAATGACGCGATTGATGAACCGCTGATCGAAGCCCTGGGGCTGAAGCCGCTTTACGGCGCGGCGGGTATTCGCAGCACCGCCTTCATCCCGATGGAGATCGGCAGCCACCGCATCGGCATGGTGCAGGTAGCGAACAAACAGGCCGAAGGCGGCTTCACCCCGCGCGATATTCAGGAGCTGCAAATCCTGGTGGCGCAGGCGGCGGTGGTGGTGGAAAACGTGCGCCTGTACCAGCGCGAGCAGCGCCGCGAAACCGAGATCGTCGGCTTGCAGCAGATGACCCATGCCATCGGCGCCTTGAGCGAAGAAAGGGAATTTTATTCGACCATCACCGAGCGCATCGCCCGGCTGATGGACATCGCCATGTGCGGTGTGCTGCTGTGGGACGAAACCAATCACCGGCTGGTGGCACAGCTTCCGTTTTACGGCGTGCCGAACGAATTGGTGGCGCATTATTTCATCAACACCCCCTCCGGCAGCCCGCTTTACGACATCTGGCAGGAAGAAGATTACTGGTTCACCAACCAGGTGCAGTCCAACGCGGTGGTTTATGCCGCCGGCCTGGCGGAGTTCGCCAATACCCTGGGCGTGACCAAAACCATGATCGCCGCGCTGACGGTTGGCAGCCGCCGGTTGGGTGTGATTCAGGTTTCTAACAAGCTGAGCGGCGAGGACTTTACCGACAAGGACGCGCGCCTGCTGATGATTTTCGCTGCCCAGGCCGCCGCCATTATCGAAAACGCCCGCCTGTACCGGGACATCCAGCGGCGCGCCCAGGAAGCCGACCGCCTGCGCGAAATCGCCGAAACCGCCGGGGCGATTCTGACCACCGACGATTCGTTCACCGGCATCCTGGCTTCGATTGCCGAACTGATGTCCAGTCCGCTGGTTTTTATTAACGTCGTGGACGAGCGCATTGGCGGGCTGGTGATTCACCCCCGGCGCGTCTACGGCGCGGCGCTGGACGCGCCGCTGATTTTAGACTTGTATGGCCGAGGCTTCGAACTGAGCGTGGCGCGTTCGCAGAGGCCGTTCATAAGCAACGATGTGCCGAACGACCGGACGGTGCTGGCAGGCTACCAGGAGATGGCGCAGCGGTTTGACGTTCAGCGTGCGGTCCTGGTTCCGGTGGTGGTCGGTGAACGCAGCCTGGGCGAACTGGGAATCGCCAACCGCGCTGCGCCGCCTTACAGCGACGCGGACGTGGAACTGCTCGAAGCGGCAGCGGCGCAAGTGGCAGCCACCATCGAACGTATCCGCCTGTACGAAGCGGCGGAGCAGAACCTCCAGCGCCGCACGCAGGAATTGGACGCCATCTCGCGCATCAGCAACGAACTGACGCAAACGCTGGAACTTGACCCGGTGCTGCACGTCATCCGGCGGGAGGCCGCCCGCGCCACCCTGGCCGATGGCGGCACCATTGTGCTGTTAAAACCGCCGCAGCGCTGGGCGAACCCGGCCATGCCGGAAATGGCGAAGCGCCTGGGCGGTGAAGGCGACCTGGCCGACATCGAGATCGAAGCGGTAATGCGCGGCGCGGATACGGTGCTGGTGCGCGATTATGCCGCCGACCCCTTGCAGCCGGCGCCGGAGACGGCGCGTTCGGCCATCGCCGCCGCCTTCCTATATGAAGACCGGGTAGCCGGCGTCATTCATCTGTATCACAGCCGGCCCAAGTCGTTCGACGACCGCACCGCCGCCTTTTTGATGACTATCGCCGCCAAAGCCTCGCTGGCGTTTGGCAACAACAACCGCTATCAGGAACAGCTTGAACGCAGCCTGCGCCTGCGCCGGCGTGTGGAACAGCTGAACCAGATTTTTGAATTGGGGCAGATGCTCCATACCGGCATCGAGCCGGCTGCGATGCTGGAAGCCATGCTCTACGGCATCCAGCAAAGCGTTGGGTTTGAAGTCGGCGTGGCGGCGCTGGTAGACGAAGAAACCGGGCTGCTGCGCCGGGTGGCACAGGCCGGGCTGCCGCTGGAAGTCTTTGAGCAAAGCCGCGCTGATACCGCGCCGCTTGACGAGCTGAAGGCGCTGCTGAGCGATGAATATCTCGTCAGCGAGTCGTATCTGTTCCCGGCAGCATGTCGCCAGAACTGGGCGCCGGAGATACAGCGCGCCTTTGAAACCGGCTATACAGGCCGCCGCCATGTGGCCGAGCCGGTGGACGAACGTTCCTGGCAGGACGGCGATCTGCTGCTGGTGCCGCTGCACGGCGCGGGCGGCAATCTGCTCGGCCTCGTTATCCTCGATCAACCGTTTGATGATCGCCTGCCTGACCGAGCGACGATTGAAATCCTGGAAATTTTCGCCCACCAGGCCTCCGGGATGCTGGAAAACTACCGGCTGTACCGCTCCACCCTGCAAAGCGCCGAGCAGGAAGCCCGCCTGAACGCCATTATGGAAGCCGTATCGAAGACGCTGGATACCGGCCAGATCATCGAGGCGGTCGCCAGCGGCGCGGCGCGGCTGCTGCCGCTGATGCAGATGACGGTCGCGCTGGTGGATGCCGACCAGCAGGGCTTTGACGTGTTGAAAGTGGCAATCGGCAGCGATGGCGCGCTGTCCACGACGAAGGAACACCGCGCCCACATCGAAAATACCGCCCTGGCGCAGACTTACCGGGATGGTCAGGATTACCTGTACTACATCGGCGAGCCGGACGCCGGTCGTCACGAAGACCTGCGCGCCTGGCATCGGCGCGGCGAACGCACCAGCCTGATTCTGCCGCTGGTTTCTGGCGGCGTCGTCATCGGCGCGATGCACCTGGGCAGCGCTCAGGAACGCGCTGCCGCCCTGCTGGAATATCGCCCGCTGCTTCAGCGGATGGCGAACCTGTCGGCGGTGGCGATTGAAAACGCCCGCCTGTTTGACCGCGCGCTGAACCTGCAAGGCTTCAACGAATCGGTATTGGAGTCCATCCAGCAGGGCATCGTGGTGATGGATAAATCCGGGCGCGTCATCTCCGTCAACGGTTTTATGCGCCAGCGGTACGGCTGGGATACCCAGCGCGCCCGCCACAAAGACCTGTTTGCCTATGACCCCCAACTGGCCAAGGCGCTGTCCGCCGACCTGCGCGCCGTGCTGGAGTCCGCCAGCCCGCGCGAGTTGATGTGGCACAAAACCCACGAAGACAGCCACCTGCTGGTGCGGAACTTCTACATCTACCCGCTGCGCAGCGTCGAGGGGGTGCGCGGCGCGGTGATGCTGGTCGAGGACGTGACCGACCGCGCCCGCCTGGAACGCGACGTGGAAGCCCGCGCCAACCAGCTGGCGGTGCTGACCGAAGTCTCCAGCCGCATCACGGCTTCGCTCAACCGCGACGAGGTGATTGAACTGGCGCTGGAAGAAATCGGGCGTTTCATTGATTACGACACGCTGACGCTGTGGGGACGCAGCGGTGATACCCTGGTGCTGGAAGGCTTCCGGGGCTTTGAAGAGGCTGCAATCACGAAGGGCGTCCGGGTCGCCATCCCCTCGCACGAACGGCTGCGTAATATCATTGAGACGCAGCATCCCTACAGCATCAGTCACTTGCAGCACCTGGATTACCTGCCGGGCGAAAAAGACGTGTTAAGCTGGATGGGTGTGCCGCTCGTCAATCAGGGTTATGTCGTCGGCATGATCGCGCTGGCGAAGTCAGAAGCCAGCTTTTACACCCCGCAGCTTCAGCAGGCGGCTTTCGCCTTCGCCAACCAGATGGCGGTGGCGCTGGCAAACGCTGACCTGTTCGCCGAATCGCAGCGCCGCACCGAACGCCTCAGCCTGCTCAACCGCGTTTCGGTTTCGCTGGCGCAGTCGTTGGACAGCGAAAACATCCTGGAAATCGCCCTGCGCGAAATTGCCGGGGTGCTGAACGTGCAGCAGGCGCGGGCGCTGGCGTTCGACCGCGAACTTCAGGTTGGACGGGTAATCGTCAAATACCCGCGCGGCGACGCGCCGCCGGACGAATTCATCAACCTGACTCAGAGCGCCGTTTACCAGCCGATGCGCAGGCTGACCGAACCGATCATCTACGACGATCTGGAACGCTTCACCCGCGACGACCCGGTGCTGATGGAACTGTCGCCGCGCGGCATCACGGCCTTCGTGGTCATCCCGATGACCGTCGGCGGCCAGGCTATCGGCACGTTCGAGATGGAAGTCTACGACGGCAAACGCGAATTTTCGCCGGAGCAGATCGAACTGGCGCAGATCATCTCCAACCAGGCGGCGATTGCGGTGCAGAATACCAACCTGCTGGAACAGACACTCGTCCGCACGCGCGAACTGGAAACGCTGCTGGAAGCGGCGCAGGCTACCTCGCTGACGCTCAACCTGGACGAGGTGTTCCAGGCGGTCGTCGAGCTGATGCTGCACGCGCTGGACATGGACGACTGCGCCGTGATGATGTGGGATAACGTCGAAAACGTGCTGGAAGTCCAGTTAGAAATTAACCGCTACGGCAACCTTGACCGGGTTGTGCCGCGCGGCACGATCTATAATCTGCGCGAGTACCCGGCGCGGAAGCGCGCGCTTGAGGAACGCGAGGTGATCGCCATCCGCGCCGGCAGCCCGGACGCCGACCCCGCCGAACTGGAACTGCTGGCGAAAAACGGCGACCAACTGCGGGTGCTGATTCCGCTGGTGGTGCGCGACCAGGCAATCGGCTTGGTGCAGGTGGAAACACCCGCGCCGCACCGCGCCTTCGGCCACCGGGAAGTGCGGCTGGCGCAGGCGCTCGGCGCGCAGGCGGCCATCGCCATCCAGAACGCGCGCCTGTCCACCGAGACGGCGGCGCTGGTGGAAGAAGGTTTCATCATCAACAACCTCAGCCAGGCCATTTCGTCCACGCTGACGATTGATGACATGATCGCCATCGTGCGCGACCAGGTGCCGCGCGTGACCGAAGCCGACGAAATGTATCTGGCGCTGTATGACCCTGAAACGCAGATGGTCGCCTTCCCGATGGCGGTGCGCCGCGACGGCACAGTGTTTGAAATTCCGCCGCGCCCGATTGGGACGGACGAAGTATCATTTATCATCCGCCACCGGCGTTCGCTTCCGCTCGGCGGCGGCAACTGGTCGTCGGACGAAATGCGCCGTAACCTGGGCATCACCAACGGCGAGGGCGACGCCAGAAGCTACCTGGGTGTGCCGATTGTCGCCGGCGATCAGGTCTTGGGCGTGCTGGCACTGCGGGACTCGACCAGTTCGCGGGCCTTCGGCATCAACGACGAACGCCTGCTGACGACGATTGGCACGCAGTTAGGCGCGGCTTTGCAGAACGCCCGCCTGTTCGAGCAGGTCAGCAACTTCGCCAACGAGCTGAACCAGCGCGTGCAGGAGCGCACCCGCGAACTGCAAGAACGCAGCTACGAGCTTCAGACCGAACGCGACCGGATTAATACGCTCTACCGCATCACGTCCGATCTGGCGAGTTCGCTGGATATGGATCGCGTGCTGCGGCGCGCCCTGGAACTGGTGGCCGGGGCGGTCGGCGCGGACGACGGCGTGATTATGCTGGTAGACCCGATGACCGACAAACTCTACAACCGGGCGCTGCTGCGCGAGGAAACCAACGGCAGTCACCCGAACCACCCGGCGGAAGGGCTGGCGCGCTGGCTGATTCAGCACGGCGGCCAGTATATGGTGGTGGACGAACTGCGCGGCCAGCCCTACTGGGACGCCGAAGGGGACGGCGCGGGGCGCTGGCACAGCGCGGTCGCCGTGCTGCTGGAAAATAACGACGACATTCACGGCGTGATGGTGCTGGTCAGCGAGAAGCCCGGCGGCTACACCGAGCCGCAGGTCAAGCTCATCATCGCTGCTGCTAACCAGGTGGCCTCGGCCATCTACAACGCCGAACTGTACCACCTCATCCGTGACCAGGCCGAACAACTGGGCGGGCTGGTGCGCCAGGAACGCGAGGAAACCGAAAAGAGCAACGCTATCGTCGAAGGCATCGCCGACGGCGTGATGCTGGCCGACGCCGAAGGCGTGATCGTGCTGTTCAACAGCGCCGCCGAACGCATCCTGGATCTGCCGCGCGACAATGTGATCGGCCAGACCATCTTCAAGCTGTCGGGGCTGTTCGGCGAGTCCGCCGCGCTGTGGACGCGCGCAATTGAGGAATGGGCGCTTGACCCCGAACGCCACCGCCCCGGCGAGTTCCTGGCCGAAACGCTCGACCTGGGCAAGCGCGTCGTCAGCGTCCACCTGTCGCCGGTGCATATCGGCGAACGGTTCCTGGGTACGGTGTCGGTGTTCCGCGACATCACCAAAGAAGTGGAGGTAGACCGCATCAAGAGTGAGTTCGTCTCCAACGTCTCGCACGAACTGCGCACGCCGATGACCAGCATCAAGGGCTTTGCTGATCTGCTGCTGTTGGGTGTGGCCGGGCAGATGAGCGAACAGCAGCAGAACTTCCTGCACAAGATCAAAACCAACGCTGATCGCCTGAGCCAGTTGGTGGACGATCTGCTGAACATCTCGCGCATTGACGCCGGCGAGCGGCTGAACCTGGAGCTGGTGGATGTGGGCGAAACCATCAACAACGTGCTGACGACCCTGAGGAGCCGCGACCATCACCAGAGCAAAGACCATCAGGTGACGGTCAGCATCGCGCCGGCGCTGCCGCCGGTCAAGGCCGATGCGCACAAGCTGACGCAGATTTTCACCAACCTGATTGACAACGCCTTCAACTACACTGACGCCGGCGGTCGTATAGATATTTCCGCCAGCTTGCAGCCGGACGGCGCGCACGTCCTGGTCGCCATCAAGGACACCGGCATCGGCATCCCGGAGGAATTTCGCTCGCGCATCTGGCAGCGTTTCGAGCGCTACGACGAACATGCCCTGGTGATGGATGTCGCCGGGACAGGGTTGGGTTTATCCATTGTGAAAGAACTGGTTGAGATGCATAATGGGGAAGTCTGGTTTGAGTCAGAACTCGGCAAGGGGACGACTTTCTTCGTTTCGCTGCCGATTGACCTGCCGGATGCCGGATAGACGCGGAAAGAGGCCTGTCATGGCACACATTTTGGTAGCAGAAGACGAACGCGACATTCGAGAACTGATTAACTTCACGCTCATGTTCGCCGGGCATCAGGTGACACAGGCCGCTAATGGCGCAGAAGCTCTGGACTTGGCGCTGCAAATTAAGCCTGATCTGATTATGATGGACGTGCGGATGCCCCGCATGACCGGTTACGAGGCCTGCCGCCAGATGAAACTGCACGACGAAACCCGAAATATTCCGGTGGTTTTTCTTTCGGCCAAAGGCCAGGACGAAGAAGTGCAGACCGGGCTGGAAGCAGGCGCGGTCGCCTATATTCTGAAACCGTTTGCGCCGGAGGATTTAACCCGGCGGATCGCTGAAATCCTGTCTGAGAACGGATTGTCGTAGATGCGGGTTTGTTACCGGGAAGCGCGTAGGCGACTTTTATGAGTGCCATCACCATTGGCGGTAATCTCGTCCATTACGAAGTGCTTGGGCGCGGTCGCCCGGTTCTACTGCTGCACAGTTGGGTTGGAAGCTGGCGCTACTGGATTCCAACCATGCAGCAGCTTCAGCTCAAGTACCGCGTCTATGCGATTGACCTGTACGGCTTTGGCGACTCCGGCAAGGACGCGCGCCGCTACCCACTTGACCACCAGGTACAGCTTTTGCTGGATTTTATGAATCATTTGGGCATCCCGAAGGCTGCCCTGATCGGTCATGGCCTGGGGGCGCTGGTGGTGGCGGAATTCGCCCGCCTGTACCCCGATCGCGCGCCGCGCGTGCTGCTCACCAGCGCGCCGCTGTTCGACCCCGGCAGCCTGGATAAGCGCGTGCCGGCGGGGCGGCCCGTTCCGCTGACGGATAACCGCCCGCTGCTGCCGGAATTCGAAAATGAAGCCACCATCATGAACGCCAGTTCGGCCATGCGGGCTGCCCTGCTGGAAGCGGCGCGCGCCCGCGCCAACGGCGACCCCACGCCGGATGTGCCGGATTTAACCATCGAAGCCGCCCGGCGCGTCCAGCGGCATAACCCGCTGCAAAACCTGATCGGGGACGGCAACCCGGATACGCTGCTGGCGAAATGCTTCAAACGGTCTGAGCCGGAATATGAAAAGCTGGCCGTTGACCTGCACAAGATAGATCACGGCGCATTAAAACTGAGCGTCGCCACCTATGACTCCGGGCGGATGCTGGATACGCTGCGGCTGCTGCCGATACCGATGGTGGTGGTTCATGGCGTGGACGATCCCATCGTGCCGCTGCCCAATGAAAATGTGTGGAATTACATCACAGCCGACAACAGCAGTCTGCTGCCGATACCCCTGCCAGGGGTGCGCCACTTCCCGATGCTGGAATACGAGCGGTTTATCCGGCTGGTTAATGATTTTCTGGAAGCGCCGGATGTCAGCAAACTGGAAATAAAAGAGCGGTGGAAACGCCGAACGCGCTGAAGACTCTCATTCTGGCAAACGGGGATGTCAACGATGGCCCGCTGGTGCGGCAGGCTCTCGCTGCTGCCCCGGACGCCTGGGTGATCGCGGCGGACGGGGGCGCGCGGCTGGCGCGTTTTTGGGGCCTGCCGGTTCATACCCTGATCGGTGATATGGATTCGCTGCCCGCCGCCGAGGTCACTGCCCTGGCCGAAAGCGGAACGGAGGTTCAGCGTTACCCGGAAGAAAAAAACGAAACCGACCTGGAACTGGCCTTCATCCGGGCAGCCGGGCAGGGGGCGGTCTGGATTCGCGTGCTGGGCGCGGTGGGTGATCGCCTTGACCAGACGCTCAGCAACGTGTATCTTCTGGCACTGCCGGCATTGGTCGGACGTGACGTGCGTCTGCTGGCCGGCAAGCAGGAAATCTGGCTGCTGCACCCTGGCGAGTCGGTCATTCAGGGAGCAGCGGGCGATACCGTCTCGCTGATTCCGCTCAACGGCGACGTGAGCGGCGTGCGGACGGAAAACCTGTACTATGCGCTGCGCGACGAAACGCTGGTTTTTGGCCCGGCACGCGGCATCAGCAATGTCATGCAGGCCGGCACCGCCCGCGTCTGGATTCGAGAAGGTATCTTGCTGGTCGTTCATACGCTTGGACGAGCGTGACTCGTCAGGGGGAAACCGTGAGCCGTATCACCGTGTACAAACATGACCATGACGGAAAACCCGTGACTCAATACGATGGCGAGATCATCGAGCGTGGTTCGACCTGGGTATGCCTGCGGGCGGTCTTCAGCCGTAGCGAGACCGACCTGGGTTTTGTGGTCTTCCGCCAGGGGGACGTATTCGTCGAGTGGTTTTATAACGACCGCTGGTATAACATTTTCCAGGTGCATGAAGGCGACAGCCCGCGCCTGAAGGGCTGGTACTGCAACATCACCCGCCCGCCGGTTATAACCGAAAGCGAAATTCGTGCCGATGACCTGGCACTGGATGTGTTCGTCATGCCCAACGGTACGATTCTGCTGCTGGACGAAAAAGAATTCGGCGCGCTGGAACTGCCGATTGAGGAACGCATGGCCGCCCTGCGCGCGGTCGAAACCATCCGGCGCAGCGTGTCCAGCCGCGAAGCGCCGTTTGAACTCGCCCGCCCGGATACGACGGCCTGAAGCTGGTCTGATCACCATCGCCTGCACAGCTTAATTTCCCCTTAGAAACGCCCCGGATGGTTGACGGCGGCGTTTTCAGTCCGTATAATTCTGCCCTAAAATCTCATAAAATCTACAAAAAACGAGAAAATCTCCATGACTGATTCACCAGAGCAGAATCTCCCGGTAGGCCGCAATCTCAAAATCGGCCTGTTCCATCTGGGTTCCGGCATGGCCGATGTCATCAGCACCGGCATCTGGAATCGAATCATGATTAGCGACCTGGGCTTCAGCGCGACTCCTATCGGGCTGCTGGTCAGCCTGCGCTACTTCCTGGCGCCGCTGGGTGTGTGGGCCGGGCGCATGTCCGACCGGCACCAGATCGGCGGCTACCGGCGGCTGTTCTGGGTATGGCTGGGTCGCGCCATGATGGTCATCAGCATCGCCCTGCTGGGGCTGATGACGGCGCACATCGCGCGCGGCGGCGACGCCACGCCGCTGGTCTGGCTGGTCATCACGGTGTCGCTGCTGCTGTTCAGCCTGGGCAGTGCGTTTTCCGGCAGCACCTTCCTGGCGCTCATTTATGATCGCGCCGCGCCCGGCCAGCGCGGGCGAGCGGTCGGCATCGTCTGGACGTTTTTGCTGCTGGGCTTCACGGTCGGCGGCGTGTTATTCGGCCTGCTGCTGCCGTCCAGCTCCGAAGGAGGCCCGCACGCCCTGGGCTTTTCGCCGGACACGCTGCAAAACCTGTTTCTGATCGGCGCGCTGGTGATGGGCGGCCTGTGGTTCTTTTCCGTCGTGGGGGAAGAACGGCGCGGCGCGCCTGCCGAAACCGCCGCTGCCGAAGCAAAACCGTCATCCCTGAAAGACGATCTGAAGCTGGCCTGGAATAATCCCCGGACGCGCTTTTTCTTCTGGTATCTGGCGCTTTCAATGATGTTCGCCTTTTCGCAAGACCTGATTTTAGAGCCGTTCGCCGGGGATGTGTTCGGCATGGAAGCTCGCGTCACCACCCGCTTTGCCGCTTACTGGGGCAGCATGGCGATTTTGGGTACGCTGGTGTTCCTGTGGCTGTCGCGCCGTTACAAGCGCCTGAACAATACCGTCATGTCGTATATCGGTGTGACCGTGCTGGTGGTCACGTTCGCGCTGTTCGGCGTGGCGTCGCTGGCGGGCGTGCGCGGGCTGGTCACGCCGGGGCTGATTTTGCTCGGCATCGGCCTGGGAGTGTGGAACGTCGGCACGCTGGGGTTGATGATGGAGATGAGTCCCTTTGGTCGCGCCGGGACGTTCCTGGGCTTCTGGACGCTGGTGGTGACGCTGGCGCGCGGCGTCGGCGTATCGGGCGGCGGCATCGTCCGCGATGTGGCGCTGTCGCTGACCGGGGCCGACCATGCGCTGTCCTATGCTGTCGTCTTCCTGCTGGGCGCGGCGGGGCTGGGCGCGGCGCTGTGGGCGTTAAGCCGCGTCAGGGCCGGCGTTTTCCAGGTCGAACAGGGCGATTCCGAAATCAGCGCGGAGCGGGTTTTCGCCGGCGCGCTGGATTAAAACGCGCGATAACGATTCGCAGCGGCCAACCACCGGTTGGCCGCTTTTGATTCACCGTAAGTGTGTTACAATAAAATGTAATGTGTAGCAGGAAATCGAAGATGGCAGCAGTTATCCTCAAAGGGTTTATCACCGATGACGGGCAGTTGAAGGTAGAGGTTCCCCCTGATCTGCCGCCCGGCCCGGTTGAGGTCGAAATCCGCGCAAAGACCGCCGATGTGCAGGGCGTTACGGTGGGCGCGCTCTTGGAATCGGGGCTTGTCGGACTCTGGAAAGATCGGGAAGATATTACCGACACGGTAGAATTTGCCCGCGAGTTACGTAAACGGGCGTCACGGCGAAAATCGGTATGGCAAAAGCCACAGCCATAATTGACACCAATATTTTCATAGACCTGCTGCGGCGAAAGATTTGAGCATCTTCCCCGGCGTGATGGTTCACGCTCCATACTAGACTTCGCTTTTTATGACTTCCACCCGAACCTTGACCAACCGCCAGATCGCGCGCGCCGCGCTGGTGGTGCTGATCGGTTTCCTCGCCAGCGGCGCGCTGGGCCTGCTGCGCCTGCTGATCGTCTCCCGCCAGTTTGGGACGAGCGACGCGCTGGACGCTTTTTATGCTGCGCAGCAGATCCCGGAGCTGATCTTCACGCTGGTGGCCGGCGGCGCGCTGGGGTCGTCGTTCATCCCCGTTTATGCCCGCCAGCGCGAGCAGGACGAAGCGCAGGCCTGGCGGTTGGCGAGCGCCGTCATGACGCTGGCGGCGCTGGCGGCGGCGCTGCTGGGCGCGCTGGTGATGCTGGCCGCGCCCTGGCTGGTGAGCAGCGTGCTGCTGCGCGGCGCTTCGGCGGAGTCGCAGGCGCTGACCGCCGACCTGACGCGCCTGATGATGGTGACACCCTTCATCTTCAGCATCAGCGGCCTGGTGATGGGCATTCTGCAATCACACGGCCTGTTCCTGCTGCCGTCGCTCGCCATCAGCATGAACAATATCGGCATCATGATCGGCGCGCTGCTGATCGCCCCGGCGCTGTCCCCGGCTTCCGGCATCGCTCAGGTGGGCGGCGCGAACGTTTACGGGCTGGCCTATGGCGCGGTCTTAAGCGCCCTGCTGCATCTGGCGGTGCAGCTTCCCGGTCTGATGCGAATTCGCGCGCGCCTGCGCCCGCTGCCCGACCCGCGCCTGCCGGGCGTGATGCGTGTGCTGGCGCTGATGGGGCCGCGCGTGCTGGGGCTGGCGGTGGTGCAGGTGAACTTTTTCGTCAATATCATGCTCACCGCGCCGATGGCCGAAGGCAGCTATACGGCGCTGCGCACGGCCTTCACGCTGATGTTTTTCGCGCTGGGCATCATCGCCCAGAGCGTCGGCTCGGCGGTGTTCCCCACGCTGTCGGCGCTGGCCGCCCAGGGCGATCACACCGGTTTCGTCAGCCGGCTGTCCGCCGTCGTGCGCGGCGTGTTATTCCTGTCGTTCCCGGCCATGATCGGGCTGATCGTGCTGGGCAAACCGCTGGTCGGGGTGTTTCAGGGCGGCGAATGGACGGAAACCAGTACCGAAGCAGCGGCCTGGGCGCTCGGTTTTTACGCAGTGGGGCTGGCCGGCTTCAGCCTGCTGGAAGTGCTGTCGCGGGCATTTTACGCGCTGGCCGATACCTGGACGCCGGTCAAAATCGGCCTGGCTTCGATGGTGTCGAACATCATCCTCAGCCTGATTTTCGTCCGTCTCATCGGCGACCCGAACAGCCTGATTAACGGCCCCTTCGCCGGGCTGGCGCTGGCGAATGCCTTAACGACGCTGGTCGAGGCGCTGGCGCTGTGGTGGCTGCTGCGGCGGCGTCTAGGCGGCCTGGACGACCGGCGCATCCTGGATGGCGCAGCGCGGGCGCTGGCCGCGGCGCTGGTTATGGGCGCGGCGCTGTACGGCCTGGCGCGCTGGATGGACGGCGCGTTTCCCCTAGCCGTGCTGGCCGTCGGCGGTGTGGTCGGTGGGGTGGTGTTTTTCGGGCTGTGCCTGCTGCTGGGGCTGGACGAAGCGCGCCGCCTGCCCCGGATGCTGCTGCGGTGCGGGCGCGGTTAAATCCCTGGCGAACCTGGACGAGGCGTTAGAAGGGGACAGGATGAACATCAAAATGCACAGATTTCCAATCGGGGGGCGTTGGTGGATACCGGCGAAGGCGCAGCGGACGGCCAGCTAACGGAGGCGCTGCCCGCCGCCGGGACTCAGCCGGAAACGGTGAGTATCATGATCCTCACGCACGGACACGGCGACCACATTGGCGACATTACGGATACCGACTGGTCGCCGCGTTTCGACCGGCAGCCGGAACTCGCCCGCGTCACCCGCCGCGCCCTGAGCGAAAATCTGCCGCTGATGGCCTATCACTTCCCGTTTCCCGGTCTGGGCTGCGTCGTTAAACGCGGCCAGATGGCCGTCTGGGAAGCCAGCAGACCATCTGGCTAGATTTTTGTGACGCCCGTTTATAATATTTTGCCCGAACGGGCCGCGACATGTCTGATCCCTGCAACAGACCGTGTAACGGGCAGTCAACGCCTGACCGGGCGCGTGCAGCTCTGTGACCCACCCCGACCTGGTTTACGGCGTGATGCCGAAGCGGTTCAATAATTCAGTGATCGCCATATCGTAACCGAGCGCGCTTTCCTCTTTCACCTCAATCGAATGGGTGCTGGACAGTTTGCGGTCTATTTCCGGCGGCAGCGGCCACGCGCCCGCCGTGTATTTGAACCCGTTGTGCCACACCGGGATGATGCTCAATCCCGCCTCCATCGCCCACTGGATTTCTTGCAGCACCACTTGCGACCGGAGCGTTTCCTTGCCGAGCAGCGCAATCAAATAGTCGTAGCGGGCAATGCGTTCTTTCAGCCCTTCCTGCCAGTTCTCGCCCGGCACGAGCGCCAGATCAAGGAACGGCTCTAAACCCGCCGCTTTCAGCCGCGCCAGCACCAGCAGGGCAAAGGCGCTGCTGTCGCTGCGTTTGTAGGAGATGAAAATGTTGGCCGGTTCGGCTTCTTCCAGCAGGGCGAAGGCGGCGCGGGTGATGTACAGATCGTTGTTATCCGGCTGCAAGTAGCCGTTGCCGATGAGCAGCGTCAGCCGGGGATACAGCATGTCCCAGCGCCGCGTCAGGTAGGGGATGACGCGCTCCTCGCTTTCGACAATCGCGCCCCGGAAGGCGCGGATGCTGATGTCCCAATAGTTTTGGCTGGCCCCTTCCGCCAGTTCTTTCGCCAGCGTGCGAATCCGCGCCATCGGATTTTGCGGCAGCGGCCTGGCGCACACCTTGTCCAGCCAGGCTAAAAAACGCTCGTCGTCGGTCATCATCCCCCCTATAAGAAAAACCTGTTCAAAACGTCAGGTGACGGGCTTCACGCGCGGCTATGATCGCAGCTCCTACCACCACAATATAAGGCCGTTTTCCGGCGTGGCGGTTGTGCGCGGACGCATGGCAGCCTCGATTGCGCCCTATAACTGATTCCATTATAGTCATCTTCAGCCTGACAGAATAAGAACTTATGTTCTACTCCTGGAGCAGGTTGTTATCTAACGGAGTATTGTGTTTATGCCCATGCTGGATGTGGTTCACGCGATGACCTTACGCTTTCAGCCTTTCGCGTTGCGCCTTTGCGTTACGCTTTCGGATCAGATGCTCACGTTCGGGCGGTATTCCCCGAACACCCCGCGCAACGTGTGGCAGATTTCACCCAGCGTTACGTCATTTTCGACGCAGGTCACGAACAGCGGCATCAGGTTCGCTTTGCCGCGTGCGGCGTTTTCAAGCTGGCCGCGCAGTTCGGCCACGCGGGCGTTATCGCGCCGGGCGCGCAGTTCGGCCAGCTTTTGCCGCTGTGCCTGCTCGATAGCCGGGTCTACCCGCAGCAGGTCAGGCTGGCGTTCTTCCTCGGCGGTGAACTGGTTGACGCCGACGATGATCTGCTCGCCGCTTTCCACCGCGCGCAGGTAGGCATAGGCCGCATCCTGAATTTCCCGGTTGGTGAAGCCGTTTTCGATGGCCGCCAGCGCGCCGCCGAACTCGTCAATCTGCCGGATATAGGCTTCGGCGCAGGTCTGGATTTGATCGGTCAGGTGTTCGACCGCGTAGCTGCCCGCCAGTGGGTCTACCGTATCGGCCACACCGGTTTCGTAGGCGATGATCTGCTGCGTCCGCAGCGCCACCTGGACGGCTTTTTCGGTCGGCAGCGCCAGCGCCTCGTCCATGCTGTTGGTGTGGAGCGACTGCGTGCCGCCCAGCACCGCCGCCAACGCTTGCAGCGCCACCCGCACGATGTTGTTTTCCGGCTGCTGCGCGGTCAGCGTGCTGCCGCCGGTCTGGGTGTGGAACTTCAACTGCCACGAGCGCGGATTTTTCGCGCCGAACCGCTCGCGCATGATTTTCGCCCACAGCCGCCGCGCCGCCCGGAACTTGGCGACTTCTTCCAGAAATTGATTGTGCGCGTTGAAGAAGAACGAAAGCTGCGGCGCGAAGTCGTCCACGTCCAGCCCGGCGTCAATGGCCGCCTGTACGTAAGCGATGCCGTTCGCCAGCGTAAAGGCCACTTCCTGCGCGGCGGTGCTGCCCGCCTCGCGGATGTGATAACCGCTGATGCTGATGGTATTCCAGTGCGGCACGTTGGTTTTGCAGTAGGCGAACAGATCGGTGATGAGGCGCATGGACGGCGCGGGCGGGAAGATGTACGTGCCGCGCGCCAGGTATTCCTTGAGGATGTCGTTCTGCACCGTGCCGCGCAGTTGGTTTTCGCTCACGCCCTGGCGTTTGGCGACCGCGATATACATCGCCAGCAGGACAGTCGCCGGGGCGTTGATGGTCATGCTGGTGGAAACTTTATCCAGTGGGATGCCCTCGAACAGCCGCGCCATGTCGTGAAGGCTGCTGATGCTGACCCCCACCTTGCCGACCTCGCCCAGCGCCATCGGGTCGTCGGCGTCATAGCCGATCTGCGTCGGCAGGTCGAAGGCCACCGACAGCCCCGTTTGTCCCTGTTCCAGCAGAAAGCGGTAGCGGGCGTTGGATTCCTCGGCGGTGGCATAACCGGCATACTGGCGCATCGTCCAGAAGCGCCCCCGGTACATGGTCGGCTGCACGCCGCGCGTGAACGGGTACGCGCCGGGGTCGCCCAGGTCGGTTTCATAATCCACCGGCGCGTCTTCCGGCTTAAAGGCCCGCTTGAGTTCGATGCCGGACGAGGTGGTGAACTGCTCTTTGCGCTCCTGCGGCTGGCGGGCTTTGGGAGCTTCGGTTACAGACATGGTGAAAAACTCCTGACTGTTCGTCGCGTTCGGTAGAATGCTCATCGTAACGCAAGCCGCGTTTCCCTGCCAGCCGCATCCTCACCCGTTCAGCGGGACATTCATCACCACCGCGCTGCCGTCACTCGGACGCGCGCAGGTGAAGGGACACGATCACCACCCAGACCATCAGCATGATGATGACCAGCCATTCGGTCGTGGTGATGAGCAGGAAATCCGCCCGCGCGCTGGCTGCCTGCGTCATGGCGTTTTCGCCGCGCGCGATGTCCACCAGCGCCGTAATCAGGAACACCAGCGAACTTAAGACCATCGGGATGCCGGCCCACGCCAGCCAGCGCGGCAAGGCGTTCTGGCCGGTGAAGCCGACATAAACCGAAAAAGCCGCCACATAAAACATGTCGGTGATGAAAAAGATGGCCGCCACGATGAAGTGCGCGTCCGATACATTCATCGGCAGCACGCCCACCAGCAGCCCGAAGCCGCCCACCACCACCGCCCCGACCGCCAGCAGCCGGCGAAACCAGCCCTCGAAACGCAGCGCCACGCCGAATTTAAACACGCCCAGGCACAGGCTGGACAGAATCAGGGCGATATTAAACAGGGTCGCCAGTTCCGAATCTTCTGTGTGACCCAGTTCCGACACATAGTGATTAAAAGGCGAATAGCGTTCGCCTTCCGGGCCGATGTAGGCCAGCCCCGTGATGAGCGTCCCCAGTATCATGATGACCGCACCTGCGAAGCCAGCAATGTACGCCATCCGACCAATCGCCTGTCCCATGACTACCCCTCCCGGCCCGGTCTGAAGCGGGCATATGCGCGCCGGCACATTATATCAGCATAATATTAGCATAAATTGGAGATAAGGCGCGTCGAATGCAATCTTTAGTCGGCGGGTGTCCGTTCGCGGCGGGCGGATTTACGCCTCGTTAAAGGCGCTTTCCGGCACGGCCAGACCTTTGAAGTTGTCGAAGGTTAGATCGCTGAAGGTCAGCCCCAAGACCTGCCGCACGCGCTCGAACAACGCGGCGTAGCTGGCCGACTGGCGCGGGGCGTTCTGCAAATACAGGCGGCTGACCATCTTTTCAATCGTGGCGGCGTCCCCTTCGATTTCGACGAAGTTGCCGTAGGGCATTTCGTCCAGCACGATTTCCGCGCCGTCGAGTTCGTAGGTGGTGCGATACTTTTCGTAAACCATATAGGGCGTATAACCCAGCTTGCCGAGAATGGTTTCCATCGCGGCGAAGTCGCTCACTTCCACTTCAGCTTCAAAGCGGCTGACGATGCCGCTGGTTTCGCCGCCTTCGGCTTTGTAGGTCAGCCGGGCGCGGGTATCCTGTCGCAGCCGCAGCACAATTCCGGCGGGCGTCAAAGAACGTTCGGCGTTGTCGTAACGCACGTTGCGCTCAAAAACACGCGGCGAAACCAGTGCCGCGCCGATGGTTTCCAGCCGCGCCTGCACCGCTTCCAGGTACGGCACGTAGAGCTTGACTTCCGTTTCGGTGTAACCGGTCATTAACGGCCTCCCTCGGCTGTGGAGACAGCGAATCGTATCCATCCCCTTTATCGTAACATGAGCGGGCTGGCAGATCGAGGCGCGGCCTGAAGCGGTGGGAAAACGCATATAATTTGATAGGCAATCGCCCTGCCTGAAGCGGTGGGAAAAAGCCGCACACGGGCGTTTGATCTGGCGTAAGCGTGTGCTAAAATTGCGCGCATGAAATACCGATGGGTGTTGATTTTTATACTGATGCTGGCCGCCATCCCGGCGCGCGCCCAGGGCGAGGCGGGCGATCTGTTGGCGCGTATCAACAGCCTGCGCGGGTCGCTGGGGCTGCCCGGTTATACCCTCAACGGCGCGCTGTCGGCTGCCGCGCAAAGCCAGGCGCAGTGGATGGCCGAAACCGGCAGCATCTCACACACTCGCCCGGACGGCTCGACGCCGCGCAGCCGGGCGACGGCATACGGTTATGCCACCACCGAGGTCAGCGAGAACATCTACGGCGGGACGAACGCCGGCGTGGATGACGCCTGGAACTTCTGGATTAACTCGCGCATTCATTACGCCGGCCTGACGAACCTGCGTTACAAAGAGGTGGGCGTCGGCATCGCGCGCAGCGATTGGGGCGCGGCTTTCGTGCTGGTATTCGGCAATCCCGGCGGGCCGGCCTATGTGCCGCCGCAGGCCAACACGGGCGGCGGCGAATCCGGCAGCCAGCCGTCATTCGTGGCCGGCCTGGACTCACACGGCAACATCATGCACGAGGTTCAGCCCGGCGACACGCTGGGGGACATCGCGCTGATTTACGGCTATACCTGGAGCGACATCCCGGCCATGCTGGCGCTTAACGGGCTGAGCGAAACCGACATCCGCGAACTGGAAATCGGCTCGATTTTTCTGGTGCCGCCCCAGGCCGGCACTTACACACCGACCGCCCCGGCAGAAACGGCTGCTCCCACCGTCGCCCTGACCGAACCGGCAGCGACAGCGACGCTTGCGCCGTCCGGCACGCCGCCCCCGACCGTCGCGCCGACGGAAACGCTGCCGCCGTCGCCCACCGTCCTGATGATCGCCACCGCCGACAGCCTGCCGCAGGTGTTCGTCCTGGTTGCGCCGACCGATGCCCCCACGCCGACGACTGGGCCGCAAGCGCAGCCGGTGGCCGCCGTTGTAACCAGCGCAGCCCTGGTGAAAACGCCGGGTGTGGTGACGGCCAGCCCACGCCAGTCGCCCTGGCTGGCGGTTGGTCTGGTGGTGCAGGTGGGCGTGCTGCTGGTGGCCGGATTTGAATTCATCCGGCGGGCGCGGCGGCGATGAAACAGACGCTTCAACGCTACTGGCGCGCCTTCCGGCTCGCCTTCGAGATGACGCGGCGCCGCCAGAAACCACCGGCGCTGGCACATCCCGAACTGCTGGCCTGGATTCGGCAGATGGACACCCTGATCGAGGCTGCCCGCGCCAGCGGCGACCGAGGCGGCTTCGACCGCGCCCGGCGTGAGGCGCTGCGCGTCCGCCTGGATGGCCGCGATACATCGGTCGAGGCGGCATTGGCAGTGCTGCATTATCACGCCCGGCAGGAATACCCCTCGCTGCTGCGCAGCGGCGCGCAGCATAATTTACTGGCGATCCAGTCCAGCAACTTCAATGACCGCTACCGGCTGTCCCGCCTGCTGGAACTGCCGGAACTGGCGGACTCCCCTTTCAAAACGGCGCTGGCCGGCCTGCTGGCGCACCTCGAACGTATACCTTCTTCATAAAGGTGAGCGCGTCCAGACAGAAAATTGACATCTTGATTATTGACTGAAACTTAATCCCGTGTTACGTTCTTTACAGGGATTTATATTCGTCCTTTATTATTCAGGGGGCATCATCATGTTCTACCGCCGGCGAGAGGAGGGTCAGGGGTTAGTGGAGTACGCCCTGGTTCTCATTCTGGTTGCAATGGTTGTTCTGCTCGTCTTAGCGCTGCTGGGACCATCCATCGGCAATATCTTCTCAAACGTCATCGTCCTTATCTGAACTCATCTGACGGACGGGGCGGCGCAAGCTGCCCCCTTTCGTTCGCAACTTCTAACCCTGATGAACTTGACGCGCGATCAGGAGAGGGTCTACTCTGAAGACAACGTGGTAATGGAATTCAGGGGTTATGGTTATGGGGTATCGGCCACGCGAGCAGGCTCAGGGGTTGGTGGAATACGCGCTGATTTTAATCCTGGTCGCCGCCGTCGTGATTATCATCGTGGCGCTGGTTGGCCCGGCAGTGGGCAATCTTTTCTCCAATGCGGTCGGCAATATCTGAAGCTGCGCTCTGCCGGGCTTTCAATCGCGCCGGTCAATAACCCGGATCACCCGCCGGGGCCGCCGCGCCCCCGACGATGGCCGCGCCGGCGCTCGTGCCAAGCCGCGCCGCCCCTGCTTCGATCAAGGCCAAAGCCTGCTCGTAACGGTTGATTTTGCCGGATGCCTTCACCTGGCAGCGCGGGCTGACGGTTTCCCGCAGCATACGAATATTCTCCGGCGTGGCCGGCTCCGAACCCGGCCCCACGCCGCTGGAGTTTTTGACCCAGGGCAGCCCGGCTTCATCCAGCAGGCGGGCCGCCAGCCGCCGGTCGCGGTCTTCCCGGATGTAACCCAGTTCCAGCATGGCTTTGATCGGACGGCCTTCGGCAGCTTTCACCAGTTCGGCGGCTTCCTGTTGGAAGGCATCGTACATGCCGGACAGGAAAAAGCCCATATTCGGCTCGTAATCAATTTCCTCCGCGCCCAGCGCCAGGCACTCGCGCACCAGGCCGATTTTGGCGTGCAGGCTTTCGTGGCCCATACCCAGGCCGATGCAGGTCGCCACGCGCACGCCCGTCCCGCGCAGCATATCCACCGCCAGCGGCACCCAGCACATCGGGATCATAGCGGCGTGAAAGCGATATTGGGCGCTGGTTTCCAGGTGCGCCACCATCTCGTCGCGGGTGGCGTCCGGGCGCACCAGCGTATATTGAATGTAACCGGCCAGGTCGGCAGGGGATAAAACGGACATGGTGTTTGCTCCGAAGATCAGAAGGACGAATTCGTGACATTCGTCACAGGCGGATCAATTGACGAACGTCTATAAACAGGATACACTGGTTGTATATAGATGTCTATAGACGTTCACTCCATTTAAGTTAAGATTTTGAGGCGTTTTTTATGCAGCCTGCCCTTGAGCGCAGCGGCCCGCTCCCTATCTATAAACAGATTGAAGAATGGATGCGCGGCCAGATCGCCGGCGGCGCATGGCCGGAACATTTTAAGCTGCCTGCCGAGACCGACCTGGCGGCGCATCTGAAGGTCAGCCGGGGGACGGTGCGAAAAGCCATCGCGCAGCTTACCGAAGACGGCCTGCTGCTGCAAATTCATGGCCGGGGGACGTTTGTATCCTCTCGAATGCTGGAGCAGCCGCTGGCGGAACGTCTGCTCACCTTCTCCGACGATCTGATTCAGAAGAACATTCCGTTTGAAACCCGCGTCCTGGAACAAAGGCTGGCCGCGCCGCCGCAGCGGGTGGCCTCGCTGCTGGCGCTGCCGCCGGGCGCGCGGGCGCTGTGCCTCAAACGGCTGCGCATCGTGGCCGGGACGACCTATGTCCTGCTGCACAACTACGTCGTATATGACCGCTGCCCCGACATCGAGCAGGTGGACTTCAGCCGGGAACGTTTATTCGAGACGCTGGAAAAACGCTGCCACCTGGAACTGGACTGGGGCAGCCGCTACTTCGAGGCGCAGGCCGCCGACGAAGAACTGGCCGCTTTGCTGCACATCCAGCCCTGCGAGCCGGTGATGTATATGCAGCAGATCGCCTACCTCAGCGACGGCTCGCCTATCGAAATGTCGGATATGTGGGTGGGCGGCAGCCACTTCCGCCTGTCGGTGAACGTCAAACGCAACAAGTCCGGCGGTTTAACCGGCGACGTTTATGATTACGTGTCCCCGCCATCCTGGGCGGCGGATCATGAGGGTGAGTGACCGTGGTTTTATTGACCGGTTGGAGAGGCAGAACGGAATGATGAAGGACACAGCTTATTTACCCGGCGAACAGTCCCGCGCGCGCTGGATGCGGATGGATACAGCGCGCATCCTCAAGCGGTTTTTCTTCTGCGAGCGGGCGCTCATCATCGCCCAATCCGGCTGGCTGGCGGGCATCGCCGATCTGGACGTAAAAACTATCCTGCCGCGCCTGTCCTGGCAGGACGCTATGACGGCCAATGCCCTGCGCGACCGGGTGTTTGAACTGCGCTATCCCAGCCGCCTGATCGAACGCGGCGACGACGCGCCGGTGATCGAAGTGTTTGAGCAGGCCATCCACGCGCCGAGCGCCGAGGCGCTGATTCTATCCCTGGCGCGGGTGTTCAAACCGGCGCTGCTGGAAGCCTACAGCGCCTATCTGGACTATGGCGACGAACTGGCCGACGGCCCGACGCTGCGTTTTCTGGGGCTGGCCGCGCAGGAAAAAACGGAACAGATCGCCGAACTGACGGCCTTCGCCGACCGCCTGCTGGCCGCCGCGCCGGAAAAACTGGCCGAGGCCGAAGCCTGGACGCACGCCCTGGCGGCGGCGCTGGAAGCCGCCGGCGGGCTGACGCTGGAACCGCCGCACCCCGCCGAAACGCCCGTCGAACTGCCGGGGCGCAGGCCGTTTGAACTGGCGCACAAACCCGCCCGCGACCCGCAGTTTCATCTGTGCCGTTTTTACTGGCCGGATGTGGTGGATAAGGACTTTCCCTATGGCGACGGCCTGATGCTTCAGCTCCGCAGCGCCGTCAGCCACATCAACGAAGCCTGGGCGGTGGAAACCGGCGGCGCGATTTTACACGCCTTCGCCGATGATCTGGATTGGGAATTCATCTACGATGCGGCGCGCTGGACGTATGACGAAAGCCGCCATACCCGTATGGGGCTGGACCGGCTGCGCGGCTGGGGTTTTGAGCCGGCGGAAATTCCGCTTGGCACCTACATCTACGACAGCGCCTACGGCCAGGACCCGATCATCCGCCTGGGAATGCTGTTTTACTTCGAGACGAAAAACATCGGGAAGAAGACTCAGCGCGCGGCGGCCTTCGCCTCGTATGGCGACGCGGTCAGCCAGCACGACATGGAATTCGACTGGGCGGACGAAACTATCCATGCCCACTACGGCAGCTATTGGCATGGCAAACTGTACGAAAAACTGCCGGGGCGTGTGCCGGAACTGGAAAGCCTGCGCGCGCGCTGCGACGAGCTGGTGACGGCGATGGTGGCGACGGCCACCGAAACCGACCGCGCCGACATCCGCCGGGTGGCAGAAGCCATGATCGAAAAGGCCAGGCGCATCGGGCTTAATGAGACGGACGCCGATTCGTAGGTTACAATTCGGTATGTAATGACCCAACGCGCCACGAAGGGAGATTCACTCTTGGCGGAAAAAGCTTCAACATTCGACCAACCCGGCCAGAGCGTGCCAACTGCTACGCGGCTGCGCCGGTTGTTATCGGCGCGGGAAACCGGCGTTTTTATCGCGCTGGTGGTAATGTGTGCCTTCCTCGCCATCGTCAAGCCGGAAGCCTTCCCCACCCCCCGCAACCTGCTCAACATCGGTCGGCAGGTGTCGCTGCTGGGCATCATGGGCGTGGGCATGACCTTCGTCATCATCAGCGCCGAAATTGACCTGTCCATCGGTTCGATCTATGCGCTGGCCGGGCTGGTGACGGGCATCCTGCTCACGCAGGGATGGCTGCTTATCCCATCGCTGGTGGTGGGGCTGCTCATCGGCAGCGTAGTCGGTTTTATCAACGGCTGGCTTTCGACCTATGGCAAGCTGCCGTCTTTCATCACCACGCTCGGCATGTTAAGCGTGGCGCGCGGCGTGGCGCTGCTCATCACCGACGGTCAGCCGGTGACGATCAACGACTCGTTTGGGGTGCAGCCGGATGTGGCGGAGCAGTTTTACTTCCTGGGGCAGGGTCAGCTGCTCGGCATCATCCCGATGCAGTTGATCTTTTTCATCCTCGTGGCCGTCGCGGGCTGGGCGCTGCTGTCGCGCACGGTTTTCGGCTTCCAGACCTACGCCGTCGGCGGCAGCCAGAAAGCGGCGCGGGTATCCGGCATCAAAGTCTTCTGGATTAAAATCTGGGCCTTCGTCATCATGGGCTTCCTCAGCGCCCTGTCCGGCATCCTCAGCCTGGCGTTTTTGCCCAGCGGCCAGGCCGGGCGCACCGGCTCCGGGCTGGAACTGGACGTGATCGCGGCGGTGATCGTGGGCGGCGCGTCGCTTTCCGGCGGCGAGGGTTCGATCCTGGGGACCATTCTGGGCGTGCTGATTATCGGCGTGCTGCGGAACGGGCTGGTACTGCTGAACATCTCGCCCTTCTGGCAGACGACCATCATCGGTCTGGTCATCATCCTGGCGGTGGGCATTGACAAATGGACACGTGGCCGCCGTTCGCGTTAGCTGATCGGGATAACAAGATTGAAAGGAGCGCGGAACTTAATCACGACTACACCCAAAATCGTTTATGCTGGCAAAAGATCGTCTGACGTTTTACGTCGTTTCGATAGATAGATGTTAAGGAGAAACACGCTAGATGAAGAAGAATCGGTTAACGTTCATTTTACTGGCGGCGCTGTTCCTGCTGATGGTCGCGCCGTTCGCTCAGGCCCAGGATGGCTTCGTGCTGGCCGACCGGATTGCGCAGAAGGTCGCCAACGGCGAGCCGCTGGTGATCCGCGTGTCGTACCATGATGTCTCCAACGAATTCGCGCCGCAGATCAAGGCCGGCGTGGAAAAAGCCG
>JACAES010000085.1 GCA_013388735.1 Chloroflexota bacterium | reverse complement strand
CACGCGCCAGGTGTACTGGCGGCCATGCTGGAGCGGAGCGGGCAGCAGGGAAGCCGCGAGCGACAGGCTGGTGGCGGTGGTGGATGTGGAGAGGATGACGGTGTCGGTGTCATCCCTGACTTCGAGGGTGTAGGTCTTGCCGCCGGGCGGGGCTTTCCAGACCAGCTTGGGACGCGGGGTGTTGACCGGGCTGCCGTTGGCGGGCGTGGTCAGCGTCGGCGCGTCGGGCGGAAGCGTGTCAACCGTCAGCGAACGGGCCGATGTCCAGGCGCTGCCCACGTTGTTGACGTTCAGCGAGCGCACGCGCCAGTAATACGTGCCATCCAGCAGGGTAGCATTATAGGACAGGCCGTTTATGTATTCGTCGTGCAGCGGGCTGCCGAATTTTGAATCATCGTCAATCTGAATCTGGTAGCGGAAAGGTGGCTCGCCGCCGGTGGGCGCAGTCCAGGTGAATATCTGCGCCGGGATGTTGGTCAGCAGCCGGTTGGCCGGGGCGGTCAGCGCCGGGGGGCGCGGCGCCGGCACAGTTGCCAGTTGGGCGTTGAAGGTGTAGCTGCCATGCGCGGCATTGTACCCGCCCAACTGTATCCAGATTGTCTTTCCGGCTAGCACGTCCTGGTCGGTGAAGGTGAGAGTCAGCCGCGAGGACAGGTCTTTGGTGCTAACGTCATCGCTGCACGCCAGTTCGGCTGCCGGGCTGTAGCTGGTGTAGGCGGCCAGCACAGTATCGAAGCTGCTGCCGGCGGTGAAGAAGGTGTACTTCCCGGCGGCGGGCGGTGTGAACCGATACCAGACGGTCGCCAGCACGTTGAAGGCGCAGCTTGGCGCGGGTTCGCCGGCTGCGTCTGCGCCGGTGGTGGTGTCCGTGTCCGTGTACGGGATGGTGTTGATGATGGTAGCGTCGCCGGGCGGGTTGGCGGCGGCGGGCGCGACGCCGGGCGGCGGCGCATACGGCTGTGCCACCAGCGACTTGCCGGTCGGCCCGACGGGCGCTTCAGTTGGCGGGATGGTGGCAGTGGGTTCGAACGTCGGCTCAAGCGTCGGCGGCGCTTCGACCGTCACTTCCGGCGCGGGTTCGTCGGTGACGATAACCGGCGGTTGAGTGGGCTGAACGGGTTCGATGGTGGGCGGCACGGGCGTCGGCGGCGGATAGAGCGCCAGGTCGGTTTCCGGCACCCACAGGAAGAAGTTATCCACCTGCGCCATGAAAGGCGCGCCGTCGGCAGCCGGGAAGGCCGCTATCCCGGCAAAACAGGGCGGCAGCGGCGCGGTGTCCGGCCAGGCCAGCAGTTCCACGTCGTTCACCGTCACGCGCAGGATGCCGTCCATGACCGACAGCCGCAGCGTTGACCACTGATCGGGCGGGACGAGAACCGGGGCGGACAGCACCGGCACGCCGGCGCGATAGAGTGTCACCAGACCGGCGGCGTCCAGGGCGGCGGTGTAGCTGCCGACGGCGCTCTGGCGCAGGCTGAGGTGAACGCTGCCGCCGGAAAGCAGGAAGTCGGCCTGGGCAGCGGCGTTGTAGAACGGGCCACGCTGGAACTGAAGCACGTCCGGCGCGCCGATGAGCTGCAAACCGAGGCCGGATGCGTTGGCGGTCAGCGACCAGCCGCCGCCCAGCACCCAGGCGGACAGATCGCCGCTGTCGAACATCTCGCGCGCCAGCAGCGCCAGCACCGGCTCGGCGGGCAGCGCCGGTTCGACCAGGGTAGGCGTTGGGGGCAGGGGCGTTTCCGGCGCCGGCGGTTCAACCGTCATCTCGGCGGTGACTTCGACGGTCGCTTCGATAACCGGCGTGCTGGTGGGGACATCTGTTAGCACGTCGGTCGGGATGCTCGTCGGGGCTTCGGTGGGGGCTTCGGTCGGAATGGCGGTCGGTATAAGGGTAAAGGTTGGTTCTGCATCGGCGGTCGCTTCGGGGGCATCGCCCGGAGGGGTATCCTGCGCGAAGACCTGCGCCGCGAACAGGGCGAATAAACATAAGATGATGGCAATGTGTAAACGCGATTTTGGCATAATGTATCTCTCCATCGGCGCAGTAGACCGGTATGATTGCAAGGCTGAACGACGGTAACTGTTTGTGGTTTTGATTATTCCGCCGTCTGCTATAATTATGGGGGTATTTTCTTGAATTCGCGGTATAAAAATTTGCAATATCCGTGAAATTTGTGTAAAAACACGCCAGATGCCACAACCTAAACTGTCAGCACAAATTCTCCTGGAAATCGTTACCCGTATACCGGAAGGTTTTATTGCCCGCTCGGCGCTGGCGGAGCGGTTTCGTATCAACAGTAAAGCGGCGAAGCGGCTTAGTCTGGCGGCGGCGGAGGGGCGGGTTGGCCGGGACGGCAGTCTCTATTATGACGCGACGCGGCTAAAACCGGATATGGTGCGGGCGCTGCAAACCTGGTGCGATCCACAGCTGCCGGCAATGTCTGATGACCTGATTTTCCTGGATGCGCCGATTGTTGAACGTTTGGCGCAGCGCCGAACACAGCTTGTGGGCGAAGAACTGCACCTGATTGATCGTCTGGCTGAACCCGGCTACATGGAGCGCAGCTCGCTGGAAGCAACAGTGGGCGACCGGCAAACGCTGCAAACTCTGGTCGGGTGGGGTTTGTTGATACCGATTGAAGACCTGATATACGACCCGCTGCGGTTGGGGGAAGCGACACTTCAAAAGGTGCTGCACACGCGGCGGCTGCGCCCGACCTATGAGGCGGTGACGGCGTTCCTGCAAAAACAGAAGGGTAAAATGGCGCTGCGGGAGAAGCTGGACGCGCAGTTTGACCAGGCCATTCTGGATGATCTGGTGGCGATGGGGTGGCTGGTTCAGTTCGCGGTGATGTACCGGCAAAAAAACCAGACGAGACAGTGGGTGATGCTGAAGGACGCCGACGAAGAAGCGGCCCGGCACGCTGCCGCCGCGCAGAGCCGCATCAAGGACGAGGAGTGGAAGCCGCTGCTGGAAGCGGCGGGCGATGGGCTGCGCCTGGGTGTGCGCGATGGGGGGACGTATCGGGCGCGCGTGCTGGCGCGGACGTATGTGCTGAGCCAGGCGGCGAAACGTCTGGGCGCCAAGCCGGTAACACTGGAAAAAGCTTTGCGCGATGGGCGCGTTAGCGCGTTCACCGACCCGCAGGGAAGCGTGCGTTTTCCGGCCAGCGAGATTGAAAAGGCCTATACCGATGCTGACTACGCTTTGCGCTTCACCGGGATGGAGACGTTGAAAGTCCGCGAGATTGCACTTGTTTCCGGCTTAAGTTATTCGGCGGTGCGCTACCGGCTGGGTAAGGCGAAAATCAGCCGCACTGCGCCCCGCTGGGAACAGGTGCAGGGCAGATGGGGGCTGCCGCAGCAGCTTTACGAATTCCGCGAAACGCTGAAAGTCAGGCGCGTAGAATGGCGCGTCGAGCGGCACGCTGCCTACCTGGAAGAGCAGCGCAAGCTGGAAGAACGCTATCGCCAGCAGCAGGAAGAAGAACGCCGCCGCCGGGCGGAACTGCGGGCTTTGCTGCTGCCGGTGTTCCCCACTTGGGAATATGATGGGCGCGAGGCGCAGCAGGTTATTTTGCACATCGGCCCGCCGAACAGCGGAAAGACACACGAGGCGTTGGACAGCCTGATTGCGGCGGGCAGTGGGTGGTATCTCGCGCCGCTGCGGCTGTTGGCGTTTGAAGTGTTCGACCGGCTGAACGAACGTGGTGCGCGGTGCAATCTGCTGACTGGCGAGGAGTTTATTCCGGTGGACGGCGCGCGGTTCACTGCTTCCACGATTGAAATGTTTAACCCCCAGCGCAGCGGGCAGTGTGTGGTGATTGACGAGGCGCAAATGCTGGCCGACGCGGAGCGCGGGTGGGCCTGGACGCGCGCTTTGATGGAGGCGCAGTCACCGGAAATTCACGTGATCGGGCCATATGCAGCGCGCCCGCTGATTGAGCGACTGGCAAAGAGTGTAACGCTGCCGGTCGAGGTGATGGAACACCACCGGTTGGCCGACATCCGGGTGGCCGATTGGCCGTTCCGCCTGCTCACGCTGCCGCCGCGCACGATTCTGGTGGCATTTTCGCGGGCGACGGTGCTGGAACTCAAAACACGACTGGAAAAACTTGACCGGAGCGTATCGGTCATTTACGGCAATCTGCCGCCAGAAGTGCGGCGCAAGCAGGCGCAGCGTTTCGCCGACGGCGAGACCGAAATCTGCGTGGCGACGGATGCGGTTGGCATGGGGCTGAATCTGCCGGCGGATTACGTCTGCTTTTTTGAGGTCGAAAAATATGACGGCCAGGTTGTTCGACCGCTGACGGCTGCCGAAATTCAGCAGATCGGTGGGCGCGCCGGACGTTTCGGGCTGTCACAGGCGGGGGAAGTCGGGGCGATTGAGCCGAGAGACCACGATCTGGTGCGCAAGTTATTTCCGTTAAATCCCATAACGTTGACCCACGCGCGCGTGATGCCGACAGTCGAGGCACTGGAGCTGCTGCCGGGGACGCTGGCCGAACGGCTGCGGCAGTGGGCGCTGCTGGAGTCCATACCTGACCACCTGCGCAGCACCCTGAAAACGGCCAACCTGACCGAGCCGATTGAACTGGCCGGAATGCTGCAAGAGGACGAAGTGCAGCAGTTAGGTCTGGAGCGGGCGCTCAAGCTCATCAATGCGCCGACGCGCCAGAACACGCGCGGCTACTGGCGATGGTGCGCGACCGGCATCCTGGCCGGGCGACCGATGCCGCCGCCACCCCCGCCGCCGCGCGAAATTTACGATCAAGTTCACCTGGAAGATACCGAAACCAGCATTTCGTGCGCGGATATTTACCTGTGGCTGGCGCGCCGTCCTGAATTCAGCCTGTGCGCCCCTGATGAAAGCCGGGTGCGGGCGGCGCGCGCCGAGTGGTCGGCGGCGATTGACGCCGCGCTGCTGCGGCGCATTGAGGCGGCGCGGCGCTGCTCGCGCTGTGGGCGCCGCCTGCCGGAATATCATCCATATGGCGTTTGCGACACCTGTTATTACAGCCGTCGCTACAAAGAATTCGTATAGTTACAGAGACCGGAAAGGTTTTCCAGGAACCGACGCAGCACTTCGACGGCGCACTGGTATTCTGCCAGTGGAAGGTGTTCGTCCGGTGTGTGATCGAGGCCGCTGTCGCCCGGCCCGTAGGCGATGATCGGGCAGTTCCAGCGGTGCGCGACGACGTTCATATCACTGGTGCCGGTCTTGAGGACAAAACCGGGCTGGCCGCCGCCGGCGCGAATCGCGGCCAGCATCCCGCGCACGAGGCCGTTCGCCCGATCGCCCCGGTAGGCGTGTTCCATGCCATACGGATGCAGTTCAGCATCTGGTTCGGCAAACGTCTGTAAAACGGCGAAAGCCTCTTCAGGCGGCAGCCCCGGCGGCAGGCGAAAGCCGACCGTCATTGTCAGCGTATCCGCAAAGTGATCGGTGACGGTGTTGATGCAGCGCAAATGCGGCATTACACGGTCGAACGAACCGGCGATGCCTGCATTCCGGCTGTTCGCCCAATCGGTGATTTTCTGCCAGAAGGTAAAGCCCAATTCACCGACGCTGGGTATGGGCTGCGCGGTGTGTGCTACCGGACGGGTGAGCCGGTAATCCACCAGCAGCCGCCCTTTGTAACCCAGTGTGATTCGTTCTGCGCCGCTAGGTTCGCCGATGATGCAGGCGGTTGGGCTGAAGTGATCGCGCACGAAAACCGCGCCCCGGCTGGTGGCGATTTCTTCCTCAACCGCACCGACCACCACCACACGCCAGCCGTCGGGCAGGTGGGCGCTGGCGGCGGCCTCGGCAAATGCGGCCAATGAGCCTTTAGCGTCCACGCTGCCGCGCCCATACAGGCAGCCATTTTCGACCCGCACCGGGATCAAACCAGGGACGGTATCTATGTGGCCGAGCAGCATGAGGGTATTCGGCGCATCCAGGGGGCCGCAAATCCCGCAGGCATTACCTGCTGCGTCGCGGTAGGCGTGAAACCCGCTGTCGCGCATCCAGCCGACCAGATAGGCAGCGGCTTCGGCTTCCTGGGTCGAAGGGCTGTAGCGGCTTACCAGTTCTGCCAGCAGTTCAGCAGGCATGGGACGATTCCTCCGCGAGGCGCTGGATGATACGTTCGGTAGTGTCGGCGGTGCGGCCCGCGTGCGGCGTCTGACAGGCGACGCGCGTTATCGAGGCGGCAGCCTGAGCATAACCGAGCCAGTCCAGCATCATAGCAGCAGAGAGGATGGCAGCACGTGGGTCGGCTATGCCTCGACCGGCGATGTCCGGGGCGCTGCCATGAACCGGCTCGAAGAGGGCAGGGCGCTGGCTGCCGATATTGGCCGACGGCGCGATGCCCAGGCCGCCGGTCAGCCCTGCCGCCAGGTCGCTGAGGATGTCGCCAAACAGGTTGGTGGTCACGATGACATCAAAGCGGGATGGGTTCTGAGCCAGCAGCATAGCGGCAGTGTCCACCAACACCTCTTCGACGATAAGAGTGGGGAATTCGGCAGCGATCTCGAAGGCGGTGCGACGGAACAGACCGCAGGTTTCCTTCAGCACATTAGCTTTGTGGACAATAGTCAGTTTGCCGCGCCGCCGGAGCGCTATCTCGCAGGCCAGCCGCACGATGCGCGCCGAGGCGCTGGCTGTGATGACCCGCTCGGCAATGGCCGTTTGCCCGCCATCCTCAACCCGCTCGCGGCGGCTGTAAAGCCCTTCGGTGTTTTCACGCACGATCAACAGATCAATATTTTCGCTGCTGACAGGCCGCAGGTTGGCGAACAGATCAAAATGGTGGCGCAGCGTCAGGATGGGACTCTGATAACCCTGAATCTTCGACATGGGCGATTGAGTCGCGCCGAACAAAATCGCCGCGCTGTCTTCACATAGTCGTAAAGTTTCGGTTGGCAGCGCGTTTCCGGCGCGTTCAAACGTGCCGAAGCCGGCTTCGGCCTGCCGAAAAATCAGCGGCAGGCCGAGCGTTTCCAGGACATGCACCGCCGCCGGGATCACTTCCTGGCCGATGCCGTCGCCCGAGATGACCGTGATGATGTGCTTGCTCATACAGTGACCTTTCCGAAGCGGCGCTGTAGCATGGGCAGCAGGCCGCCGCCGTCCAGAATAGCCTGCACTGATGGCGAAAGTGAGGGGATGGCGAACGCGCGCCCGGCGGCGAGAATTTGATTGGTCTGGCGATCTATTTCGATGGTTTCGCCGGTTTGCACCCATTGGCGCAGCTCCGGGCAGACGACCGGCCAGATGCCCTGATTAATGCAGTTGCGGAAGTACAGACCACCGAAAGACGCCGCAATGATTACCGGGACGCCGGCGTATTTGAGCGCGGTAACGGCCTGCTCCCGGCTGCTGCCGCTGCCCCAGTTGCGCCCCGCGACGATGACATCGCCCGGACGGACGCCGCCTGCGAAAGCCGGGTCGAGGTCTTCGAGAGCATGGACGGCAATTTCTTCCGGCGTTTTGAGGGTGTAGGTATATTTGCCGGGGAAAATCACATCGGTATTCACATTGTCGCCGTAAACCCAGACACGATGTAAAGCCATAAATGCTCCTTAAAACCGGTCAGATAAAAATTCACGCGGATCGGCCAGATGCCCGCAGATGGCGCTGGCCGCGACGACATAGGGGCTTGCCAGATACACCGGGGCTTCCGGCGTCCCCATGCGTCCGCGAAAGTTGCGGTTGGCGCTACTGATCGTTGCTTCGTCGGGAGCCGGGATGCCCATGTGATTGCCCATACATGGGCCGCAGCCGGGCGTGCCAACCGCCGCGCCAGCTTCGACCAGGGCGGCCAGGACGCCGGATTGCGCGGCCCGGAGATAAACCTGCGAGCTGGCCGGGATGACCACCAGACGACAGCGCACCCGGTGGCCGCGCAGCACTTCGGCGGCGGCCTGTAAGTCCTCGAAGCGCCCGTTGGTACAGGTTCCCAGGAATGCCTGCTGGATGGGCTGGCCGATCACCTCTGACAAAGGGACGACATTATCGGGCTGGTGGGGCAGGGCGATCTGTGGTTCGAGGTTGGATACGTCCAGGGTGTATTCTGCGGCGTATATCGCATCATGGTCAGGATAAAGCGGGGTGTAGGCGCGCGTCCGGCGCGGTTCGAGATAGTCGAAAACGGCCTGATCGGGGGGCAAGTAGGCGCTCATCGCGCCGAATTCCGCCATCATGTTAGGCAGGACTGGGCGCTCATCCAGAGTGAGGGTTGAGAGCGCATCGCCCGCAAATTCGACTGCGCGGTACTGGCCGCCGGCCACGCCCAGGTCGCCCAGGATACGCAGACTCGCGTCTTTGATGGTGACGCTGCGCTGTAATTTGCCGTTAAGTGTAATTTTCATGGATTCCGGCACGCGCAGCCACAATTCACCGGTCGCCCATAGGGCGGCCATCTCGGTGCGCCCGATGCCCATGCCGAATGCGCCGAGCCATCCATAGTGGGTGCTGTGGCTGTCTGCGCCCAGGATGGTTTCGCCGGGCAGCACAAGCGCCTCTTCGCTGATGACCTGGTGGCAGATGCCACGCCCGACTTCAAAGAAGTGCCGGATGCCCTGTTCCTGTACCCAGCGGCGAATCTCGGCGTGGTTCTGCGCGTGCTGAGTAGTGGGGGCAGGAACGGCATGGTCGAGGGTGATGGCGATACGCTCTGGGCGGACGACCGCGGGCGCACCGGTCTGCTCAAAGATACGCCGGATAGCCGCCGAATTATCGTGGCTGAAGATTAAATCCGGTTGAATGTCCAGAATGTCCCCGGCGCGGGCGGTGGTCAGACCGGCGGCGCGGGCGAGCGCTTTTTCGGCAAAGGTATAGCCGCTCATAATTGTAAAGCTGCCTCCATCAGCAGGGCATCCACTTCCGGCAGCGAAAGCGGCTGGCGGTCGGCGCGCTGTTTAATCGTCTGCGTGATGGATTTCAGCGTCGCTTCGTCGAGGCTGAGGCCAAGCGCCAGCGCGCGATTGCGAATAGCGTTCCAGCCGGTCAGCCGGTGACCAACAGCAATTTCCCGCGTGAGGCCAAAGTCTTCCGGCTGGAGAATTTCGTAAGTCTGCGGGTCGGCCAGGACGGCTTTGGCATGGATGCCGGCCTTATGGATGAAGGCGCTTGAGCCGGTGATATAGTTGCTGAACGGAATCGGGATGTCGCAGTAGTCGGCGATGAGCAGATCAAGCTGCGGCAGTAGTTTGAGGTCGTATTTTGCCACGTATCGCCGGTTTAGGGTATAGAGGCGGGCGATCAGGCCGCCCAGCGGCGTGATACCGTTGCGTTCGCCGATGCCCAGAATGGTGGTGTCTATGTGTGTCGCCCCGGCTTCCAGGGCGGCGCAGGCGTTGGCGATGGCGCAGCCGCTGTCGTTGTGGCCGTGAAACTCGACATCCAACCCGGTCAGCCGCACCAACTGATGCACCAGCGCGGAGACCTGGCCGGGCAGGGCGACGCCGACGGTATCGGCCACGCCAAGCCGCTGGACGAGGCCGAGGTCGGCAATCGCTAGGTAAACCCGCAGCAGGTCGGCTTCGCGGCTGCGAAAGCTGTCCTCGGTGCTGAAGCGTAAGATCATGTCCGGCGCCTGCTGACGGATGAACGAAAGCACGTCCGCCGCCAGGTCAATGATCTGGTTGATATTTTTACCGTGACTGTGCCGGATTAACTGCGGCGACGTGCCGATCACGATGTCTATACCCTGCACACCGGTATCGAGCGCGCGGCGGGCATCATCGTGGTTGCAGCGGATATGCGTGAGGATGCGGGCGCGCAGCCCCATACCGACCACCGCGCGAACGTCGGCGGCGCTCTGGGGCGAGGCGCATGGAGAGGTCATTTCGATCATTTCGATACCAAAGGCATCGAGTCGCTCGGCGATTGCCTGTTTCTGGGCGGTGGTGAAAGCGGCGGTGCTGAACTGCTCGCCTTCCCGCAGGGTGCTTTCGATGATGCTGTAATTTTCAAAGGGCATCGTTAACCACCTCCTCGATGGTCTGTATCGCCTGCCACAGATCGTCTTCCGAGATTACCAGCGGGGGCAGCAGCCGCAGCACGGTTGAGCCGGCGGGCAGCGCCAGCACGCCGCGTGTTTGCAGCGCCCGCAGCACCGGGGCGACTTTGCCGCGCAGTTCGAGGCCGATCATCAGGCCGCGCCCGCGCACTTCGCGGACGCCGGCGGGACGGTTAGTGTGCAGATGATCCAGCACCGCCGCGCCCAGCCTGGACGCTCGCTCGATGAGATTAGTCGTTTGCAGCACGTCCAGCACGGCCAGCGCCGCCGCGCAGGCGACCGGGCCGCCGCCGAAGGTGCTGCCATGCGTCGCAGGCGGTATCTTTCCGACCCGCTCGCCGATCAAAACCGCGCCCATCGGCAGCCCACCGGCGATGCTTTTGGCGAGGCATACTAAATCCGGCTGGATGCCATCGTGCCGGTAAGCGAACAGGTGGCCGGTGCGCCCGAAGCCGGTCTGCACTTCGTCCAGGACAAGCAGCGCGCCGCGTTCGTGGCACAACCGCTGCACTTCGGCCAGATAACCCGGCTGGGCCGGATGCACGCCGCCCTCGCCCTGGATGGGTTCAAGGATGACCGCCGCGACGGTATCATCCAGGGCTTCGGCCAGCCGCTCCAGATTGTTATAGGGGACGTGTCGCACTCCCGGCAGCAGCGGCTCAAACGGTTCGCGGTAGGTTTTTTCCCAGGTGATGCTGAGCGCGCCCATCGTGCGGCCATGAAAACCGCGCATGGCGGCGATGAAGTTGGGGCGGCGAGTGGTCAGCCGGGCGAATTTGAGCGCAGCCTCGACGGCTTCCGCGCCGCTGCTGCACAGAAACACCCTGGGCATGTTGGCAGTGCGGCACAACTCGTCCTGATACCGCGCCCGGACGGGGTTATGGAATAATTCTGGGCAGGCCATCAGGTCGCTTAACTGCCGCTGGATGGCGGCGATCAGCGCCGGGTGGCCGTGACCAAGATTGGCCGCGCCCTGGCCGCCCACGCAGTCAATGTACCGGCGACCTGCCGCGTCGTACAGCGCCGCGCCGTCGCCGCGCACAATTTGCAGGTCACGTTTGAGGTAAACACCGCTGGAACGCGCCTGCTCTAATTCCATCAGATCAGGCATTGAAGTGACCATTGAGAACCCTCGCCTGAATATGCGTGCCGGCCCCGTTCAGCGCCGAGTCCACCGGCTGGCTGAGGCGCGAATCGGACAGGATAAAACGTCCCACACCCGCGCGTTCGGCGGCCAGCAGTTTTTTCTTCATGCGGCCAAGCGCCAGGGTTTCGTGCTGCGGCAGTTCGGACAGATCAAAAGACCGCACCAGCGAGGATGGATCATGAACATCGCGGAGCAGGCCGGGGACGTTGCTGAGGATGAGCAGCGTTTCAGCTTCCAGCGCGCGGGCGATGGCGCCGGCGGCCAGGTCGCCGTCCACGTTCAGGCGTTCGCCATCCGTTCCCAATGCGATCGGCGCGACCACCGGCGTGATGCCGGCATCGAGCAGCGCCGACAGCAGGTGTGCATCCACGCCGGTAATGGAGCCGGAATAATCGTCACGGATGAGTACCTGCCGCCCGTCGCGCACAGCGCGAATGGTTGTTTTACGAGCAGCACGGATGACGTTCGGCCCGGCTAACCCGGCGGCGCGAATGCCCAGCACGTCGAGCGCGGCGACCATCTGCTGGTTGACGGAAGCCGCTGCCATGCAGAAGATGTCCAGCGTTCGCGCGTCGGTGTAGCGGCTGGTATGACCGCCGGGCGTGACAAGCGTGCGCGTCGGATAACCGACCTGTTCGGCCAGGGCGTCCGCCGCCGCGCTGGCGCCGTGTACCAGCACCCACTGCTCGCCTGTGCGGATTCGGTCGGCGAAATTGTGCAGCGCCATCGTGTGATCGTTGCCTGCGCCGCCGCCAAGTTTCAGTACCGAGATCATGGGTAAAAACCTCCAAAACTCAGACCAGATGTTTCTTCAAAGCCATACATCAGATTCATGCACTGGACGGCTGTGCCTGCCGCGCCTTTGCCGAGGTTGTCCAGGGCGCACAACAGGACGGCGCGCCCGCTGGCGGGGTCGTATTCCCAGCCCACGTCGGCGTAATTCGTCCCGGCCAGCAAACGCGGCTCCGGGTGGCGGTGAATGCCGGTTTTTTCGTGGACGATGCGGACGAACGGCTCGCCGTTCCAGGTGGCGCGATAGGCATTCCATAGGTCGCGTTCGGCCAGGCCTGGCGGCAGGGTGACGTGTACCGCCGCCGAAACGCCGCGCACCATCTCGACGCTGGTGACAGACAACCGCACGTCCAGTGGGCCGCTGCTGGCGAATGCCTGGCGGATTTCCGCCTCATGGCGGTGGCCGGTAAGCTGGAAGGGGCGCACGACGCCGGCGCGGGCGGGATGATGGCTGGACTCGCCGGGGTTGCTGCCGGCCTCGCTGCTGCCGACTTTTACATCGGCGATGATGGGCTGGCTAACATCCAGCCACCCGGCGTCACGTACTGCCCGCAGCGCCAGGATTGTCGCGGCGGCGTTGCAGCCCACGCCGCTGGCGAAGCGGGTTTCGCGCAGGGCAGGACGGTTGATCTCCGGCAGACCGTAGGCGAAACGCGGCAGCCAGTCCGGCGCGGCATGGTTGCCGTAAGCGGCTGCGTAGGCTGCCGGGTCGCGCAGGCGGAAATCCGCGCTCAGGTCAATGATCGTGCCGGCGAGAGCAGTGTACTGTTCGATGTGGGTCTGCGCTTCGCCGTGTGGCAGCGCCAGGAACAGCACGTCGCAGGGCTGGAGCGCATCCGGGCTGATGAAACGCAAGGTCGTGCGCCCACGCAGGTGCGGATGAACCTGGTGCAGAAATTTGCCCATACTGCTCTGCGAGGTGGCCTGAATAACCTCGACACGAGGGTGGCCGAGCAGCAGCCGGAGCAGTTCGCCCCCGGCATAACCGGATGCGCCGACGACTCCCGCCCGGATCATACGACCACCTCGGCCTGCCGCAGCGCATAATCGGCGACGCGGGCGGCGATGTTCACGCCGGTAGGGGCGCTGCTGTTGCGGAATTCCATCGTATGGTTGATTTCGTTGACCAGCAGGCCGCGTTCGGGGTCTTCAAACAGGTCAAGCGCCAGCACACCGCCGCCGACCGCTGCCGCTGCCCGAAGGCAGAGCGCGTCCAGTTCCGGCGTGACGGGGCAGTTTGCGGCCTGGCCGCCGCGCGCGGTATTGGTGATCCAGTGCGGCGAGGTGCGGTAGATGGCGCAGATGGTTTCGTCGCCGACCACAAATGCGCGGATGTCGCGCCCCGGTTTGTTAACGTAAGGCTGTGCATAGTAAACATGGTGCTGGTAGCCGCCCAACGTCTGCCGGTGTTCGATGATCGCTTCGGCGCTGTCCCGATCATTGATGCGTGCCAACAGCCGCCCCCACGAGCCGGTGACGGGTTTGAGTACGGCGGGGTAGCCGATCTGCCCGATGATGTCTAGGGCGCTTTCGTCGTCGAAGGCCACCCGCGCCGACGGCTGAGGAACACCCGCCGAGGCCAGCGCCAGCGTGGTCAGCAGTTTGTCGGCGCAGGTAGCCGCTGCTGCGTGAGAATTGATGGTGCGGATTCCCCAGGCGTTGAGGACGGCCAGCAGGTAGAGTCCCCGCGAGGTGCTGACGCAGCGTTCCAGAATAACGTCATAGTCGCGCCAGGCCGCACCGGACGGCGTGCGCTGTTCCGACCCAGCGGTGAGATCAAACGTGATCTGCCGGTCGAGCAGAATGTCCGGTTGGAAGCCACGCGCCTGGAACGCCTCGATCAGCAGTTTTTCTTCGGCGCGCAGATGGGTGACGAGCAAAGCGACGCGCATTTTATTCACCCCAATCCTCTTCAACTTCCGGGGCGCGCTCCAGCGTCAGCGGGTTGAGACTGATGATTTCCAGTTCTGTGCCGCAGTCAGGGCAGGGGAGCAGTTCGTTTTGCAGCGCGTCGGCCGGCACGTTGACCGTACCGCCACATTCAGGACATATCGGCTGGGACATTGATAGACTTCCTTTCTTATTCTATCCGGTCGAAAATAAAAACCGCCGCCCAGGAGTTGATCTGGACGGCGGTCGGCTCACAGTTTGGGCGCAGCGCAGCTATCCAGATCGGGGGTCTGGTTTCTTGCTCTGCTTCTTGCTGTCGAACGCTTGAAGGACGGCTGCCGATAACATGGTTTATCCCTTTACACGAAATACACGAAAAAACCCGCCATCCGGGCGGGTTCTGGTCGTTCGCATCTGGTAAGCGAAAAAGCCCGGACAATTGGTCGGGTCAGGTCTTCTTCGCTTTCTTCTCGCACACAAGGTTATACACGGTTTGTTTTTTCCTGGTTATACTGTTGTCCATTATCGTCTGGAAATGTGTTTTATAGCAACGTGCAACTTGCATGAGCTTCATTGGATAATGTTCATGAGAGAGGCGAAAAATGGGGCAGATTGAACCCGGCCAGGCCGGTGAGCGCACAGCTATCGTCAGCGATGACCTGACGGCGACACACCTGGGCAGTGGCGGCCTGCCGGTCTACGCGACGCCGGCTATGATCGCACTGATGGAGGCGGCGGCGGTCGCGGCCATTGACCACCTGCTGCCGGAAGGCCAGGCCAGCGTAGGGACGGCGCTGGACGTGCGGCATCTGGCAGCGACTCCGCTCGGCCAGCAGGTGCGGGCGCGGGCGGAAGTGACGCGCGTCGAAGGGCGACAGGTGGTGTTCAGGGTGCAGGCGTGGGATGAACAGGAATTAATCGGCGATGGGACGCATACACGCTTTGTGATTGATGTGGCGCGCTTCACGCAGCGGGTAGCGTCCAAAGGCCGGGCATAAAGTTTTGGTGATTCAGCAAACGAGGCAATCATGACAACGCAGAACGGCAAGACCCCCTGGTGGAAGCAGGGCATTATCTACCAGATTTACCCGCGCAGTTTTCAGGACAGCAACCAGGATGGCGTTGGCGACCTGCCGGGCATCACTTCCCGCTTGGATTATCTGCAATGGTTGGGTATTGACGCCATCTGGCTGTCGCCGATCTTCCCATCACCGATGGCCGATTTTGGTTATGATGTGGCCGACTACTGCGATATCCACCCGCTGTTCGGCACGCTGGCCGATTTCGATACCCTGCTGGCCGAAGCCCATGCGCGGGGTATTAAGCTCCTGCTCGATCTCGTGCCGAACCACACTTCTAACGAACACCGCTGGTTTTTGGAGGCGCGGTCGTCACGGGATAACTCCCGACGCGACTGGTACATCTGGCGGGACGCCAAACCGGACGGCGGCCCACCGAACAACTGGGTGAGCGCCTTCGGGGGTTCGGCCTGGGAATGGGACGCGGTCACCGGTCAGTATTACCTGCACAGCTTTTTGAAAGAACAACCTGACCTGAATTATCGCAACCCGGAAGTGATCGCCGCCATGCAGGATGTGATTCGTTTCTGGCTCGACAGGGGCGTGGACGGTTTCCGCGTGGATGTGATTGACTGGATGATGAAAGACTCGGAGTTTCGGGACGAAGCTGACCCGTATATCCGTGTTTACAGCGCCTTTCGCCTGGAAGTGCATGACATCATTCGCCGGTTTCGCCAAGTGTTCGACGAATACCCGGATCGGGTGATGGTGGGGGAGGTGAACTACTTCGGCACGCCGGCGTACCTGGCTGGGCTTTACGGCAGCAAGACGGAAACCGGCAGCGATATGCTTGACCTGCCGTTCAACTTCCGGCTGATTCTGACGCCCTGGTTCGCTGCCGATATGCGAGAAGCTGTTGAAGCTTATGAAGCCGGCCTTCCCGAACACGGCTGGCCGAATTACGTGCTGGGCAACCATGACCAGGCGCGCCTTGCCAGCCGGGTTGGGCGCAGCGAGGCGCGGACGGCGGCTATGCTGCTGCTGACGCTGCGCGGTACACCCTTCATTTACTATGGCGAGGAAATCGGCATGGAAAACGTGCCTGTCCCGCAGGAAGCCGTGCAGGACCCGTATGGCATCAACGTGCCGGGCATGACCCGTGACCCCGAACGCACGCCGATGCAGTGGGACAACCGTCCAAACGCGGGCTTCAGCACGGGCGGCCAGACCTGGCTGCCGGTGGCGGCGGACTACCAAACCGTGAACGTGCAGGTACAGCGCGATGATCCCCGTTCGATGCTGGCGCTGTACCTGCGGTTGATCGCCTTGCGGCGCGAGAACGCGGCGCTGCGGCTGGGTGATTATCGCTCGGTAACGGGGGAGGGGATACCGCCGGATTGTTATGTGTATCTGCGGATTTATGGGGGAGAACGTGTTTGCGTGGCGCTGAATTTTGCCGCGAACGAGCGCGAACTCGACCTGAAAAATTCCGGTCGTGTTATCCTCTCGACTCAACTCGACCGCACGGAACCAATCGTCGGCAAGCTGAAACTGCGCCCGCACGAGGGCGTTATTGTCGCGCTGGCGGATTTGTGAAATATCACCAATCCGGGCGGCTTGACAGGGCGATAATCCGGGGTATAGTGTAAGTAAACGTTTACGGTAAACGTTTGCGCGGGCGGTTATGCCGCCGGATGCAGTTTTATGGCAACGATGCGCGATGTAGCTGCTTATGCCAAAGTATCGGTTGCGACAGTATCCCACGTCATCAACGGCACGCGGTTTGTAGACCCGCAGACCGTAGACCGGGTGCGAACTGCGATTGACGCGCTGGGATACCGTCCGAATTCGCTGGCGCGCGGTCTGCGGCGCAACGAAACCGGTATCATCGGAATGCTTGTCCCGGACAATTCCAACCCATTTTTTGCGGAGATCGCCCGCTCCATCGAGGATGTTGGTTTTAACGAAGGTTACAGCGTCATCCTGTGCAACTCGGATGGGTCGGAGGCGAAAGAAGCTGCCTATGTGGATACACTGCTTTCCAAGCAGATTGACGGTATCATTCTGATCTCATCGGGAAACAGCTTTACGCCGCTGCAATCCATTCTGAAGGCGCGTGTACCCTGTGTGGCCGTAGACCGCGAACTGGGCGATCTGGCGGTTGACCAGGTGCTTATCAATAACGAGCAGGGTGGGTATATTGCCGGGAAGTATCTGGTTGGTCTGGGGCATCGCCGCATCGGGTATATTGCCGGGCCGAACCGGTTGAGCCTGAGCGCGCACCGGTTAACGGGTTTTCGCCGCGCGCTGGAAGAGGCCGGGACATCCCTGCCGGAAGATGCTTACGTGCAGGGTGACTTCCAGTATGGGGGCGGAGCAAAAGGCATGGAAGAACTGCTGCGGCGGAATTTGAACCTGACGGCAGTTTTTGCCGGTAACGATCAGATGGCGGTCGGCGCGATCAGCGTTTTGAGGCGCGCCGGGCTGAACGTGCCTGAAGATATTTCGATTATTGGATACGACAATATTCCTCTGGCGAGCGCCATGTGTCCGTCGCTCACCACCGTCGCGCAGCCGACTGCCGAGATGGGGCGGGTCAGCATCGAAATGCTGCTGGAGCGCATCAAACGACGCGAGGCCGAATTTGCTCCCCGCCGGGTGATGCTGCCGGTTGAGCTTATCGAGCGCGAAAGTTGCCGGTCGCTGAGTTAGCGGACGGATAAACAATTTTTTCGGGAACAGAATTGTTATGAGTCGTTTCTCAGGTTTATCTATCGGTATTTATGAGAAGGCGCTGCCCTCGAATATTACCTGGGCAGAGCGTCTGGCGCAGGCTGTCGAGGCGGGCTTCGACTTCATCGAGATGTCACTCGATCCTACCCCGGAGCGGCTTGGGCGGCTGGATTGGTCATCCGCGCAGCGCCACGAGCTGCGCCGCGCCGTCGAAGATACCGGAATCCCGATCCGAACTCTGTGTCTAAGTGCCCACCGAAACTATCCATTGGGCTGCGCTAATGCGACTGTCCGTCAGCGCGGTCTGGCGATTCTGCGGCAGACGATTGATCTGGCCGTTGATATAGGAATCCGCATCGTCCAGGTAGCCGGTTATGATACGCTGCCGGATGAAACTCCCGATGAATACAGCCGTGAGCGGTACGAGGATGCGGTGTGGCAGGGCGTATTATGGGCCAGTGCGCGCGGCGTTCTGCTGGGGCTGGAAAACCAGGAAGCCGGTTACATCGACTCGGCGGTGACGGCAGTCGGCGTTATTGAGAAGATTAATTCGCCTTATCTGCGACTGTATATGGACATCGGCAATCTGGTGGTGAACCGGCGCGATGTGCTGCACGAAATTGCTGCGGCGCGCGGGCACCTGGTCGGCATTCATGTGAAGGATGCGCGCCCCGACGTCCCCCGACGTGTGCCGTTCGGCGAAGGTGAGGTGCCGTTTTCAGCGGCCTTCCGTCAGCTTGCCGCGATAAAGTTCTGCGGGCCGGTAATGATTGAAATGTGGAACGATGACCGTGCCGAATCGGCAGCGCTTTGCGCGGCGGCGCGCTCTTGGGTGGAAAACCGACTGATGGAGGCAGGTTTTCAACCGGAAGTGTAGGCGCTCGAAAATGAGAATTTGAAGCTATACTTAGACTTCGATAAGTTCGATAAGGAGGATAAAACAACATGCTTAAAACACAGCTTCTTCATCCTGTCATCCTCAATGCGCTTGGCATGTCTGGACACGGCAGCAAGGTGCTGATCGCCGATGGCAACTATCCGTTCATCACGGGGGCGAATCCTGACGCCGAGTATGTATTCCTCAATTTAAGCCCCGGCATTGTGAGCGTGACCGATATTCTGAGCGGCATTCTGACGGCTGTTCCAGTTGAAGCCGTTCATGTGATGCAGCCGGCAGATGGCAATGAGCCGCCCATCTTCAGCGATTTCCGCCGCCTGATCCCGAATCTTCCGCTTCAGCCGGTGGAGCGATTCGCCTTCTATGACATGTGTCGAGGGCGGGATGTCTCGTTGGTAGTCGCTTCTGGCGATCAGCGGTTGTACGCGAATATCGTCCTGACTATCGGCATCGTGCCGCCGGCTTAACGGCTAGTTGTGGAACAGCGCACCATGAACGTTCAGCCCATTTTGAAGATGGATGGCATCAGCAAGTGGTTTCCCGGTGTGCAGGCGCTCCATAATGTGCATCTGGAAGTGCTGCCGGGCGAGATTCACGGCCTGCTGGGGGAAAACGGGGCCGGTAAATCCACGCTGATGAAAATCCTGTCGGGCGTTTATCGGAGGGACACCGGTCGGGTTCTATTGCGCGATAAAGAAATCGAGGTGAACAACCCGCATCACGCGCAGACGCTTGGCATTACGATTATCCATCAGGAATTGAATCTGATGCCGAACCTGACGGTTGCCGAAAATGTGTTCATCGGGCGCGAACCCAACCGTTTTTCATTCGTCCAGTGGCGCAAGCTGCACGCGCAGACGCGCGAATTAACCGACCGGCTGGGCATCCGGCTGCTGCCAACGGCGCTGGTTCGCAACCTGAGTGTAGCCGAACGGCAGATGGTGGAAATCGCGCGGGCGCTGTCGGTCAAATCACAGATCATCATCATGGACGAGCCGACCTCAGCGCTGACCGAAAATGAAGTCGAGCATTTATTCGACATCATGCGGGAACTCAAAGCGCAGGGCTTGGGTGTGATTTTCATCTCGCATCGCATGGATGAGGTTTTTGAAATCTGCGACCGGATTACGGTGCTGCGCGATGGCGAATTTGTCGGCACGGTGAACGCCGCTGAGTCGAACCCTGATGAGGTGATCCGTATGATGGTAGGCCGCCCGGTGACGGAATTGTTCGGGCAGGGCGAGAGTCATCCGGGCGACGTGGTGCTGGAGGTGAAGAACCTCAGCAAAACCGGCACATCCGATGATCCCGAAAAGCGTGTCCTGTCTCAGATCAGTTTTCGCCTGCGCCGGGGCGAGATCGTCGGGCTGGCGGGGCTGGTGGGGTCGGGACGCACTGATCTGGCGCGCTGCATCTTCGGGGTGGATCCGCGCGACAGCGGCGAGATTTACGTGAATGGCAGTCTGACGACAATCCAAACCCCGCGTGATGCCATCCGGGCCGGCATGGGCATGGTGCCGGAAGATCGAAAAACCCAGGCGCTTTTTCTGGCAATGTCGGTGCAGGCGAATACCAGTATAGCGTCGCTGGGCGACGTGGCGCAGTTCGGTCTTATCAATGGTGGGCGTGAACGGCAGATGGTCGGCGGTTATGTCGAAAAGCTGAATATCCGGCTGGCGAATCTTGACCAGCCTGCTCTGGATTTAAGCGGCGGCAACCAGCAAAAGCTGGTTATTTCGCGCTGGCTGGCGCTGAAGCCGCAGATTCTCATCATGGATGAACCCACGCGCGGCATTGATGTGGGGGCGAAGGCCGAAGTCCACGCCCTGATGCGCCAACTGGCGCAAGAGGGGGTCGCCATCCTGATGATTTCGTCGGAACTGCCGGAAGTGCTGGCGATGAGCGACCGAATCCTGGTTATGCATGAGGGCGATATGGTGGGCGAACTGACGCGCGAAGAGGCGACGCCGGAGCGCGTGGGCGCGATGATGACGGGCGAGGAAAGCAGCCTGTCGGTGGAAGGTTACGAGGAGGCATCATGACGGGAGCAGGCAGCGCCGCCCCGGCGGAAACAGCGGCAAAGCAAAATCGGTTCAGTGCGCGAGCATTCATGGGGCGGTTTGGTGCATTCATCTTTCTGGTGGCGCTGGTGGTGTTTTTCTCCATCCTCAAGCCAAATTCGTTTCCCACGCCGCTCAATCTTTTCAACATCGCGCGGCAGGCTTCGATTTCCGGCCTCGTTGCTATCGGCATGACGTTCGTGATCCTGACGGGCGGCATTGACCTGTCGGTTGGGTCGCTGCTGGCCTTGTCCGGTATCGTGGCGGCGGCGGTCTATAAAGGTGGAACCGGACTGCTGGACACCACTGCTGGTGAAACGTCTGGCGTGGGCGTAGGCGGCGCGATTCTGATCGCCTGCCTAGTGGGTCTGGCCGGTGGATTCGCGCAGGGCTTAACTATCACTAAACTTAAAATTCCGCCATTCATTGTAACCCTGGGCGGTCTGTCGGCTTTTCGAGGGCTGACTCTGCTGGTGGGCAACGGCGGGCCGATCAGCGCCTTTGATGATAACTACAAGTTCCTGGGACAGGGGCGCATCGGCGAACTGGTTCCCATTCCGGTGATTATTTTCCTGGGCGCGGCGCTGATTGCCCATGTGATACTGCGCTACACTCAGTATGGGCGATATGTATACGCGGTTGGCGGCAACCCGGAGGCCGCGCGCCTTTCCGGCCTGAACACCGGTTTAATCATCCTGAGCGTTTACATGATCGTTGGCCTGATGTCTGGCTTTGGTGGTTATATGCTGGCGTCGCGGCTGAACTCGGCGGAAGCAATCGCCGGGGTCGGGCTGGAACTGACGGTCATCGCTTCGGTGGTGATCGGTGGCACCAGCCTGTTCGGTGGCGAAGGCGGCGTGTTCGGGACGGTGATCGGGTCGCTGCTGGTGAATGTGCTGACTGCCGGGCTGACGCAGTTGAACGTCATTTCCTATGTTCAACAGATTATCATCGGCCTGGTGATTATCTTCGCCGTATTCTTTGACCGCTTTACAAAAGCGCGGCGAAGCTAGGGAAGGAGGTGAAACCAGAGGGAACACCTGCGAGATGATGTTCCAGCTTCTTAGTCCGACCGACTGTTTTGCAAATTAGGAGTTTATGTCTATGTTCAAGAAAGCCTCTCTGGTTCTGGTTATTCTGATGCTGGCGGTATTGACCGTCGCGCCTGTGATGGGGCAGGGTGAAACGCTGCGTATTGCGTTTTCGGTGCCGGGCCTCAGCTTCCCGTTTTTCGTCCATATGGAAAAACAGATTCAGGACGAAGCCGCGAAACTCGGTGGTATTGAACTGATCGTGCTGGATGGTCAGGATAAGACCGAAAAACAGATTGCCGACCTGGAGCAGATGATTGCCGAGCAGGTGGACGGCGTGATTATTTCGCCGCGCACCTCGGACGGTCTGGCTCCGGCGGTGCAGGAAGTGATTGACGCGGGCATCCCGGTCGTGACGATTGACCGCAACGTTGCCGGCGACACGGCTATGAACACGCTGGCGCATGTGGGCGCGGACAACGTGAAGGGCGGCGAAGCTCAGGGTGAACTGCTGCTGAAGATGTTCCCCAACGGCGCGCGCATTTTCAATCTGCAAGGCACGCCCGGCGCGTCCCCGGCGATTGACCGTAACCAGGGTCTGCACAACGTCATCGACCCGGTGGCGGACAAATACCAGATCATCTTCGAACAGACCGCGAACTTCAATCGCGCGGACGGCCTGAATGTCACCGAGAACGGCCTGGCGGCGCAGGATGTTCCGCCGGACGTAATCGTGGCGGCTAACGACGACATGGCGCTGGGCGCGGTTGAGGCGCTAAAGGCGCGCAACCTGGTCGGCCAGGTGGTCGTTTTCGGCTTCGACGCGCTGCCGGAGGCGCTGGACGCGGTTCGTGATGGCGCGCTGACCGGCTCGGTGGAACAGTTCCCCGGCGGCCAGTCACGTACCGCGCTCAACCTGATGGTTGAATATCTGCTGAACGGCACCGCGCCGGCGCAGCACGATAACTTCCTGATCCCGAAAATGATTACCCGCGATAACTTCGATGAGGCGGAACGCCTGAGCGAAGTGCCGCCGATTGAAGCTGGCTCGAAGGGCCGCATCGTGTTCATCCCCAAATCCACCGACGTGAGCTACTGGCTGTGGGTGAAGGCGGGTGTGGAAGAGCGCGCTGCTCTGCTGGGTTATTCGACCGACTACCAGGGCGTGCCGCGTGAGATTGACATCGCGCAGCAGGGCGATCTGGTTCGCAATGTGGCGGCGGCCAAACCCGCCGGTATCGTGATGGCCGCGACGGATGCCGAGGCGCTGGTCGCCCCGGTTGAGGAAGCAATTGCTGCGGGCGTGCCGGTGGTGATGGTGGACTCTGGCGTGAACTCTGATGCGCCGTATGCCACGATCACGACGGACAACCTGGGCGCTGCGGCGGAAGGCGCGCGCGTCCTGGCGCAATTGATCGGCGAAACGGGCAAGGTCGGCAACCTGGGTATTCTGGCAGGTTCGCAGACCGGCTCCGAACGTGACCAGGGCTTCCTGGATGAAATCGCCAAGTACCCGAATATCGAAGTGCTGCCGACCCAGTTCACGGGCTGCGATCCGTCTAAGGCGCTGAACGCCGCGACCGATCTGCTGACAGCTAACCCAGACATCGTGGGTTTCTACAGTGCGTGCGGCCCGAACGGCCTGGGCATCGCGCAGGCGGTGAAGGCGCTCGGTCTCGAAGGTAAGGTTAAAATCGTCACCTTCGACCCGAACCCCGAAGTCACCCCGCTGTTCGAGGATGGCACCATCAGCGCGATGATCGCGCAGAATCCGTTTGCGATGGGCCTGCAGGGCGTGGACGCGATTGATGCACTGGTGAAGGGCTACGCGATTCGTCAGAAGAACGTTGCCATCCCGGTCGTCATCATCACGCCGGAGAACTACGATACGCCGGAGATTCAGGCGCTGGTTACGCCGCCTGAATCATAAATCGTTTACCGGCGGTGAGGGCGGGGCAAAACCTCGCCCTCACCTTATAAAAATAAACGCCAAAAATGCTGCCGGAATAGAAATACGAGGTCACTGTGGCCGAAGCACGAGCGCATCTTTTGGAGATGCGCGACATCAACAAGTCTTTTTTTGGGGTGCAGGTGCTTTTTAACATGCATTTTGAACTTGCCCCCGGCGAAGTCCATGTTCTGCTAGGCGAAAACGGCGCGGGTAAATCCACGCTGATGAAAATCCTGAGTGCGGCCTACAAAGCTGACAGCGGCCACATCTTTATTGATGACCGGGAAGTACACTTCAAACACCCCGCCGAAGCGCGTGCCGCCGGCATCAACACAATCTACCAGCATTTCAGCCAGGCCGTTCACCTGACGGTGGCGGAGAATATTTTCCTGGGCAATATGCCGCGCACGCGCGCCGGTCTGATAGACTGGCGTCAGATGGTTGAAGATTCCCGCCAGGTGCTGGAGGCTGTTGGTGGGGATTTAAATCCGCTGACTGTGGTGAATAAACTGAGCATTGGCGACCGGCAGTTGGTGGAGATCGCGTCGGCGCTCAGCCGCAAGGCGCGCATTCTGATTATGGACGAGCCGACGGCGGCGCTGACCGAACGTGAAGTGGAGCGGCTATTCGAGTTGATTCGCAATCTGAAGGCGCAAGGTGTGGGCATCATTTATATTTCGCACCGGCTGGAGGAACTGCGCGACATCGGCGATAGGGTTACAGTGCTGCGGGACGGCCATAATGTCGGCACTTATCCGATCAAGGATGCCTCGGTAGATATGCTGGTTCGGCTGATGATCGGGCGGGATTTGCAGCAGATTGAGATCGGTACGCTGCCGCCGGATACGCCGGAAGTTCTGCGGGTCGAAAACCTGTCGCGGAAAGATAAATTCGAGAACATCAGTTTTTCGGTACGAAAAGGCGAAATCGTCAGCCTGACCGGGCTGATGGGTTCCGGCAGAACCGAGGTCGCTCAGGCGATTTTCGGCTACCGACCGGCCAGTTCCGGCGCGATTTTCGTTCGTGGCAAGCTGGCGCGCATCCGGCGTCCCGGCGATGCGCTGCGGTTGGGCATCGGCTTTTTGACCGAAGACCGGGTCGCCAGCGGCCTGGGGCTAACGATGAATATCCGGGAGAATATGACCCTGCCTTTCTGGGCGGGCGGACGCAGCTACCGATATGGGATGCTGCTTGACCTGCCGGTTGAGCGGCGGCTGACCGACACATATGCGCGCAGCCTGAACGTGCGCGCCCGAAGCCTGGGGACGCAGGTGAAGTTTTTGAGCGGTGGCAACCAGCAGAAGGTTGTGCTTGCCAAGTGGCTGATTGCGCAGTCCACGATTTTGATTGTGGACGAACCAACGCTCGGTATAGACATCGGGGCAAAAGAGGAAGTCCACAGACTGCTGGTCGCGTTCGCCCGTGATGAGGGTGGGACCGTGCTGGTGATTTCGTCCGACATGCCAGAGGTACTCAAGTTGAGCGACAGGGTACTGGTGATGGCGCAGGGACGCCTGGTCGGCGAACTGACACGAGAGGAAGCAACAGAAGAACGCATCATGAACCATGCGTTTCAGGTGGCGAAAGGGTAATTACAATGGAACAAAGCGCCAAACTGCCTATATTGCGGCGAGACAGCCGGATCAGGGGGCTGCTTTCTAACCAAGCCTTTTCACTGTTTTTGATCCTGATCCTGATGTGGCTGGTGCTGGGGTTACTTTCGCCCTATTTTTTCACCGTCAACAACGTTCTGCAAATCACGCTGCAAGCGGCGGTGATGGCGCTGATCGCTGCCGGGGAAACATTCGTGATTATTTCCGGCGGGATTGACCTCTCGGTTGGGTCTATCTTCGCTTTCAGCGCGATGGTGACAGGGGTTGCCACGCGCGACGGCTTCGGGTTGGGCGGGGCTATCGCTGTTGGCCTGGGTGCGGGGGCGCTGCTGGGTCTCGTCAATGGTTTCGGCGTGGCGCGGTTGGGGCTGCCGGCCTTTATCGTGACGCTGGGTATGATGAGCGTGGCGCGCGGGCTGGCGCTGCTCCTGAATAACGGCGTGCCGATCTTCGGCCTCATCGAAGGTTTTAAGTTTCTGGGACAGGAGCGGATTGGCGGCATCCTGCCGGTGCCGACGATTATCGTGCTGATCGTGTATTTAGTCTGCTGGTTCATTCTGCGTTATACACCTTTTGGCCGGTTTACCTATGCCATCGGCAGCAACAGCGAGGCCGCGCGCCTTTCCGGCGTGCGGATTTCGCGCAATCTGATCGGTATTTACGTGCTGTGCGGCGCGCTGACGGCGCTTGCCAGTCTGATTGAGTCTTCTCGTCTGAACAGCTTTCAGCCGGCGAGCGGCGTTGGTTACGAACTGGACGCGATTGGCGCGGTGGTGATCGGTGGCACCAGCTTATTTGGTGGCGAAGGCAGCATCCTTGCCAGCCTGGTCGGGGCGCTGATTATCGCCACTATCCGCAACGGCCTGAACATCCTGGGCATTTCCGCCTTCTGGCAGAATGTGGCGACGGGCGCGATCATCGTGCTGGCGGTTTACCTGGATCGCCTGCGCCGTAACCGCCAGGGGGTTTAAGATCGGCTATTGTCTTTCAGTCAAGGAGTATTCAACCAATGTTACTGCCTGAACTGCGCGCCGAAGTGTGCGCATTAAATAATGAACTACCTGCCAACAATCTGGTAGCGTGGACTTCCGGCAACGTAAGCGCCCGCGACCCGGAGACGGGGTTAGTGGTAATTAAACCAAGCGGCGTCAAATTCCGCGATCTGACGCCGGAAAATATGGTGGTGGTTGATCTGGATGGAAAAGTGGTCGAGGCGACCCACAAACCGTCGTCGGACACTGCCTCCCACTGCTACATCTATCGCCACCGCCCTGACGTGTTCGGCGTGGCGCATACCCATTCGCGTTATGCGACGGCTTTTGCGGCGACGGGACGTTCCATTCCATGCGTGCTGACGGCGATGGCCGACGAATTTGGCGGCGATATTCCCTGCGGAGGCTTCGCGCTGATCGGCGGAGAGGAAATCGGGCAGGTCGTGATTGAAACGCTGGCCGGTTCAAAGAGCCTGGCCGCGCTGCTTCAAAATCATGGGGTATTCACCATCGGCAAAAATGCCGAAGAAGCGGTCAAAGCGGCAGTGATGACCGAAGATAACGCAGCGATTGTGTGGGCGGCACTGCAACTGGGCGCGCTGCTGCCGATTTCCGCTGAGGACATCGCCAGTCTGCATCACCGATATACCCATGTATACGGACAGTAAATTGGCCGGGGGCGGGCTGCCGGTTCGCCTCTGACCCTCTTCATACTGAGAAGCATTCTTGAGAGGCATTTCATCATGAACGAACAGGAAGTTAAACATCTGACTGAACAGGCCCTGCAGCAAGGGGAGGGAATTGTACGGCTGACGCCGACCTGGGTGCCGCGTTCGTTTTGCGTACCGGGGCGGCGGCTGCGCCTGCATCCGAACGATCTGTATGCGCTGGGCGCTCACCGGGGGGGCATTGACGAACGCTGGTTTTCGTCCACCACGAAAGCCGACAACGGCCCCGGCACGCCGCATGACGAAGGACTGAGCTATATTTACGTGGGTGCTCAGCAGAAAGTGACGCTGGCCGACGCGATGGCCGAAATGCCTGTCGAGTTCCTGGGGCAGGAAGCCGTTGATAAGTATGGTGGGTGGGTGATGTACAGCAAGTTTTTCGACAATATGTACCCGCTGCCGCACCACCTGCATCAGAGCGATGAAATTGCCGCCAAGGTTGGGCGCGTAGGTAAGCCGGAAGCGTATTATTTCCCGCCGCAGTATAATTTCGCCAACGATACTTTCCCCTATACATTTTTCGGCCTTGAGCCAGGCACGACGCGGGAGCAGGTCAAAGACTGTCTGAAACGCTGGAATGATGGTGACAACCAAATCCTGTCGCTGTCCAAGTCATATCGCTTGCAGGTTGGCACCGGTTGGGATGTGCCGCCGGGCATCCTGCACGCGCCGGGTACGTTCTGCACCTACGAGCCGCAGCGCGCCAGCGATGTGTTCTCGATGTGGCAGTCATTGATCGCGGACTATCAGGTCGTGGATTGGTCGCTGGTGGTGAAAGATGTGCCGCCGGAACACCATCACGATTACGACTACCTGCTTAGTATGCTGGATTGGGAAGCCAATGTTGACCCGAACTTCAAGGACAACCACTTCCTGGCACCTCGTCCCGCCGGCGACCCGGCTGCAATGGCCGATCAGGGATACCATGAAAACTGGGTCGTCTATGGAAGCGACTATTTTAGCGCCAAAGAACTGACCGTGAACCCTGGCCGCACGGTGAAGATCAAAGATAAGGGCGCATATGGTCTGATTTGTGTGCAGGGGTATGGTCGCTTCGGGAAATTCCCGATTTCTTCGCCGTCGCTTATCCGCTACGGCCAGATGACGGAAGACGAATTTTTTGTCACGATGAAGGCGGCTGCCGAGGGTGTGGAGATTGCTAACCTGAGCAGCACCGAGCCGCTGGTGATCCTGAAGCATTTCAATCCTGGCAACCCGGATATGCCGCGTCTGCATCAGGGCTAGTTTAAAGCGCGATCTTTAAAGGGGCGGTTTCTCCCGGCGGCGGGAAAGCCGCCCCGTTTTTATTCGTTTATCCTGGAGCGAGCGAAATGGACTACCTACTGGGCATTGATAACGGCAATACGGTATCCAAAGCAGCACTGTTTGATCTGGACGGCAACGAAATCGCGGTCGCCAGCGCCGGGGCGGATACGTTCTACCCGCGCCCCGGCTGGACAGAGCGCAGCATGGAATCGCTGTGGTCGAGTACTGCCGAGGCCATCCGCGAGGTTATCCAGAAGGCGGGCGTCAAACCGCACGAAATTGTAGGAATCGGCAATACCGGACATGGAAACGGCCTGTATCTGCTGGACAAAAACGGTCAGCCGGTGCGGAACGGTATTCAATCATTAGACATCCGCGCGGCAGACATTCTGGATGAGCGGGTCAAACGCGGCATCCTCGATCAGGCTTTCCCCTACATTTTGCAGGAGTTCTGGCCGGGACAGCCGAACGCGCTTCTGCCCTGGCTAAAATATAATGAACCGGAGTCTTACGCACGCATCGGCCACATTTTATTGTGCAAAGATTATGTCAAATACCTTTTGACCGGCGAAATCACGACCGATTACACGGACATTAGCGGGACGTGCCTGCTTGATAATGCGAACCGACGTTATACGCGGGAACTGCTGGAATGGTATGACATCCCTGAACTGTACGACGCGCTGCCGGCACTGGCCGAATCATCTCAGGTGATCGGCAAGGTGACGCGGACGGCGGCGGAAGCGACCGGACTGGCGGAAGGAACGCCGGTAGTTGGCGGTCTGTATGATGTGGATGCCGGGGCACTGGGTTCCGGGGTGATCGCGCCGGGGACGCTGTGTATCATCGCCGGGACATGGAGCATCAACGAAGTGCTGATCGAAGAACCGGTCGTCAACCGGGCGCTGGCGATGGTGCATGTCGCCATGATACCGGGACACTGGATGGTGCTGGAAGCCAGCGCCACTTCGATGGCAAATCTGGAATGGTTCGTCAATACGCTGTGTGGCGAAGAAAAGCGAGAGGCGCGAGAACGTGGTGTATCCGTTTATGAGATATGCAGCGAGATGGTGGACAGCCTGTCGCCGGATAGTACCGACGTGATCTTCCATCCGTTCCTGTTCGGTTCGAACGTGCAGGCTTCTGCGCGGGCGGGTTTTTACGGCATTGCCGGATGGCATACCAAAGCGCATCTGCTGCGGGCTTTGTACGAAGGTGTGGTGTACGGGCATCTGAGCCATGTGAACAAACTTCGCACCCTCGGCCCGCTTCAAATCGCGCGGATGACAGGCGGTGGGTCGCGCAGTGTGGTGTGGACACAGATTTTTGCTGACGCGCTGAATATGGTGATGGAAGTGGCAGACGGCGAGGAAGTCAGCGCCAAAGGTGCGGCGATGAGTGCGGGGATTGGCGTTGGCGCTTACCGCGATCACGCCGACGCGGTGGCGAAAGCGGTGCGTATTGTTCGGCGGCAGGAACCCATCGCCGAAAATACACCGCATTACCTGGTGCGCTACGAGGCCTATCAGCAGCTTCTGGACGTGATGCAGAAACCCTGGGACTCGCTGAGCAGGTTAAACCGCTGAGCGGCGAAGCAGGTCACTGATGTGAAACCCGCAGTTTGCCCGGCTGCGGGTTTTTGTTCATATTTTGACCTGTTCCTGAAATAATCTAAGGTTTTCCTCATATACCGCTCTTTCATCACTTAACCATCTATTTTTATAATAGTACAGTCAAGCTGCATCTACATGAGGTTCGATGACATATTTCGGTTTTCTGGGCGTTTTTCTGATAACACCCATCATCCTGCTCATCATCGTGGCGGCGGCAGATGCCCGGCGCGGCAGGCTTTTGCCGGAGACGCTGCGTTCCTGGCCGATCTGGGTTATTATACTGGCGCACGCGATGATCGCGCTGATTTACACGACTCCCTGGGATAATTATCTGGTCGCTACCCGCGTGTGGTGGTATCAGCCGGAGCTGGTGACGGGTGTTCTGATCGGCTACGTGCCGATTGAGGAATACACGTTTTTTGTGCTTCAGCCCATCCTGACCGGTTTGTGGCTGATGTTTCTGGCGCGGCATCTGCCGATCAATGACCACAACATAAGGCGGGGCGTGCGGGTGCGCCGGGTGGCGACGCTGGTGATCGGTGCGCTGTGGCTTGGCGCGGCGGTGATGCTGTCAGCCGGTTGGCAGCCGGGTACTTACCTGGGACTGCTGCTGGTTTGGGCGCTGCCGCCGGTGATGCTGCAACTGGCGTTCGGCGCGGATATTTTGTGGCGACACCGCCGCCTGGTGTTTCTGAGCATCGTGCCGATGACACTGTATCTGTCGGCGGCGGATAAGCTGGCGATCACGTCCGGTACGTGGACGATCAACCCGGAACAGTCGCTCAACATCTTCCTGTTAGGACGGCTGCCGCTGGAAGAGTTTTTATTCTTCTTTATGACCAATACCCTGATTACGCTGGGCGTGACGTTGTTCACCGCTGCCGAGAGCCAGGCACGCGCGCGGCGCTGGGCGCAGGCGGCGGGTCGTGTCCTGAAGCGGCGCGGTGTCCAGTCAGCAGCGGTGCCTTCGGAGAAACTGGCCGGGAATTAAAAGATGGTCATCTGGGACTTTCAGGAACAACTGACTCGCCGGCTGCTGTTCATCAATATTGGCAACATACTTTCCGGTGTATTGATGATGACCGGTAAGCCATTCTGGCGCGGACTGGGAATGCAGGCTGCCGGGTGGGGGCTGGTCAATATTGTTATCGGCGTGGTCGGCAGCCGCGCCGCGAAACGACGTTCAACCGCCCCGGACGCGAACGAAGCCGCGACGCTGGAACGCGAAACACGCGGCCTGCGCCGCCTGCTGCTGATTAATGCCGGGCTGGATATCCTGTATATGTTGGGCGGATGGCTGTTTGCCAGAGGCGCGCGCCCGGATGATGGCCTGCGCCGGGGTAACGGCTGGGGCATAGTCGTACAGGGCGGGCTGCTGTTTGTTTTCGATCTGGTTCATGCGCGGATGCTGCGCGCTGGTTCGTGACGTATGCTGCCCAATAACGGCTTCCAGGGTGAGGAACATCAGCCTTTTTTCTGGCCGGGTGGCAAAGCCGCTGTGCTGTTTGTTCACGGTTTTCCAGGGACGCCAGCCGAAATGCGCCCACTGGCCGAGTCGCTGCACCGGGCCGGGTGGACGGCGCAGGGTATCCTTCTGCCGGGTTTTGGTAATCAGATCGAAACGCTTCTGGAGCGCACGAACGAGGATTGGTTGTCTGCTGTGACGAGTGCGCTGGCGCAGCTTCAGCGCGAACATGCGCCGGTGTTGGTGGTCGGCTATTCACTCGGTGGGGCGCTGGCGCTGCAGGCTGCCGCACGATATTCTCCGACAGGGTTGGTGGTGCTGTCACCGTTCTGGAAAGTGGAGCATGTACTGTGGGCGCTGCTGCCGGTGTTGAAGCCGATTTTTCGCGGCGTGCGCCCGTTTAAGATGCTGAAGCTGGACTTGGGCAATCCTGAAGTGCGCGCCGGGATACAGAATTTCTGGCCGGATGCCGATCTTGATGATCCACAGGTGCAGGCGGTGATCCGCGACTTTCGGCTGCCGCTGGCGCTGTTCGACCAGATTAAACGCGCAGGCGGGCAGGGTAGCCGCGCGGCGCGTTCGATCACTTCGCCCACGCTCATCATTCAGGGCGATGCTGATGAACTGGTGCGCCCGGCGTTGACCCGACGCCTGCTGGATCGTTTCAGCGTTCGCCCGCGTTATGTCGAAGTGTCGGGCGGACACGATCTGCTGCTGCCCGACAAACCCGCCTGGGCAGAAGTTGAACGGGCAGTTCATGAGTTTGCCATGTCGCTTTAGCCCGGCGCGATGGCTGCATAGTCGTCAGGGGACGTTTTGCACTATGACAGTAACCGGTATTTATCTTCGACTGCGTAATCTCGATACGCCTTATTTTCCTTTGCTGGCAGTCTGGACGCTTTCCATGATTAGCCTGCCGATTATTGGCTGGGTCTGGGGCGAGGCGGCGCTGGCGTGGGGGGTGAGCCTGACGGTTGTGGTGCAGGTCGCGGTTACGCTGCTCATCCTGGCGCTTCGGTGGGGCGCGCGCCGTGTTCTGGTGGTAGCGGGCTTGGTAGCCATGCTCACCTGGGGTGTAGAATTCCTGGGGTCATCCACAGGGTTTCCGTTCGGCAGTTATCACTATACCGGACGGCTTCAGCCGCAGGTCGCGGGCGTGCCGGTCATCATTCCATTGGCGTGGTTGATGATGCTGCCAAGCGCCTGGGCACTGGCCTGGAGCGTGGTCGGGGGACGGCGGTGGCTGTTCGCGCTGGTTTCGGCGCTGGCTTTCACGGCCTGGGATTTATTCCTTGACCCGCAGATGGTCTCGTGGCGCTTCTGGCAGTGGGCAGAGCCGGGCGGATACTTTGGCATTCCCTGGACAAATTTCCTGGGTTGGCTGGCGTCCGCGTTTGTGGTGACGGCGATTGTTCACCCGGCGCAGCCGCCGGTTCGACCGCTGCTGTTCATTTATGGGATGACCTGGGTATTCATGACAATGGGTCTGGCGCTGTTCTGGGGGCTGCCCGGCCCGGCGCTGACCGGTTTCCTGGGCATGGGCGCAGCGGCAGCGGCGGCCTGGCTTAATCGCAGTCGGTGGCCGAGGACATGATTGGGTGGTTTGCGGCGGCATTTCTGGCCGGGGCGCTGCCGTTCTCGTACTGGATTGGCCGTTTCACCCTGAAGACGGACATCCGCCGGTTTGGTGATGGAAACCCCGGCGCGACCAACGTTTTCCGCGCCGGGGGCAAAGCCTGGGGTGTGGTAGCTGCGCTGCTGGATGTTCTGAAAGGAACGATCCCGGTTGGGCTGGCGAATTTTGCGGCGGGACTGACGGGTTGGGAACTGGCGCTGGTAGCGTCTGCGCCCATTCTCGGCCACGCTTTTTCGCCGTTTTTGCGCGGTCGCGGCGGTAAGGCGGTCGCCGTCACGTTTGGCATGTGGGTCGTCCTGACGATCTGGGAAGCCCCGACAGTGCTGGGCATCATGTTGTGGTTCTGGTTCAAGAACGTGGTCGTCAGCGGTTGGGCGGTTCTGCTGGCGCTGTTGAGCCTGCTGCTTTATCTGCTGCTGGCGCATCCTGACTCGACGCTGCTGGCCGCATGGATGGGAAATACAATAATTCTGGCCTGGAAACACCGCGCCGATCTGTTGCAGTGGCCGGGTCTGCGAATGCGAAAGGGGGCGTTATGGCACTCGCGCTCATTTTCTTCATAACGGCGGCGCTGGTGGTCATCGCGCTGACGGCCATCCTCAATGCGCTGGTATTTCCCCGGTTGGCGGCGCAGCGCCCGGCTGCGTTCAGCCCGCGAATCTCGATTCTGATACCGGCCCGCGATGAAGCAAAAAACATCGGCGCGACCGTGAGCAGCCTGCTCCGGCAGACGCATCCGAATTACGAGGTGATCGTGCTGGACGATGACTCGCAGGACGGCACGGCTGAGGCAGCGCGGGCGGCGGGCGATGGTGATGAGCGGCTGCGCGTGATACACGGCCAACCGCTTCCGCGGGGGTGGATGGGCAAAAACTGGGCTTGTCACCAGTTAGCCCAGGCCGCCTCCGGTGAGTGGCTGGTGTTCACCGACGCGGACGTGCGCTGGTCGCCGGATGGTCTGGCCGCGCTGTCCGCCATGATGCAGCGTACCCGCGCCGATCTGCTGACAGTTTGGCCGACACAGATCACCGAAAGCCGAGGAGAGCGGCTGGTTGTGCCGCTGATGGCGCTGGCAGTCGTGGGGTATCTGCCGCTGCCGCTGGTACATCATACGCCCTGGAGACCTTTTGCGGCGGCTAACGGCCAATGTATGGCCTTCCGGCGAGGCGCGTATCGGGCGGTGGGCGGACATGCGGCGGTGAAAGGCGCAATTGTTGAAGACGTGGCGCTGTCCAGACGCATCAAGGCTGCCGGGCTGCGGCTGCGCATGGCCGACGGCGCGGGGCTGATTTCATGCCGAATGTACCGGGGATGGCCGGAGGTTCGGGCGGGTTTTGGGAAAAACATCCTGGCCGGTTATGGAGACAGCGTGCTGCTGCTGGCGGCCTCGACGGTTTTTCACTGGGCGCTGTTCGTCCTGCCCTGGATATGGCTGCTGGCCGGGTTTGGTTCGGCGGGGTGGCCGGGCTGGCCGCTGCTGCTGGTGGCGCTGGGCGTGGGGGCGCGGGCGCTGACGGCGGCGGTGACGCGGCAGAGAATCGTTGATGCTGTGTGGATGCCCGCTTCGGTCGTGCTGATGACGCTGATCGCAGTGCAGGCGGTATGGTGGCGCGGGCGATTCGGTGGGCCGCGCTGGAAAGGGCGCACGATCACAACGAAAGCCAGAGGCGCGGCGCATGGTTAAGCCGGTGGTAGTAGTCGGTGCCGGCGTGGGCGGCCTGAGCGCGGCTGTGCGGTTGGCGGCTTCGGGCCGGCGCGTGGTGGTTATGGAGAAAAACGCCGACATCGGCGGCAAAATGGGCGAAGTGCGGGCGGACGGTTTTCGCTGGGATACCGGGCCGTCGGTTATTACCATGCGGCATGTGGTGGAAGAATTGTTCGCCAGCGCGGGACGCCGCCTGGACGATTACCTGAAGCTGCTGCCTATCGAACCGCTGACGCGCTATTTTTACCCCGATGGCACAGTGCTTGATCTGGCGCGCGATCTGCCGCGCACACTGGAGCAGATCAGCCGGTTGGACGAACGCGACGTCGAAGGTTATCTGGCGTTCCTGCGGTATGCGGCGCGGCTGCACCGCGTCACCGGGCCGGTGTTCATTTACGATCAGCCGCCTACCTGGCGGAGTGTGCTGCGTGTTTCACCTCTGGATATGTTGAGCGTGGATGCGTGGCGAACGATGAACGGCGCCATCCGAGGGTTTGTGCATTCGCCGCACATGCGGCGGCTTCTGGGACGGTTTGCGACCTATGTAGGGGCAAGCCCGTATCATGCTCCCGCGACTCTGAACGTGATCGCGCACGTCGAATTGAACGGCGGGGTATGGTATCCCGAAGGTGGAATCTACGCCATCACACGGGCGCTGGGCAGGCTGGCAGCGGAACTAGGTGTGGAGATTCGCGCCGGATGCGGCGTGGAGCAGATACGGGTCGCCGACGGCGCGGTTCGCGGAGTGATCGTGGGTGATGGCGGCATGATCGAGGCTGATGCGGTGATCGCCAACGTGGATGTAACAACCACTTACGAAAAGCTGCTGCCGGATGCTCCGCAGCGTGAAGCGCGGCTGAAGCGCCTGAAGCGGCTTGAGTCGTCGTGTTCCGGGTTTATCATCCTGCTTGGTGTCGAAGGCCGGCATCCGCGCCTGGCACATCACAACATTTTCTTCTCGGCAGATTATCGGCGCGAGTTCGAGGATATTTTCAAAAAGGGTATTGCACCTTCAGAGCCAACGATTTATGTGGCTGTCACATCTAAGACTACGCCGGGAGATGCGCCGGAAGACGGCGAAAACTGGTTCGTGCTGGTGAACGCGCCGCCGACTGGGCCGGCTTATGACTGGTCATCGGCGGGTGATTACCGCGATCTGGTGCTGAGCAGGCTGGCCGGCTATGGATTTGATGTGCGTGGACGCATCCGGGTTGAGCGAATTATAACGCCGGCTGACTTGGAACGGATGACCGGTGCGCGGCGCGGCGCGCTGTACGGCGCATCGTCGAACAGCCCGCTGGCGGCTTTCCGTCGCCCGCATAATCGCGCGCCGGACGTGCGGGGGTTGTACTTCGCCGGGGGGACGGCACATCCCGGCGGCGGCGTGCCGATGGTGATGCTGTCCGGCAGAGTGGCCGCCGGAATGGTGATGGACGATTTTCCGACGGGTTAAATATTAGCGCTTTTAGCCGGGGCTGAGAACATTCCGGCGCAGTTCGTCAAGGGCTTGCAGGGTGAGCAGGTTTCGCAGCGTGCCGCCGTACAACAATTCTGCGCCGTCGAACGAACAGAACGCGCCGATTTTGTGCTTGAGGTGGGTGCGATCCGGGCCGATGCCGAAGTCCGGCAAGGACTGGACAGCCGCCCACAGGTTGATGAACGGCACGTCATATTGTTCGGCCATGTCCAGCATGTGAATGTTGATGCGGATAGAGTCGTCAAAACTGAGGCGTTCCTGGTCGGGCAGCACGACGATGGTAGTCAGAACAGGGATGACGCCGCGCTCCATCGAAAGCTGGATGACCTTCTCGATGTTATCGCGGAAAGCGCCGGCGGTCTTGTAACGCACGTCCATCAGGCCAAGCATTATAATCGCCACGCCGGGCCGGGCGACGCGATACTCGCAGGCCAGGGGCGACTCGTTTGGCTGACAGACATCGCCGGCCCAGAAGGGGTCGAGCGCCCCCGTACTGCTGAGGCCCTCGACGGCAGCGAGGCTGAAATGCACGAATGAATTGGCCTCGTTCGCCAGCGGGGAAACCGAGAAGAAATCAATCGTTTGCTGGAGGTCGGCATAAGCGCCGAGGTTGCAGAAGTCGCCCTTCATGCCAATGGGCTGCAAGAAGTCGCCGTTGGTGGTGTTGCTGTCGCCGACTTTTGTAAAGACATTGGCGCGATTGCCAAGCTGTTGCCCAAGCCGGAATATCTCATGATTGGCGGGTGTGTCCATGTTGTAAAGCACCGGCGTGGCAGACAGCCGTTCGATCATGGCCTGAATTTCGGGGTCTGCCGAAAGCGGCGCAGGGGCGGGCGGTTGGGCGTTTGCCGCCGAGAGGAATATCAGAAACATGAGGAGCGTAAATGTAAACCGAGACATCTTCTGTACCGTTATACCGTTTATGCTGGCGGTTCATCGTATTGTATATGGTTCTGATTGGGCGGCAAGTCCGTTCTGTTTGCCGCGTCGAAAGTGACAGCGCGGCTTGAGAGCCGGCGCTGAGTGCAGTATAGTTAGCAGGTTGTACCTATCTACACCCAAAACACCTCGAATGTCTTTACCAATTCCAACAACCAATCAGGATGTTTCGCTGCTGGCGCTCAGGTCGCTGATTCGAGATCGTTCCGTGCTGGGCGCGCTGGAAGTGTTCCAGCAGCAGCTAGGTAGTATTTTTCAGATTACGCTGCCGGGGTTTAAGCCGGTCATGCTGGCCGGGCCGGAGGCGGCCCGCTTCGTGCTGGTATCATCGCGGGATGATCTGCGCTGGCGTTCGGAAGGCGACCCGGTGACGGCGCTGCTGCGTCATGGCGTGCTGGTCACGGATGGCGAGCAACACGATACCCTGCGGCGCGCCATGACTCCTTCGCTGCATAAAAACATGATGAACCGTTATGTGGAAACGATGTGGCGTGCGACTGACCAGGTGATGCAGACCTGGGTAGATGGCGAACAGCGTGACATGCTGGTGGAAATGCGGCGGATTGCGCTGCTGATTCTGACCGAGACACTGTTCAAGGTGGACTTCGCGCCGGAACTTAACCGTCTGTGGCAGCCGATCTTAAAGGCTATCCAGTACATTTCGCCGGGTTGGTGGGTGATCTGGCCGGGCGTTCCCAGGCCGGGTTACGGCCGCGTCCTGCGCCAGCTTGACGACTACCTGTTCCAGATCATTCGCGCGCGGCGCGCGGCTGTTGGCGAAGCCGATGATCTGTTGGGCGGGCTGATTATGACGCCGGGCATGGACGATGATCTCATCCGCGACCAACTGCTGACGATGCTGATCGCCGGCCATGACACCAGCACGGCGCTGTTAAGCTGGTCGCTGTATCTGTTGGGAAAACATCCCGAAGCGATGCAGCGCGCGGTTGAAGAAGCGCGCGCCTTGCCATTCCCTGAGCCGCCGAGTCTGGAGCAGATCACCGGGCTGCATTATCTCGATCAGGTCATTCATGAAGCGCTGCGGATGTACCCGCCGATTCATCTTGGGGCGCGGATTGCCGCGCAAGACCTGGATTTTCAGGGATATATCATCCCGGCAGGCACACGGGTGATGTATTCGATTTACCTCACACATCGCATGAAAGCGCACTGGAATGAACCGGCGCGTTTTAACCCGGAACGCTTCACGCCGGAAAACAACCGCCAGCGCGCCCCCTATACCTATCTGCCGTTCGGCGGTGGGCCGCGCAACTGCATCGGCGCGCTGTTTGGACAGGTGGAAAGCAAAATCGTCCTGGCGCGCATCCTTCAGCAGTACAGCCTGATGCTTGCACAGCAGCCGGTTCATGCCCACATGGGCGCTACGCTGGAGCCGCGACCGGGTGTGATGATGAACGTGCGGCGCCACTGAAAACAAATGCCCCGGCGAAAGACAGCCGGGGCGCAAAAACAAAGGCGGATTAAAAGATGCGCTTCAGCGGGTTTGCCGCCAAGCGGCCAGCAGCAAACCGATTTTCTCCACTTTGTTGGCACCTGCGCGGGTTGAAAAAACATCGTAGCGGTTTTTGCGAATGTTGGTCAGAATGGCGCGGTAGATTTTTAGGGCGCTCATAACCGCCCACTGGCCGGAGTGCAGCGCGGCGACACCCTGGCGCGCGGCGGTGTAGTAAGCATCCGTGCGCTCGATTTCAAATTCCATCAGGTTAATCCAGTTCTGGTTGTTGCGCCCGGCAGCAAGGTCATCCTCGGTATAACCGAAGCGTTCCAGGTCTTCCTGCGGGATGTATACGCGCCCGCGTGACCAGTCCTGGGCGACATCGCGCCAGAAGTTGCTGAGCTGCATGGCGATAGAAAGTGCGTCGGCGGCTTCGTACACATCCTCGACAGCCTGGGTTTTCGTCCCCAGGATGTGTGCCATCGCGCGGCCTACCGTCATGGCGCTGCCTTCCATGTAGTACAGCAGGTCGGCAAAGGTGGAGAAGCGAGTGATGGTCAGGTCTTCGATCATAGCGCGGAAGTATGGCCGCATCAGCTCCGGCGATATGCCGAATTGATGTGCCGTGTGCAGGTAAGCGCGCAGCACCGGGTGCGCGCTGGTGCCGGCTTCGAACGCCTGCCAGTAAAGTGCTTCAAACTGCTCGATAGCCGCGCGGGCGGCGTCGCCCTGATAATGTACGTCCACGATGTCATCGCCGACGCGCATCAGGGCATAGAGGGCTTCGACGTGCCGGCGTTTGTCGGCGGGCAAAAATCGCGCGGCAAACGAGTAGTTTTTGCTGGCAGCCTGCATAATGTCCCGGCAGGCGGCATAGTCGGCATCCAGCGTATCACGGATGTGACGCAGCGCGAAAACATGGTGTTCCGGCTGTGCGTGGATCAAACTTTCGGAATGTTCTAGTGCCACTCTTTCACAATCCTTTCCGTGACGAGTTTTGCCGAGAGCAAGACCATCGGCATCCCGATGCCGGGATACGTACCCTGGCCGACGAAGTACAGCCCTTCAATATCCCGCGCTTTGTTGTGCGGGCGAAAGTAGGCCGACTGGAAAAAGCCCTGCGCCAGCGAGCCGAAGGCCGTGCCATGTACGGCGTTGATGTCGCTGTGGAAGTCTTCAGGCGTGTACTGACGTTCCCAGACGATATGCTGCCGGATGTCCGGGTCAACGATCTTTTCGATTTCGGTGAGAAGCTGCTCACGCACGATGGGCGCGGCCTGCTGCCAGTTGATCGGTGCGGTGAGGTTTGGCATGGGTGCCAGCACATAAACCAAGCTGTGGCCTGCCGGCGCCAGACTGGGGTCGGTGATGGTCGGGATGTTAAGGTGGAAGGATGGCGCTTCCGGCAGGGTTTTGGTTCTGAAGATCGCATCCAGGTTGGCGCGGTAGTCTTCAGAAAAATAGAGCGCCTGATGCCGCATGTGACTATAGGTTTTGTCTACGCCGAGGTAGAGCAGATACCCGGAGCAGGAATATTCCATGTTGTCTAGGCGGCTGTCCGGGTAGTGCTTGCGATGGGCGGAATCTACCAGGCAGCGATAGGTATAGGGCAGATCGGCATTGGAAACGACCAGATCGGCAGGCACGAAATCGCCCGACTCCAGGTGGACGCCGGTCACGCGGCCATTTTCGATGGCGATCTGCCGCACCGCCGCATTGGTACGAATCTCCACACCCAGATCGGCGGCGATGTCCAGCATGTCTTCGATGATGCTGTAGATGCCGCCTTTGGGATACCACATGCCCAGTGCCAGGTCGGCGTAAGTGATGAGGCTGTACATTGCCAGCGCATCAAAGGGGGACAGACCCAGGAACATCGAATGGAAGGAAAACGCTTTCTGGAGCTTATCGGTCTTGAAGAACCTGCCAATCTGGTTATAAAGACGCTCATACGAACGGGTTTGCACCAGGCGCACTCCTGCAACCGGATTCATCAGATCGGTGATACGGTCGTAATTGCGATCCACGAAATCCATACCCAGGGCGTATTTGCGTTCGCCAGAAGCCATAAAACGGTGCAGACCAGCAGCCGCGCCCGGTTCAATTTTCTCGACTTCCGACGCGAGGCGCTGCATATCGCTGAAGAGATCAACGTAAGTGCCGTCATGAAAATATACGCGGTAATTTGGATCAAGTTGTACGAAATTCAGGCGCGCGTTGATGTCGAGGCCGAGCGACTGATAGGTTTCGTCAAATGCCGATTTCATCACCAGGATCGTCGGCCCGGGGTCTACGCGGAAACCCGCCTCTTCGATCACACCGCTGCGCCCGCCGGGGCGGGATTGTTTTTCCAGCACCGTGACCTGAAAACCCTGATGACGTAAACGCAGGGCGGCGGCCAGCCCCCCCATACCTGCACCGATGATAACAATTGATTTCATGACACTTTCTCGATTTCTGCGGTCAAACGCATGATTAATGTATTCGATGTGTACAGGTTTTGTCCACTATTTTAAGCGGATTATAGGGAATTTCTTACCCTTTGCTAAACTCGATTCTGCTGAAAAAGAACAAACGCCGTTTTGGACGACGGCGTTTGTGACGATTAAGTGTGGAAGCGGTGTTCAGGACTGGTGAAGGCTGATCTCTCTGAGCATTCCGGCCTGTGCCAGCAGGTTTTCGTGAGGTGTTCCATCGGGTATTTCGCAGCCTGCTGCGCTGAAACTGCGCGCGCCGCCCAGTTCCATACAGTGGGCGGTGGCTTGCCGAACCTGTTCGGGCGTTCCTCGGAGCATCACTGCCAGCGGGTCGAAATTTCCGCAAACGGCAGTATTACCAAAGGTTGTGGCAGCGGCGGCCATGTCCACCATCCAGTCAATATCAATGATGTCTGCGCCGCTTAAGGCCATCTTCGGCAGGATTTTGGTGGTATTGCCGCAGATATGGAGGCGCGCGAGTGCACCCATTTCATGGACGGCGGCGAAAATACGCTGCTCATAAGGCAGCGCATACTGCTCGTACAGCGCCGGTGATATCTGAGAAGCGATGGCGTCGCCCAGTCCGATGATGTCCGCCCCGGCTTCAATCTGAGCGCGGGCGAAGGCGATTTCGACTTCGGTACACTTTTCCAGCAGTTCTTCCAGCCAGTCGGGTCGGTCGTAAAAATCGAGCATCAGGTTGCTGACGCCGCGCAGATCGGCGGCTTCGGCCAGCGCGCCTTCTACCCAACCCATCACCGGCACTTCGCCGCCGGCGCGCTGGCGGAACAGGCGGATGGCCTCCAGGCGGTCGGTCATGCGCCGGCCTGGTTGTACAGGCGGATGCAGCCGATGGAAGTTCGAGTCTTCGGCCAGCGGTGGATTTTCGCAGATGGGCAGGCCATCTTCTGGGAAGCCGATTTCCGCGCCCCAGTCATGGGTTTCGCGGTAAGGGTCGGAGATAGCCTGAAGGATGTCCAGCGAAAAATCCTGCTGGACAGCAAAGTTCGCATCGCACAGGACACGGTAGTCTTGGTAGTAAGCTGACAGCGGCTGGCCGATATAATGTGCGGCGAACTGCATCATAATATCGAAATTGGGAGGCCGGTCTACCGGCTCGCCGCGCAGTCGTTTTATCACTCGTTCGTAGGCGTTCATCTTCCGCCTCGGCTGAACAGGCGCGCGAAGCCTGCTGATTTACCCTGACGGCGGCGGAACCACTGATCAAGTGTAATCGCGCCGATGATGATGATACCCTGGGCGGATGGCAGCCAGTAGGCTTCGACGCCGATCAGGTTGAGGCCGGTGCGCAGGACACCCATGATGGCCGCGCCGATAAGCGTACCGAGGATGCTGCCTTCACCGCCGCTGAGGCTGGTGCCGCCGACCACGACCGCTGCGATCACATCCAGTTCGTAACCCTGGGCAGCGGTTGGGGCGGCCACACCGAGGCGTGCCGTCAGCAGCACGCCGCCGGCCCCGCCCAGCAGGCCGGATATGGTATAAATCATCAATTTGGTGCGCATAACGCTGATACCGGACAGACGCGCGGCTTGTTCGTTACCGCCAACGGCGAAGATGCGATAGCCCCAGGCCGTGCGTGTCAGAAAAATCCAGGCGATGATGCCGACAACCAGCATGATGACGGTTGGCAGCGGAAAGTTAAAACTGCCGACCGGTATGTTCTGCCTGCCCAGCACCATAAAATTCCCCGGCAGGTTTTGAACCGGCCACCCCTGCGACCAACCATAGACGATGCCGCGCGCAATTTGCAGCATACCCAGTGTGGCGATGAAGGGCGGCAGGCGAGCAAGGGTAATCAGCAGGCCGTTTACCAGACCACAGAGGGCACCGACAGCCAGGCCGGCAAGGACGGCGAGCGGGATCACTGCATCGGGGACGCTGCCGTCCGGGCCAGCGAACGGTGAATTGTCGCGGGCGAGCAGCATGGCGGTGGCTATCCCGGCCAGTGCCATCACCGAACCGACCGACAGGTCAATGCCTGCCGAGATGATGACCATCGTCATGCCAAAGGCCGCTATAGCTGTCCACGAGAAGTTAAGCATGATATTGGTCAGGTTGATCGACGTCAGAAAACGGTCGGTCGAGAGACTGAAAAACAGAATCATGCCGACCAGCACCAGGAAGATACCGACTTCCTGGCCGCGAATGATGCGACGCCAGTGGAAGCGCGCAGGCGCGTTGGCGGGGCGGGGGGGGGCTGTTATATCACTCATTTTATGCTGTTCCTTGTGCGGAAGCGTGCCGGGTGGCATAGGCCATGATGACTTCCTGGGTTGCTTCCTGGCGGTCTATAATGCCCGTGACACGCCCCTCGCACATCACCAGGACGCGGTCGCTCATGGCGAGGATTTCGGGCAGTTCGGACGAAATCATGATGATACCGATGCCGTTGCGGGCAAGTTGGCTCATCAGCGCATAAATTTCGGATTTAGCGCCCACATCAATCCCGCGCGTGGGTTCATCCAGGATAAGCACTTTGGGATTAGACATCAGCCATTTGGCAAGCACGACTTTTTGCTGGTTGCCGCCGGAAAGGAACATCACTTTTTGTTCCAGACTCGGCGTTCGCACGTTGAGCCGGTTCACGTAATCCTGGGCGCGCTGCTGGAGCGCGGCGCCATCCAGCAGGCCGTAGTGGGTGAAATGCGACATAGTGGGCAGCACTTCGTTTTTGAGGACGCTGAGGAGCAGAATCAGACCTTGATTACCCCGGTCTTCCGGCACGAAACTGATACCCGCGCGGATAGCGTCTTCGGGCGAGTGGATGCTGGGTTTTTTGCCGTCAATCCAGATTTCTCCGCCGTCTTTGGGATCTGCGCCAAAGAGCAGACGCGCGGTTTCGGTGCGGCCTGCACCAACTAATCCGGCAAAACCAAGAATTTCGCCGCGCCGCAGTTCAAAAGATACGTCTTCAACCACGCCGTGCCGGGTTAAGCCCTGAACACGCATGACGACATCTCCGATGTCGGAGGTTTCCTTCTGGTACATCTGGTCAAGTGATCGCCCGACCATCATGGAAATCAGGCCGTCAATCGAAGTTTCATGGGCGGGTACGCTGCCGACTAGACGCCCGTCTCGTAAGACGACGATTCGGTCGGCAATTTCGAACACTTCCTTAAGACGATGGGTGATAAAAATAACCGCGCGCCCCTGGTTTTTCAGGCTACGGACAATATTGAATAAGTTCTGGGTTTCCTCATCTCCGAGCGCAGACGTTGGTTCGTCCATGATAATCACGCGCGAGTCGAATGACAGGGCTTTGGCGATCTCCACCAACTGGCGTTCGGCAACCGGCAGGCTGCGGATCATGTCGGTAGGGATGACGTGCGCGCCGACAACGTTCAGCATTTCCTGGGCGGCGCGTTCCATCTCCTGCTTATCAACCATTTTCAAAAGCCGCCCTACGCCGCGATGCAGGGGTTCGCGGCCCGTGAAGATATTGGCGGCGACGGTCTGAGTGGGGACGAGGTTAAATTCCTGATAGATGATGGAAATGCCCATCGTCTGCGCGTGATGTGGGCTGGTGAATTCGATTTCCTGGTTGTTGAGATAAATTCGCCCGGAGTCTTTCTGGTAAGCGCCCGCCAGAATCTTCATAAGCGTGGATTTGCCGGCACCGTTTTCGCCGAGCAAGGCAACGACCTCGCCCGGATAAACCTCAAAATCCACATCGCTTAAGGCCTGCACACCGGGGAAGGCTTTGGATATGCCCCTGACTTGAAGGATGGGTTGGTTTTGCAAGACACACCTCAGGCGCTAGATTCGCGCTGGCGGGATTGTTCATCCCGCCAGCAGTTCAGTTCATCGGGAAATTTCCGATGAGGGTCTTACTTACTCTCCGGGGAAGGCCGGCGGCAGCGGCTGGGTGAAGTCCTGCGTCTCCCAGGCGGTCGCCATCGCGTCTACGTTGTTAATGGTCACGATGTCCATACCGGAGTTGGTAAAGTCCTCATACGGCGTGCCGTAGATTACGTGGTTGTAAAGCATGTGCATGGTGTCGTAGCCCCAGCCCCAGTATTTCTGGCCGACCAGACCATGCAGCAGCCCGTCTTTCAGCCATTCCAGCTCAACGGGCAGCGTATCGAAAGCGACGGCCTTCATGTCGCCGTTGAGAACAGCTTCTTCAAACAGCGGCATCGCGCCGCGCCCAGCGAAGATGGGCCACAGGCCGACGAAGAACCAGCCATCCAGATCAGGGTTGGTCTGCATGGTTTCTTCGACTACCTGCACGCCGAGGTTGATATCATCGTTGCAGGCGACGGTCGTCACAATTTCGATGCCGGGGTACTGGGCAACGTAGTCCTTGAAGCCCTGAATGCGCTGTTCGAGGTTAGCCGCGCCGGGAACGCCGGTCAGCAGGGCGACTTTGCCTTCTTCACCCATCGCGCGAACCAGCAGCTCGCCGGCAGCCACACCGCCGTCATAGTTGCTGACGCCCAGGTAAGTGAGGCGCTGTGCTTCGGCGGCAGCGTCGGAGTCCCAGGTCATGACCGGAATGCCCGCTGCAACTGCCGAGTTGATCGGTTCAACGCAGCCAGTTGGCTCGTTGCAGGAGACGCCAATAGCATCCACACCCTGGGCGACGGCGTCGGCCATCACGCGGGCTTGTTCGGCGATGTCAGATGCAACCGAACCGACGTACAGGCATTCGACCTCATACGGCCCCATTTCGGTCAGCTCTGCGGCGGCGACGAAACAGCCCTCGCGGCCCAGTTCAAAGACCGGGTTGTTAAGGGCTTTCGGAATCCAGGCGATGGTGAATTTGCCATCGGCAGGCGGGAAAGCCGGGGGCAGCGGTTGGGTGAAATCACTGTTGGCCCAGGCGGCCGCCATCGCTTCGACGTTCGCGTCGGTCACGATGTCCATGCCGGAGTCGGTGAAGGAAGCGAACTGTTTGCCGTTCACGATATTGTCGTAGATCATGTGAACGGTGTCGTAGCCCCAGCCCCAGTATTTCTGGCCGACCAGACCATCGAGCAGGTCTGCCTGGAGCCATTCCAGTTCAACCGGCAGGGTATCGAAGGCGATGGCCTTCAGATCGTCTTCGGCGCGCAGAGCAGCTTCTTCAAACAGCGGCATCGCGCCGCGCCCAGCGAAGATGGGCCACAGGCCGACGAAGAACCAGCCATCCAGATCAGGGTTGGTCTGCATGGTTTCCTCGACTACCTGCACGCTCAGGTTGATGTCATCGTTGCCGGCGACGGTCGTTACGATTTCAATACCAGGATATTTGGAGACGAAATCCTTGAAGCCCTGGATACGCTGTTCGAGGTTGGGCGCGCCAGGAACGCCGGTCAGCAGCGCGACTTTACCTTCGGTACCCATCGTGCGAACCAACAGGTCACCGGCGGCGCGTCCACCCAGGTAGTTGCTGACACCCAGATAGGTGAAACGATTCGACTCGGGCGAGTCCGAGTCCCAGGTCATAACCGGGATGCCCGCTTCGATAGCCGAGTTGATTGGCTCAACGCAGCCGGCATCACTGTTGCAGGAAACGCCAATCGCGTCCACGCCCTGGGCGACGGCATCGGCCATCACGCGGGCCTGTTCCGCCATGTCAGAGGCAACCGAACCGAGGTAGAGGCATTCGACCTCATACGGACCCATTTCGGTCAGTTCTTTTGCCGCGGCGAAACAGCCATCGCGGCCCAGTTCAAAAACCGGATTATTGAGCGCCTTCGGAATCCAGGCAATGGTGAGTTTGCCATCTTCGAGCGCCTTTGGCGTGTCCTGGGCGACAGCCACGCTGGCGACCGGCGCGAGGGTCAGTACCAGCAGCGTCACAAAAAACAGTACTTTCTTCATAGAAGCGACCTCCTAAAACTATACTTTCGCAACCGAGAAACCCGGTCACGCTAAAAACAATCCTGTATTTAGGGTACGGGGTTGCTAACCCTTATTCATTATAGGCAGCGGCTTTTCTCCGTTCAGTACCAATCGTATTGAAAAGGGGTGAAATTTGACACATTCACTGTCGAGCGACAATTTTAGCCTGTTCATTTGTGAGAGGCAAATAAAAATTGCAGTTTATCGGGATTTTCAACATGACCTTTGTGATGGTTGTCCCAAGCCTTATTGGGCAGTAAAATCGGGGCGTGAAGTCTTGGATGGATTCTACCGGACACAGAAAGGGTGTTTTATGAAGCGAAACGTGTTTTTCTGTCTGCTGCTGGTCGTTCTTCTGGTGGCTCCGCCGGCTGTGTTGGGGCAGGATATGATGGGTATGGATATGGGAATGCCCGACATCCTGATAAGCGGCGTGTGGGCGCGGGCTACTGCCGCTGCTATGATGCCGGAGGCGACGCCGGAAATGGGTATGGAACATATGGGAAGCGTGGAGGGTGTGAGCGCGGCCTATATGATGATCGAAAACCGAGGGGAGAGCGCCATCCGGCTGGTGGCGGGGGCGACGGACGCCGCCGGGCTGGTGGAAATCCATGAAGTGCTGATGGAAAACGACGTGATGAAGATGCGCCCGGTGGAAGGCGGGATTGAAATCCCGGCGGGCGGCAGCGTGGAATTGAAGCCGGGCGGCTATCACGTGATGTTGATGGAACTCAAACGCGAACTCCTGGTTGGCGCGGCAATCAGTCTGACGCTGACCTTTGAGATGGTGGATGGGGGTGAACCGCAATCAGTGGTGCTGGGTGCGCCGATCCTGAGCGAGCCGCCTGCGATGGGTGATCTGGTGATCGTTAATGCCTGGGCGCGCCCGACGGCACAGATGATGGACATGGCGATGGAAGCGACGCCGGAGATGATGATGGAGTCCACGCCGGAGGCCGCTATGGCGACAGACAGCGTCAGCGCGGCTTACATGTTCATCCTGAACCGGGGCGCGGAAGCCGACCGGCTGGTAGGGGGGGCGACGGATGCCGCCGGGCTGGTGGAAATCCATGAAGTGCTGATGGAAAACGATGTGATGAAGATGCGCCCGGTGGAAGGCGGGATTGAAATTCCGGCGGGCGGCAGCGTGGAATTGAAACCGGGCGGCTATCACGTGATGCTGATGGAACTGCCGCGTGACTTGCTTCCGGGGCAGGCGTTTATGCTGACGCTGGTATTTGAGTCAGGCGCGGAACTGGCGGTTGCTGTGCCAGTGTACGACAAAATGATGGGTATGAGCATGGGTCACTGAAGAGTAATGGCTTCCCAAACGGATAAGAGCAAAAAGACAACGCTTTTTCTGCTGGCGGCTTTGCTGGTGAGTGTCGTGGTGGTTGCGTTCGTCCTGTACCAGGCGGCCCGCCGGCCAGCTGAAGCCGCGCCGGAGGATACCGAATACACGGGTACGGTGTACGACCCACCGGTTGAACTAAGCGTCTTCACGCTGCCCAGCAGCACGGGCGAGCCGCTGAGTTTAAGCGACCTGCGTGGACGATGGGCGGTATTGTTTTTTGGTTACACTCACTGCCCGGATTTTTGCCCGCTGACGCTGGCGGAGTACAAACAGGTGCGGCGGCTTTTGGGTGATGACGCCGATGCGGTGCAGATCGTGTTCATCAGCGTGGATGGTGTGCGCGATACACCGGAGGCGCTGGCGAAATATCTGGCCCTGTTCGACCCGACCTTCATCGGGCTGTCCGGGGATGATGAAACGTTGGCGCGCATTGGGCCGGAATATAGTCTGTTCTATGAGCGCCGCACCGATACCGGCTCCGGTGCGGATTACCTGATAGACCATACGACCCGATCCTATCTGGTTGACCCGGAAGGCCGTCTGCGGGTCAGTTTTGCGTTTGGGACGGAACCGGAAATTGTGGCCGAGAGCATCCGTCGGCAGATCAAAGCAGGATAAGCGAAATGGCGAGGGCGGCATATGTCGCCCTCGTGCGTTTCTAACGATGCGCGTTAATGTCGTCACGCAGCGACCGGGCGGCTTCAGCCGGATTGCCGGCGAAGATGATGCTGCGGGATGCGTTGACGATCAATCCTTTGCCGCTTGCGTTTAACCCTGCGTGTATAGTGGCTTCTATATCGCCGCCCTGCGCGCCGATTCCCGGCACGAGAAACGTCATCTCACCAACGGCCTGTCTGATCCGGCGCATTTCCTCCGGGTAGGTCGCGCCGACCACCAGCATACAATTGTGTTTAACGTCCCACTCCCGGCTGACCTGTTCCGCGACGACCAGCCAGAGCGGTTTTCCGCCTGTCTCCAAATCCTGAAACTCGCGCGCGCCGGGGTTTGAGGTGCGGCACAGCACGATACACCCTTTATCCGCGCGCGACAAAAATGGCTCAAGTGCTTCGCGCCCAAGATACGGATGGAGCGTGATGGCGTCAAAGCCCATCTGGTCGAAGATCGCCTGCGCATAAGCCTGATTGGTGCTGCCGATGTCGGCGCGTTTGGCATCGCAGATGGTGAAGATGTCAGGGTAATGCTGGCGGAGGTAGTCAATAGTCAGGTGAAGCTCATGAAGCCCCTGCTGGCCGCACGCCTCGTAAAAGGCGATATTGGCTTTGAAGGCTGCCGCATACTCAGCGGTTTGTTCGATGATCCAGCGGTTGAAGGAAAACTGGGGCAGATCGTCCTGGCGAAAGGATTTCGGAAGGCGTTCGATCTGCGAATCCAGCCCGACGCACAGCAGCGAATTGACAGCGTCGGCGCGGGTGTTGTATCTGGTGATGATGCTCATGGCTGTTTCCAGTTATACGGGTCTTTGAGCCATTCCGAAACTGTGGCGACCTGGGATGCATCCAGCTTTCCAAGCTGCTGGGCCTGTTCCATAATAGCGCGGAAGTTGGTGAGGGTGTGCAGTTGGACGCCCGCCGATTCAAATGCGGCCAGTGACTCCGGGAAACCATAGCTGACAATTGCCAGGGTAAACTCGACCAGCGCGCCTTCCTCGCGCAGAGCAGCCACGCCGTCCAGGCTGCTGCCGCCGGTTGTCACCAGGTCTTCGATGAGTAGGACGCGCCGCCCCTGAACATCTCCGCCCTCAACCCGTTTCTGCTTACCGTGTCCTTTGGCCTCTTTACGAATGAACACCGATGGTCGTTCCAGGGTATAAGCCAGCGCCGCACTGTGCGGCACGCCGCCGACGGCGACCCCGGCTACCACATCAAAACGCATCTGTTCCTGATGGATGAGTGATTGGAAACCTTCGATTACAATCCGCCATTGGGCTGGATGATAAGGCAGACCGCGGTTATCTACATATACCGGCGAGACGATACCGGATTTAAACGTGATCGGCCTGTCCGGCGCGAAGCCGACGGCATTGATTTCCAGAAGAATGCGGGCGATACGAGTATCAAGTGTTTCCATGTTGTGATTCGCTTTCGATAAGCGCCGCCGCCAGCGGCCCCCGGTAGATCAGCGCCGACCAGTACTGCACGGCCTCCGCACCGCTTTCGCGGAACTGCCGGTAAGCGCGGCCATCCAGGATGCCCCCGCAGCCGATGATGTCCACCGCGTAGTAGCGCAGAGCTTTTTCCTGCGCCAGCAAACGAACGGCTTCCAGGGCGGATTCACGCAATCGCCTGCCGCCTATCCCGGCCGTGAGCGAAGGGTCGTTCGGGGCTGGGCCGGGCAGGGTATTGGTGGCGATGACGGCCCGGACGCCGGTTTCGTGGAAAATTCGCAGCAGAACGCGGTACTGCTCCGGCGCGAGTTCCGGGCTGACTTTCACCCACAACGGGATGTTCGCCGGGCCGATGGCATCCCGCGCGGCGCAGCACAGGTGGCGGGTTAACGCTTCGGTGTGGCGGCTGCCGGGGTCATCCTCGGTGTTTGGGCAGCTCAGGTTGAGCGTAAACCAGGATGGGTGTATTCCCTGGTCGAGAAAAACCCGGAATGATTCGGTTACTTCCACCACCTGCCGGTCGAGATCGGTGACGCCGGGGCTGACGGCGATGTTGATCCCAAAGCAGGCCGGCAGATTTGGGCGGTGGCGCGCCAGGAACGCGGCGGCGGCCACCGCGCCGGGATTGCGCAGCCCGACGCGGTTCTGAGTCGAGTGGGTGGTTTCGTCCCGCCAGACGACGATGCCGGGATTGCCGAGGCGTGGATGTCGGGTGAACGAGCCGAACTCCACTGGCCCGACCAACCGGGGCATGGTGCGCCAGCCAGGGATGATATTTTCGCCGCGCGCGACGGCGGCGCAGGCCGCGTCCTCAGTGTCAAAGCCTTCGCCTTTCACCAACCCGGCGGCCAGAACCAGCGGAGTTGCCAGCATGACACCGCCGACCGATCGTTGCTGTTCGGCGAAAGCCAGCCGGCGTATAGCAGCCAGCAGGCCGCACAGCAGCGGCGACCGGTCGAGGGCGGCCAGCAGGTGAAGCATCTGCCGGTGGGCTTGCTGAGCGGACGAACGGAAAATCAGCCGCCGGATGATGCCGGTATAAACAAAACCGTAAACGGCCAGAAAAATCGCCCTCATGCGGCCTCGCCGAATACGTTTCGCCCAAAACCTGGCGGGACAAGCACCTGTTCACCGTCGAAAACCTTGCTGCCGCGAATCCAGGTTTCGCGCACTTTGCCGTACACCCGCATCCCCTCGAATGGCGACCAGCCACAGGCTGTATGAAGCTGGCCGCGTTCGATGGTAAACCCGGCGTCCAGGTCAACCAGGGTGTAAGTATCCGGCAGGCAGGGCAGACTCCAGATGCGCCGCGGGTTTTCGGCGACCAGTTGGACGACGCGCTCCAGCGATAGTCGGCCTTCCCGCACCGCCAGCAGCAAAAGCGGCAGGGTCGTTTCCAGACCCGGCACGCCATAAGGTGGCTTCTCGGATTGTTTTTCCGCCAGGGTGTGCGGCGCATGATCGGACTCGATCACGTCCACAAGCCCGGACGCGACGGCTTCCCAGAGGGCATCGCGGTCGGCGGCGGTTTTGAGGCCGGGTTTCATCAGTCCAAGCGAGCCAAGCGCGTGCGCGTCGTCCTGTGTCAGATAGAGGTGATGCGGGCAGACGCCAATCGTGATGGGCAGACCCTCATCCTTCGCCGCCCGCAGATAAGCGATTTCTCTGGCAGTGCTGATGTGCAGGAAGTGAGTTCGCCGTCGGAACCGGCGAACCAGCGCCAGAATGTCCAGCACGGTTTCCTCTTCGGCATGGACGGCGATGATTTTCGAGGACGGCCAGGCCGCATAGTGCCGTTTGCGTTCGGCCTGATCTTCGATGAGCAGGTCACCGGTGGTGGCGTTGTTGAAGATTTTCAGGCCGCATACGTCGCCGGCAGCGTCGGCATACTGGTTGGTGTTGTCGGCCTGGGATGCGCCGAAGTAAACGCCCCAATCGCAAACCGCCTGACTGCGCAAGGCGGCCAGCTTGCGATCCAGCGCCGGGCGCGAAGTAGTGGACGGCGGCGTGTTCGGCATATCGAAAATGGCCCAGTAGCCCCCGGCGACAGCCGCCGCCGTTTCGCTGGCGAAGGTTGCCTTGTGCGACCAGTCCAGGTCACGCAGATGCGTATGGGGGTCTATCATGCCAGGTATCTGGATGAACATCAGACGTAAACCCCGCGCAGCACTTTCGCCAGCAGCGCCATGCGGATGAACATGCCGTTTTCCATCTGCTCGAAATACACCGCGCGTGGGTCTTCGTCCAGGATATCATGGTCGTCGCGTGTACCCATCTCATTTTTGCGCGGCAGTGGGTGCATGAGGATGGCGTCTGACTTTGTGCGCGCCAGGACGGGCGGAGTCATGATGAAATCATCCTTGATAGCTTCGTATGCCGCGGCATCCTCGAAACGTTCTTCCTGCACGCGAGTCCAGTAAATCACATCACTGTGCGGCAGCACCTCGTTCAGGTCGGCAGTTTCGTAGATCGTCATGCCTTTGTCGTTCAACATCTGAATGATGGCGCGGGGCATTTGCAGCGTAGACGGCGAAACAAAACTCAGAGAAACGTTCTGCGGGCCGTAGTGGGCCAGCAGCTTTGCCAGCGAGTGAACCGTGCGCCCGTTGCGCAGATCACCCACCAACGTGATAGTCAGGTTATCGAGACTCCGGTTTTTGAGATCGTAAATGGTGAACATATCCAGAAGCGCCTGGGTCGGATGCTCGCCGATGCCGTCGCCGCCGCTGATGATAACCGATGGATTTTTGATGCGCTTGTTGAGCTTATCCAGGTAATAGGCGGCTTCGTAGGACGAGCCAAGCTGGGGATGGCGCAGCACGATCACATCGGCGTAACAGCCGGCGGCGCGCACCGTGTCTGCCAGATTTTCGCCCTTATAAACCGAGGAAAACTGGACGCCATTGCTGGCGGCGATGACTTCGCCGCCGAGCCGCCGCATGGAGGCCTGAAATGACATGTCGGTTCGGGTACTGGCTTCAAAAAACAGCGAGGCCATGATCTTGCCGGCGCATAGTTCCGTCAGCCCTCGATCCGCATGGTGGATGCGTTTACGGATCGAAATGGCCGCATCGAACAGGATTTGCAGGTCTTTGCGTTCAAATTGATCTACGGTGATAATATGCTTACCGGTGAAGTTGCCCTCGATTTTGGGCGGAACATAACGCTGTAAGTAGGGGTTGGTAGGTGTGCCTTTCGGCTCGGTGTCCCCATTCATGGTTGGATATGGCCTTTTGGTGAATGTGGCTTACGTTATGTATCGTTATAACATCGGCACGGCCATCCGACAACAGGCAGGTGCAGGCGTGAAGTCATCGGTTAAAATAGGGTTATAGAGCAGGGGGCGGCAGATGGCTGATCCGGTACTGATCTACAATACACGAATGGTAACACCAGACGACGTGTCTGATGATGGTTGGGTTTACTGCGAGGGGCGGCGTATAACGCGGATGGGTGTAGGCGCCGCGCCTGAACTGGATGGCGTGGCGCGGCTAGATGCGGGCGGGTTGATTCTGCTGCCCGGCTTCATTGATGTGCATGTGCATGGCGCTGCCGGGTTTGATACGATGGATGCGTCGCCGGATGGCCTGCGCTGTATGGCACAGTTTTATGCCCGTCACGGTGTCACCGGCTTTCTGGCGACGACCTGGGCAGATACACACGAGCGCATCCTGGCGGCGCTGAAAATCGTCGCTGTTGCCCAGGGCCAACAGCCCGACGGCGCGACGATCCTGGGGGCGCATCTCGAAGGGCCGTACCTCAACCCCGGCAAGTGCGGCGCGCAGAAAGTTGAATGTATTCGCCGGGCAGACAGCCGCGAAGCCCGGACGCTGCTCGATCTGGACATTATTCGTCTGCTGTCATTAGCGCCGGAATACGCGGAAAACCACTGGCTCATCACCGAATGCGTCCGGCGTGGGGTGACGGTATCGGCAGCGCATACCGGCGCGACTTACGAGCAGATCGTGGATGCGGCGCAGTTGGGGCTGACTCATGCCACGCATACGTTTAATGCCATGACCGGGTTTAATCACCGCGAACCGGGTGTGGCCGGCGCGGTGATGACGCTGCCTCAAATTCGATGTGAGTTAATCGCGGACAATGTTCATGTACATCCGGCGGCGATGTGGGTTCTGGCACGGGCAAAGGGTATGGACGGGGTGGTTCTTATCACCGATGCCGTGCGCTGCGCGGGGATGCCCGTCGGCGAGTGTACGCTTGATGAACGCAGCGTGATGGTCAAGGACGGCGCGGTGCGGCTGCCGGATGGCACGCTGGCGGGCAGCATCCTCACGATGGATACTGCGCTGCGAAATTATATGCAGGCGACCGCGGAGCCACTGGAACGGGCATGGCGGGCGTGTAGTTGGAATGCCGCGCGCGCGATTCATCTGGCCGACCGCAAGGGAAGCCTGGAAGTAGGGAAGGATGCGGATATGGTTCTGGTAGATGAGGCTGTCCACGTTTACCTGACGATGGCCGAAGGGCGCGTGGTTTACTGCGACCACGAGAGGCTGGTATGTTCGTAACACGCAGTCATCTGGAACAGATTGAGGCGGACACGCTGGCTCCGTATGCCGTGTTGAGCCGGGCGAGCCGGGGGCGGCGCTACCAGGACGCCGAGCCGGAGTATCGGACGGCTTTCCAGCGTGACCGCGACCGCATCGTTCATTCGGAGGCGTTCCGGCGGCTGGAGTACAAAACCCAGGTGTTTGTCAATGATGAGGGTGATTATTATCGAACGCGCCTGACGCATACGCTGGAGGTTGAGCAGATTGGCCGCACGCTGGCGCGCGTGCTGGCGGCTAACGAAGACCTGGTGGAGGCGATTTGTCTGGCGCATGACCTGGGGCATCCGCCTTTCGGCCACGCCGGAGAGGGCATTCTCAACCGGCTGACGGAAGGGTGCGGCGGTTTTAATCACAATCACCAGACCTACCTAGTGGTGACAGAACTGGAGCAGCGATACCCGGAATGGCCGGGTTTGAACCTGACATTTGAAACTCTCGAAGGGATTGCCAAACATGAAACTGAATATGATTTGAGCAATATCGCCGGATTTGATGTTCAGCTTCGAGGCACCATTGAAGCGCAGATTGCCAATGCTGCCGATGAACTGGCCTACAACGCGCACGATCTGGACGACGGTTTGCAGGCCGAGTTAATT